>NZ_RQFG01000005.1:913675-1218234 GCF_004769235.1 Leptospira kanakyensis | reverse complement strand
TTGAATTCCGGTTTGATCAATCACTCGACCCATCAGTCCACCGAGTGCATCCACTTCGCGAACCATATGTCCTTTTGCAATTCCACCGATCGCAGGATTACAACTCATCTGTCCAATAGTATCCAAGTTCATCGTGATGAGTAAAGTTTTGAGTCCTGCTTTGGCAGAGATATAGGCAGCTTCTGTTCCGGCATGACCGGCACCAACAACGATACAATCAAATTGGTTGGGATAAAAGGATGGATTCATATTATGTCTTCTTAGTGATTCAGTTCTTAAAAATTGCGAGGGAGTGGGATCAGAAAATCTACTCCTTAGAACGATATCAAAAGCATCGGCCTATGCTTCGAGAGAAAAAAAGATAAAATTCATTTTCTAATTTTGAAACTTCAGAAGATTGGAAGGATAGGAATCTCAATGGCTCAGAATTCATTCCCTTACACATACTTTGAAGGAAAGATTGTTCCTTCCGAGGACGCGAAAGTCAGCGTCCAAACCCACGCCTTACAATATGGGACAGGTGTCTTCGGTGGAATCCGCGGTTACTACAACGAAGCTAAAAAAAATCTTTATGTCTTCCGATTGCCAGAACATTGCAAACGACTTGTGAACTCCACAAAGATCATGCAGCTGCAGATCGAAATCACACCGGACGAAATCCAATCCATCATCTTGGATCTGCTTCGTAAAAATGAAGCCAAACAAAATGTATACTTAAGACCTTTCATTTACACTTCTGCCTTACAACTTTCGCCTCGTTTCCATGACGTAAAAGCAGACATCACAGTTTATGCTTTGAAGTTGGATGACTATCTCGATACACAAAACGGACTGACAACCATCGTTTCTTCTTGGCAAAGATTTTCTGATAACCAAATTCCTACTCTTTCCAAAGTGAGTGGTGGGTATGTGAACTCCGCTCTTGCAAAATCAGAAGCCGTTCAAAATGGAATGGATGAAGCTATCTTTTTAGATGCGAGAGGATTTGTATCAGAAGGTTCTGCGGAAAATCTTTTTATCGTTCGTGATGGAGTGATCCATACACCAACCATTCCTTCTTCTATTTTAGAAGGGATCACTCGTCGTAGTATCATTCAAATTGCAAAGGACTTAGGGATCCAAGTTGTGGAAAGAGACATTGCTCGTTCCGAACTTTATATCGCTGATGAATTATTTTTTTCAGGCACTGGTGTGCAAGTGGCTTGGGTGAAAGAAGTGGATCGTCGTGTGATTGGAAATGGAATCATCGGACCCATCACCAAAAAAATCCAATCGATCTTTTTTGAAGCGGTTCGTGGTGAACAACCAAGTTATATGAATTGGCTGACACCGGTATACTAAAGACCAATGGCTGATGCTTTGTTTTCATTCGACCAAGTGTCAGGCCAAGATGTTGCACTGACTTACTTAAAATCTTTTTTAAATGATAGGTCACGAATTCCTGGATCTATCATTTTTTACGGACCCGATGGAGTGGGGAAGTGGACAGCCGCTGAAAGATTCTCGAGACAACTTCTTTGTTTAGAGGGAACCTCTTGTGGGGTTTGTGATTCTTGCAGACAATTTATGAAAGGAGTCCATCCTGACTTCATTCAATTTCCTAGAAGGAAAAACATAGCCATTGGAAAAGAAAAAGATCCAGAAGACTTCACCATCCGTTGGTTGTTGTCAGCAAGGATTCCTTTCAAACCACATACATCAGATTACCGTGTGGTTTTATTTCCAGAAGCCAATCGAATCAATAATGAAGCAGAAACCACTCTTCTAAAAACTTTAGAAGAACCTCCAGCACATACAAAGTTCATACTCATCGTGAACGATTTAAAAAATTTAAAACCAACCATTCTCTCTCGATCAGTTTGTGTTCCCTTCAACTATCTCCCACAGGATGAAATCAAAAAAATTCGTAGAAACGAAATGACCGAATCCAAGCTTTATTATGGTGGATCACTCAATCCATTTGAAATCTCCGATGAGTTTTTGGAAGAATGGCATGAGAACGTCAGAGAACATTGCCACGATTCCATTTTATTATTCAAATTGGAAAACTGGGTGCGTGACCAACTCGGAGAATTTCGCTCCAACAAAGAAGGGCTTACGGGAATTGATTTTTTAGAAATGATTTGTTTGTTACTTCTTTATGAATACAGACAAAAAAACTTTGAAGCAAATGTAGGAAGGATTGAAGCCATCTTAGATTTTAAAATGAAACTTCATTATGAAATTCCTGCACTGGAATATGTTCTTTTATCACAATTGTTTTTACGTTTAACCACATAGATAAAAAAGGCTGATAGTTATTAAAAAATCACCAATCGAAATAAAGAACACCTAACAAGAATTATAAGAATAAATTCTGTCAATTCAAATAAGGGACATAATTTTTTTATTCGGTTCGACTATTTTTTGTAGTTTGGAGCGTTTTCGGATTTTTCATTTGAATTCTACCTACTTGCTAAAAGTATAGTACCCGATTTCACATTTAGGGCGGGGAAGCTTGGAAAGACGTTGGGAAGAAATTTTAGAAGAAATATCGAAACAGATACCTCCCAAGTACTTTTCTAATTTCATTGCACCACTCAAATTCGATAAATCGGAGAACCAGGTGGTTCACCTGACTGCTCCTTCCACAGGAATCAAACGTCATGTGGAAACCAAGTATACAAGTTTCATTGAAGAAGCCGTTTATCAAGTAGTAGGTGATCGTTTTCGTGTGTCGATTCTTGCGGAATCAGAAACTTCTACACAGATTTTTAAGGAAGTCATCCAATCCAAATTTGATGAATCCGACTCGGATCTAAATCCAGAGTTTATTTTTAGCAATTATATCACTTCCGATTCCAATAAGATCGCTTATACAGCCGCAAAAAGTGTGGCAGAACAACCTGGAAAATACAATCCACTGTATATTTTTGGTCCTGTGGGCGTGGGGAAAACGCATCTCCTCCATGCCATTGGAAATGAAATCAAAAAGAAAGATCCCTGGAAGACAGTTCGTTACGTAAACAGCACTTCCTTTTTAAATGAATTTATTTTTACGGTTCGTCAAAACAATCGCGAGTCACTCGAATCTTTCAAAATTCGTTACCAGTCGTATAATGTTTTACTCTTTGATGACATTCAGTTTTTAAATGGTGGGGCTGAGAAAACCCAAGAAGAGTTTTTTGCTCTTTTCAATTTCCTATACGACAGAAAACGCCAGATTGTCATTGCCTCAGATAGACCAAGTTACGAACTCCCGTTACACGAAAGGCTCAAATCTCGATTCGTGCATGGTCTCCAAGCCGATATCAAATCCCATGACTTGGCCCTTCGAATCGAACTTTTGCGTGCCAATTTTTCAGAATTCAATATTCCTGCGAGTGACAAACTCCTCCTCTGGCTTGCCGAACGATTGGAAGGAGATTCAAGAGCTCTCATTGGTATCGTAAACGATTTGGTTCTATACAAAAAGGCTTATGAATACTTTTTGCTTACGGAAGAAAAAATTCAGGAAATTGCAGAAGCTCGTTTTCTGACGAATAAAAAGCGAATTGGATTCAGCCCCGACATGGTCATTGATCTTGTCTGTGAAAGGTCCAATGTCGCGCGCAAGGATTTACTAGGAAAAAGTCGGAAAGCGGATTTTATCCCACCAAGACATCTTTGTATGCTCCTCCTGCATGACGTCCTCCATGTTCCGAAGGCACAAATTGGAAGAATTTTTTCAACCACACATTCGACCGTCATCCACGGAATCGATAAATTCAAAGAACGTATGAAAACAGATCCACAATGGGAAGACTTGTTTCATACCATCAAACACAAGATAAGTTTCCAATAACCTGTGATTAATCCGACCATTACCTGTCGATAAACTGTCGATAGGACATAGTCAGTCCTTATTGTCCCTTAAAATTTCCACAACCTGTTCAAAGTGACATAAATATTGACAGTTGCAAAAAGGAAAAAACCTGACATAATTCAATAAAAATTGATGTTTCCAGGCTTTATCGACATACTGACAGAACCAACGGAAACGACATAATATATATAAAGATATATAATATAAATAAGAAGAAGAGGAAAAATGAAATTCACTGTCAATACTACAGAATTCCTAAAAGCAATCAACTCAGTGGATGGAGTCATCTCTGTTCGAGAGATTAAATCGGCTCTCTCCAATTTGAAAATCCAAACGGGAGACAATGAAGTTTATCTTTCTGCGACAGATTTAGAGATCGCAATCAAAACTTCTGTTCCTTCTACCATTGGAGAAAAAGGAACTGCATCCTTACCGGCTAAACAACTTTCGAGTATTTTTAAAAATCTAAACTTTGATACAAGTTTACTGACTACTACTGACCAAGCAGAAAACTCTGAGACAACGATCACTGATGCTTCAGGAAAGATGGATACTAAGTTTAAAGTGAATGGTATTGATTCTGAAGATATCAAAACCATTCCTAAAGTTGATGAATCCAGTGTGGTTGAGTTTCCTTGTCAAACCATTCGTGAGATGTTTCGTAAAACTTCTTATGCCATGGCAATTGAAGAAACTCGTTTTGTTTTTAACGGTCTCTTTTTAAAACCAGATGATACTAATCTAATTGTTGTGGGAACCGATGGACGTCGTCTTTCTAAAATTGTTCGTAAGTTTCCTAAACAGTTTCCATTTAAAAATGGAGTGATCATTCCTCACAAAGCAGTTCGTGAAATGTTAAAAATGATGGAAGGAAAAGAAACTGCAAAGATTGGATTTGTTGAAGAACAAATTTATGTTTCCTCTGGAAACGTAGAACTTCTTTTCAAACTGATTGATGGAAACTTTCCAGATTACGAACAAGTCATTCCAAAACAAACTTCGGAATCTGTTCGTGTGGTAAAAGCTGACTTTTTAACTTTCTTAAAACAAGCTTTGATTTCTGCAGAAGAACCATCGAAACAAGTTCGTTTGGCTTTTACAAAAGGAAATGTGAATATCAGTTCTTCTAATCCAGGAACTATGATGTTTGATCACAATATGCCAATTGAATACAATGGAGAAGCAATCACCATTGCATTTAAAGGTGATTATTTGAGTGATGTAGTCAAAGCTGTGGATGATCCAGAAGTAATTTTAGAATTCACAACTTCTAGTGCACCGGTTCTTTTTAAGGATCCATCGGATAGCGACTTTGTTTCTGTCATTATGCCAATGAAACTTTAATGTTTCTAAAGAAAATTTACATAAAGAATTTTCGGAATCACGAAGAAACAGAACTTACATTCAAATCACGTCTTATCTTTTTTATTGGAAACAATGGAGAAGGTAAGACAAACCTACTCGAATCCATTTCACTTCTTTCTTATTTAAAAAGTTTTCGCGAATCAGACCAAAACCAACTCCTTCGTTGGGATACAAAAGATACCTTCATTCGGGCTGAATTTGAATCCGAAGAAAATGAGTATTTATTTGAATATGGAATTGAACATTCTTATTCCAAACGAAAGAAACTAAAAGTCAACGGCGAAGAGTTTAAAAAAATTTCTGACTATGTAGGATACTTTCGTTCGATTGTGATGAGCCCACCTGATATTCTCATCATTGAAGATGGGAATGTGGAACGTCGCCGTTTTCTTGATGCCTTTATATCATCCACCAATCGGTATTATTTAAAACAACTCATTGAATATGATCGTTTGGTAAAACAAAGAAATGCGGCTTTAAAAAAAGAAAATTCTTCTGATCGTGAAATTGGAATTTGGGATGAACCCATCATTGAACATGATGCGGAAATTCGTGAGATTCGAACGAAAACCATCGAGAGCCTTGCCGGATACTTTCATAAAAACTTACAACAGTTAAGTTCTGGAAAAGATCCGTTCTTTTTAACTTACAAACCTAATATCGCATCCAAAGAAGAACATAGACAAAAACTAACCGATAATCTACGTAAAGACAGAGCCATCGGTTATACGAGTTGCGGTAATCATCGCGACACACTTCCAATTGGATTTGATGATAAAGATTTGAGTGGTTTTGGTTCCCAAGGCCAAAAACGAAGCGCTGTCATTGCTCTGAAAACCGCCTGTTTTCAAATGATCCGAGACACAACGGGAGAAGCACCTGTCCTACTGATTGATGATATCATTCGGGAACTGGATGTCAAAAGAAGGGAATACTTTGTGAATTTGATTTCAGAATGTGGACAGGCATTTTTTACCACCACAGATTTGGAAGGAATTCATGAATATGTCGGAAACCTAACACTTGATAAAGAAATCTACCAAGTGGAAGGCGGAAAAGTGAAGGTGTTTTTAGAGAAATGAAAAAAGTCGAACTCTCAGAACTCTTCCAAAGTTTGGAAAAAATGGGTATGGATAGGGAAGCTGTCTTCCGCGACCAAATTCTGAAAACCATTCGGCTACGTTGGAACGAGATTGTTGGCGATTATTTTGGGAAACAGAGTTTTCCGAAATCCATTGAAGGAAAAAAACTCACAGTTGTTTGTCGCCATTCGATGATTTCCCAGGAATTGGAGTTCCAAAAAACCGAAATTTTAACAAAAGCAAATGTAATTACGAACCCAGTTTTATTGGAAAAAATTCAATTTAAAACAGGAAACGAATTCCAAAATCCCAGGTCTTAAGTCACTTAAATCTCCCCGATTTCACTTGCCCTTCGAGGGACTTTCTAGGATACTTCCTATAGGGTATCTTATAAATCTATGTCCAACCAAACCGATCCAAACGCCTATTCAGCCTCGAAAATCAAGATCCTAGAGGGTCTAGAAGCGGTCCGAAAACGTCCCGGAATGTATATTGGAACACAAGATGAATCCGGCCTCCATAAGATGGTTTATGAGGTTGTGGATAACTCTGTGGATGAGGCAATGGCTGGCCATTGTACAGAAATTGATGTCCGCATTTTGCCAGACCATATCATTGAAGTTCGTGACAATGGTCGCGGGATTCCAACAGGAATTCACCCGGATAAGGGTAAGTCTACCATTGAAGTCGTACTAACAATTCTACACGCCGGTGGTAAGTTTGAGAACGATGCTTATAAAGTGTCTGGTGGTTTGCATGGGGTAGGGGTTTCTGTGGTGAACGCTCTTTCTACTTATTTAGAAGTGGAAGTCCACCAAGATGGAAAACTCCATTACCAAAAATACCAAGCTGGTGTTCCTATCGAAGATGTAAAAATCATCGGTGATACAACTCACCGCGGAACAGTCGTTCGCTTTAAAGCAGATGATACCATTTTTACCACTGTTGATTTTTCTTTTGATACCCTTTCTGCAAGATTTAGAGAAATTGCCTTCCTAAACAAAGGGTTACTCATTCGCATCGAAGACCAAAGAAAAGAAGAAGTTGCGAAACACGAATTTAAGTTTGATGGTGGGATTGTTTCTTTTGTGGAATACATCACAGATGCAAAACATCCCTTACATAAGGTTTTGCACTTTGTAGGTGAAAAAGAAAATGTTTGGGCAGAAATTGCTCTTCAATACTGCGATACCTACAGCGAAAACATTTTTTGTTTTACTAACGCTATTAATAACAACTTAGGTGGAACCCACTTAGAAGGTTTTCGAACTGCCCTTACGAGAACTCTCAATGACCATTTAAAGAAAGACCAAATCCTTTTTAAAAAACAACCAAACGGCTTACAAGGGGATGATATCAAAGAAGGCCTTTGTGCTGTGATATCGATCAAAATTCCGCAACCACAGTTCAACTCACAAACAAAAGAAAAGTTAGTGAATGCAGAAGTGAAAGGTCTTATGCAAACGATCACGGGTGAAGGTCTCAATCGTTTCTTTGAAGAAAACCCTGCTGTCATCAAAAAGATTTTAGAGAAATGTATTCTAGCTTCCAAAGCAAGAGAAGCAGCAAGACGAGCTCGCGATCTAACAAGACGTAAAACAGTTTTAGAAGGTGGCGGCCTTCCTGGGAAACTCGCCGATTGTTCCGAAAAAGATCCAGAACATTGTGAGTTGTATCTTGTCGAGGGGGACTCGGCAGGTGGTTCCGCCAAACAAGGTAGGGATCGAAATACGCAAGCAATCCTTCCGCTCAAAGGTAAAATTCTAAACGTAGAAAAAGCTCGTTTGGACAAAATTTTATCAAATGAAGAAATTAGAACCCTAATCACTGTTATGGGAACGGGAATCGGTGATGATGAGTTCAATATCGATAAACTTCGTTATAAAAAAATCATCATTATGACAGATGCGGACGTGGATGGATCACACATCCGAACACTATTACTTACTTTTTTCTTTCGTTACATGAAACCAATCATTGAAACAGGTTCGCTCTTTGTTGCACAACCTCCGTTGTATCTTTTGAAATTTGGACGCGAAGCAGTTTATGTTTATTCGGATCGTGAGAAGGATGAAATCCTCAAAGCAAGACCCAATGACAAAGTAACGATCCAAAGGTACAAAGGACTCGGGGAGATGAATCCGGAACAACTTTGGGACACAACAATGGATCCAAAAGAACGAGTTATGTTACAAGTAAAGTTACAAGATTTTGTAGAAGCAGAGGATACATTCAATATCCTTATGGGGGACGAAGTGTCTCCTCGTCGTCGTTTCATTGAAGCGAATTCATACAAAGTTGCAAATTTAGATCTTTAATCGGAATTAGGATAGAAAAATGACCGAACAAAACGGCCAAGAAAACGAATCAAACAAAACCTTAGCACTCAATCTTTCCGGTAGACCAGACGTAGCCGGTGCTCTTAAATCCGGTGTGCGGGTCATTCCGGTGGAAATTGAAGACCAAATGAAGGAAGCTTACCTTGATTATGCGATGAGTGTGATCGTAGGTCGAGCATTACCCGATGTTAGAGATGGATTAAAACCAGTTCATAGACGAGTTCTCCATGCGATGAATGAAAGAGCTTGGAGATCAGATCGCCCTTATGTAAAATCAGCGAAAATTGTTGGGGAAGTGATTGGTAACTACCACCCACATGGTGACTCTCCTGTTTACGAAACCATGGTTCGTATGGCCCAAACATTTTCCATGCGAGAAACTCTGATTGATGGTCAGGGAAACTTTGGATCGGTTGACGGTGACAATGCTGCGGCTTATCGTTATACAGAAGCTCGTCTTACTAAACTTGCCGAAGAACTTCTCAAAGACATTGAAAAAAATACTGTCAGTTTTTCACCAAACTTTGATGATACGAGACAACAACCGGATGTATTACCAGCTAATTTTCCAAATATTTTAGTTAATGGTTCCACGGGGATTGCCGTGGGTATGGCAACGAACATCCCTCCGCATAACCTAAAAGAATCGGTAAATGCTGTCATTGCTCTCATTCAAAATCCTGACATCACACTTCCAGAACTGATGAAGATCATTCCGGGACCTGATTTTCCAACAGGTGGAACGATCATTGGTGGAGAAGGTCTCTACCAAGCATACGCTACTGGAAAAGGATCCATTCGCATTCGTTCCAAAGTAGACATCATTGAAAACAACAAAGGTCGCGAGATCATTGTTGTGAATGAAATTCCCTACCAAGTAAACAAAAAGAACTTACTTGAAAAAATTGGGGACTTGGTGAATGAAAAGGTCATCGAAGGAATCTCAGAAATTTTAGACCTTTCGGATCGAAAAGGAATTCGAGTAGAGATTCATGTTAAAAAAGATGCCAACGCACAAGTCATTTTAAACCAACTTTTTAAACTCACTCAATTACAAGTGAGTTATGGGATTACAATGCTTGCGATTTTAAACAATCGCCCTAAAATCTTTTCTTTAAAAGAAATTCTAAAATCGTATGCAGATCATAGAAATGAAGTCGTTATCAAACGAACTGAATTTGATTTAGACAAAGCATTAAAAAGAGCTCATATCTTAGAAGGTCTTCGTATTGCTCTCGATAATATCGATGAAGTGATTCGTATCATCCGTGCTTCCAAAGATGTGAAAGAAGCACAAAGTTCCCTCATGGCTACCTTTTCTCTTTCTGAAATCCAAGCGGATGCCATTTTGGAAATGCGTTTGCAACGTTTAACTTCTTTAGAAGTTCAAAAGATTATCGAAGAATTGGAACAAGTGAGACTTCTCATTGCTGACCTAGAAGACATCCTTGCCAAACCAGAACGAGTGAAATCGATCATTTGTGAAGAACTTGGAAAGGTTGCCCAATCTTTCGGAAACAATCGCGCTACAGAAATTAGTTTAGAGTCTTTGGAATCCTCAACATTCAACGCAGAAGATTTGATAGCTGATGAAGAAGTAGTGGTTCAGTTATCAGAAGATATGTTCATCAAACGCCTTCCAATGGATACGTTCCGTCGCCAAAAACGTGGTGGAAAAGGTGTTCAAGGGATCTCAACAAAAAGAGAAGACTTTGTTAAAAAACTAAGCAGTGCGATGACTCATGACAACTTAATGCTCTTCTCTAATAAGGGACGAGCCTTCCTTATGAAAGTTTATGAATTGCCGATTGCTACTAAAGAAGCACGTGGAAAATCTCTCAAAGCAGTGATCAACTTAAATGATGATGAAATCATTACTTCTTTATTTACATTCCGAAACTTTGATGAGTCCTATCTACTCATGGTGACAAGAGATGGATTTGTGAAAAAAATTCAATTGGATGAATTCACAAATACTAAAAAATCCGGAATCATCGCCATTGGCCTTCGTGACGGTGATGAACTCATTGATGTGATTGCCAACCCAAGTAACTACGATGTGTTTATTGGAAGTAAAAATGGTCTCGCAATTCGAATGAATTTGAATGAACTTCGTTCGCAAGGTAGAACGGCCTCGGGTGTGACTGCCATGAAGTTAGAAGACGATGATGCCATTGCAGGGATAACCAAAGTAGAACCAGGAACAAATTTATTCTGCGTCTCCGAAAACGGATTTGGAAAGAGAACTGATTTTGAGGAGTTCTCTACGAAAGGTCGTGGTGGGAAAGGAATGACCTACTTGAAAATTGGTGAAAAAAATGGACGAGCTGTGGGGATCGCTTCTGTAAAAGAAGAAGATGAACTACTCGTCATCACACAATCAGGAATGGCCATCCGTGTCGAAGTCAAAACCATTTCCATGGTGGGTCGTTCGGCTATGGGTGTCAAAGTTGTGAATACCAAAGATGAAGACTTTGTAAAAGACTTCGCTGTTGTTAGAGATTCAGAATCCGAGTCGGAATAAAGAGGAATTATGATTACCATCGGGGGAGTGACTATCAAAGGTGATGTTGTTCTTTCTCCGATGGCTGGTATTTCTGACAGTCCCTATAGACAAATCACAAGAAGATTTGGTTCGGCTTTTGCTTATACGGAGTTTGTATCCACTGAGCAGCTGTTAATGGGAAATACAAAGTCATTAGATATGTTTCGTTATTTAGAAACAGAACGGCCAATTTTTTTTCAAATTTTTGGATCAGATTTAGAAACAGTAGTCAATGCCTCAGAAATTGCGGCCTCAAAAAAACCCGATGTGATTGATTTAAATATGGGATGTTCCGTTGCCAAAGTTTCGCACCACGGCTCGGGTGCCGGGCTTTTAAGAAATGTTCGTTTGGCTGGGGCTATGGTTGAAGGAATTCGGAAAAAAACAAACCTACCCGTCACTGCAAAGATTCGTCTTGGTTGGGATTCTAATTCCTTAAATTATTTAGAAACAGTCAAAGTATTAGAAGGTTCGGGTGTATCTGCCATTTCTGTTCACGGAAGGACAAAGGCCATGGCTTATACTGGTTTTGCTGATTGGAATGCCATTGGTGAAATTAAATCCAAAGCAAATGTTCCCATTTTCGGAAATGGTGACGTAGCCAGTTTTTCAGAAGCGTTGAGTAAGAAAAAGGCTTTTGGAGTGGATCTTGTTCTAATTGGGCGCAAGGCCATTGGAAATCCTTGGATCTTTTCTGAGAGAACAAAGGAAGAAGTAAGTTGGTTAGAAATCAAAGAAGTTATCTTGGAACATTTAAATTTAATGTTAAATTTTTATCCTTCCGAAGATGATTACGCTTTGATACTTTTTAGAAAACATTTTATACGATATATAGAAAATACTGGTTTCCCAGAGGAAACAAAAAGAGAACTTTTAGCAATCACAAATGTGAATCAATTTATAGATAGATTAGAGTCCGTGCAAATGGATTCTAAGTTTTTGGAAACAAGCGAAATAAAAAACGAGAATATCAACTGTGAAACGTTTGTTAGTCTCGCATAAAGGAAGTTAAAATGGCAGATTCGAAACAATCAATATTTTCTGATAGTTATAGTAAGTATGGTGGAGCAAAACAAAAACGTAAAGATGCAAGGGTAAAGTTAGACGTACCTTGTACTGTAGAACTTATCAAATCGAAAAATTCTGCAGTCACTGGACATCTTTCTGATTTGGGAACGGGGGGACTTGCTTTTCAAACCACCGCTATCTTTTACGAAGGGGATCAGGTAAGGATTCAGTTTTCCCTCCATCAAAATCCATTAGAGATAATTGGAACGGTGCACAGAACTGCAGGAAAAACAACTTCGGTGATTTTCCAACCTTTGGCAGCAGCGGAACATAAAATTGTTCAGGAATTCATTCATAAACATTACTTTGATCCAAAACTAAAAAAGTAATTTAAGGCCAGGGCAAAAAAAAAGCCTCCCGATTCAGGAGGCCTTTTTTGAAGTAAAAAACTAAACAGTCAGATTACTGAGCTGCAGTTGCCTTTGCTTCAAGAGCTTTTTGTCCACCCGCATAACGCAAGTATCCAACACACTGACATTCTTCCCAAGTTTCAGGTTCGCCAACATTTGCGCAAATTCCTGTTTCGTTGTTAAGTGAACAGCAGTCATAAACTCCAACACCTTTGATGATACCTTTTGATTCAGAAACAATTACGGAACCTGTGGATTGACCATCAGATACACCAGATGCTTGTTCTAAGTATTCACCTAAGATTTTTTTCAAACCATCACCAGCAACTTGAAGACGAGCTGCTTCACGGCAAGTGGATTGTTTCATTGCAACCGAGTTAGCTTTGATAGCTTTGTCAGAAGCACGTGCAGAAAATTTCATGTAAAGATAATCGTATTCTTTTTCTTTCCCTTTGCAATACTCAGCAGGGCTTTCACCACGTTTTGCAGCAGCTGCATCAGGTGCACAAGCCCAACCTTCAAAAATCCAACCATTTTTACCTACGGTCGTAGCGTCTCTTCTGCCTCCATCATTGGATCCGCAAGATACAACAAATGCGATTAGAGAGGCACATACGATAAGCGATTTCTTCATAAAGAATCTACTCCTTTTCCGAAGAATTTGATCCTATAAGAAACCCTTGTCAATCTTTTCTCAAAGAAAACGAAAGAGGGTTGTAGGATAAAGATTTACATTTTCCCTGAATCGACCGATTCTAATTTTATGTCTCGCCGTTCTTTTCGCATTTTCTACACACTAACCCTCCTTTTTATTGCGTTCTTTCCACAATTTATTTCTGGGAAAGAAATTTCTATTCTCCCTGCCTATATTTCAGGCGATGTTCCTCCCGTTCTCGGGACACGACGCGAGGCGGGTTTTGAATTGTCCCGTCTTTCACGACACTATTTAAAACGAAATTTTTTTACTGAAATCACAGATCCAAAACTTGTAGAAAATTTTTTGAATGAATCTGAGTGGAACGAAGAGGCAGAGTTAAAGGATCAGGATTTATATTCTTATTGTAACGAATGGGATTCGCATTTTGTAGTACAAGATCAAATTGATTTTGGAAATCCCATCCTTGTTAAATCAGTTATTTTCAATTGTAAAAACCAAACGAGACAAACCATCCAATCCAAACTCATTTCAAATTTTGTTTTGGCATACGAAAAACATAATGAAAAAAGTTTTAGATTTTTGCCTCCACGATTTTATGAAAAGAAAAACAAAATTGCTCCCAATTATGAGATTAATGTTTTTATCGATATCAATTCCTCGTATGCCTATTACAAAAAAGATTTCTTAAAAAGTTTAACTTCCATGTACGATCAAGATGGATTGTTTTTGGGTGTGACTCTCATTAAAAAAGACAAAACAGTCACTATTCCACCAACAAAAGAACATATAGAAATTAAAAAATTGATGGAGGAAACCGGTTGGCAGGGAAACAACCAATCAGAATCGATCGTTTCCGCATTACAAGGGTTAAGATCAAAAATCTCCTCTGGGAAAAAAGATTCTAGAAAACTCTTTTTATTACTTTCTTCAAGTATTAAAGATAAATCCGGGTCTATCATTATGGCATTGAATGATTTGCGCCATATGGAAATCGAACCTGTATTGTTAGTTCCCAACCACTCGGAACTGAGTACCATTAGAGAATTACAAAGGATTGGTAAGGCAAGTAATAGCCGGGTTGTAGGAATTACGGAATACCAAAAGATTGGAACCTCAGAAGGATACGAATATCTCTATTTAAACCAATTTAATGTTTATTCCTCGGTAGAAGAATTACAGATGCCTTTCAATTGGAACCAGAACCAAGTCAAAAAGTTTGATGCCTCTTTGGTTCGAGCCGCAGTTGATGTGGTCACTCCATACAACCTTTATCTAGCTTATGAAAAAATATCCGATAAACGTGTATTGGAAAAAGAAGAAATCAAAACTGATTTGGAATATATACTGCGAACAGAATCCAATACAGACCAAACAGAAAAAGATAGATTCCAGACGGTTCTTGTTGAATCAAAAGGAGAAGCCATTTGGATTCAGTTGCCCTATGATGTGGTGGTAACAAAAGGAAAAGAATATTTAATCCAAACTACGTTTGTCCTTGATCCTCTTTCTACTTGGGGAGTGAGAAATGCTCCTGCAGAAACAAATTTACTAAAAATAAATTCAACATATCCAAAAACACTGATGGTAAAACCTTCACAGGCAAAAAAGTTTTTAGATACTAACAAAATTAGAGAATTTAATGGTTACTTGCAAGGGACAGTGAGTGTCATTAAAAAGAAGTAAACCAAGTTCAGAATGGATATGTAGCGGATCTGATATCCAAAAGATTCGCAACCAATGGATGGAAACTTCTAATTCCAATTTACCAATGTTAATCATTGGAGAAAGAGGAGTAGGGAAAAGTTTTTGGATCCAGAGGAGTTTAGAACAAAGGAATATTTCTCCGAGTTCCATCATTCGGTTGGATTTTTCGTATCCATTTCCATTTGTTGAATCCTTAGAAAAAATCAAATCATCCAAACAGATGGTTACCATTCTGATTGATTGCATCACAAAGGCAAACCCAGAAGAAGTATTGTTATTACAACAATGGTGGAAGTCTGAAAAATATGAAGAAAAATCCAAAGTAAACTTATATTGGGAAATCCATTCTGAGGAACTCGAAATCCTAAATCAAAAGAATGTGTATGCTGATTTTTATGACCAGTTAAAATCCTTTCGATTTGAACTTCCTAATTTGAAAAAAAGAATTTCTGAATTACCGTTATTTGTTTCTCAGTTTTTAGAGGAAGCAAACACTGATCTCGGTAAAAAGATTACAGGGATGGAAGAAGAGTTTTTTGTTTTTTTTAAAAACAAAACGTTCACTACAAATCTTTCTGAACTAAGAGATATGATCTTTGCACTTGTTGGATTTTCTTCTGGCAAACAATTGCATTGGAAACATATCCCATCACATTTTTTTGAAAACCAACTTACAGAATTAGAAGTAAAACCTGGAATTAGTTTGGAAAGTTATGAAAAGGAAATCATCAAAGCCAATTTAATTTATACAAAAGGAAATAGAGAAAAAGCGGCCAAACTACTTGGAATCTCTGAACGGAATTTGTATCGCAAATTACATGAATATCATTTGGAGGATCTTTCTTGAAGTAAGGAAAAGAGGTGCATAATTTTTTGTAAAAAATAATTCCTTCCTTCTTCATCGCGAAGCCCTGATTTGAATTTGATATTCATTTCAATCACTTGGTCATAAAATAAATCTAAAGTTTTATCAGTAAATAAAGCGGAATCAGAAACCAATTGCCTTCTTACAAAATTTTTTCTGGCATCAGAATAACTTCCTGTTTTTAAAAGTTCATCCATGATAGGAATGGGAACTTCACCATTGTGTCTTGCTCGAATGACTTTGATTTTGCGAATTTCATCTAGTTTGTAGCTGAGTCTGGTTAAGAAACTGAGGATCTCAGAGTTTTGGTCACTAAACTTTGTAAATTCTTTAAAAAAATCAATCTTACGTTTTTGAACTAATGTTTCTACGAGAACATTCGTATTCAGTTCATTTTGACTAAATAAAACGGAATTCACATCATCGATGGTAAACTTGGAACGGTGTAAGTATTGTTTTAGTTTTTTAACACTTTTAAGGTAAGCTCCCACGTTTGCAGGAATTCGATGGATGAATTCATCGGCAGCATTGGGTTCAAAATGCACTTGTTCTTGGTCACAAACTTCTTTGAAAACTTTTGGGTAATCACTTGGATATAAAAACTTAGTTTTGTAATAGTTTAAAGTTCCTTGAAAAAGTTGAACCAAACTTTGTGGAATGTCTTTTCCATCGTAATGAACAATGAGGAAAATTTCATCCGAAACTGCGGTTATATTTTTACGAAATCCAGAAGCAAAGTCTTTCCATTCTTGCGCGGATTTCGCATCAAGTATGGGTTTAAAAAGTGCGGCAGCTTGTTTGACAATGATGAGTTTTCTTGGGTAGAACATATCAGGTGTAAATAGTTCAGCAAAAAGTTTTGCCTGTTCTCCTGATTCAGATACAATCAAAATGATTTCGTAAGGGCCTGAAGACTTTGAAAGGGCTTCTTTGTAATGATCGATGATGAGTTCAAATTCATAAGAATCTTCGCCTGTGTAGGCAAAAAATTGCGGAAGGTTACTAGTTTGGGTTTTGAATAGTTGGAAAAGAGAGCTAAATTCTCTGGCTTGTGATTTTTTTGTTTCCATTTTCGTGAATCCGGTCTAATCTTTCGATAGGATCGAGGCGATATTCATAGTATGGAAATCTCAAGTAATGTGGCAAGAGTTTCAGGACTAGGGGAACCGTATATGTATGTGTCCCCTGCATACAATACCCAAGCCGTGGAGCAAGTGGAAGCAATCCAATCTCGTTCCTACCAGCCTAAATATGTTTCTGGTGAAACAGAAAAAAAAGCGGCTGAAGTGCAAACCAGCCCTGACGCAAAAGCAGCCTATAAACCGGGAAATTTAGTCAATCTATACGCTTAAAAGACCTTTCCCAATAAGGTAACCATACCGAAGAACGAGCGAAAAAACTTCGGAGGGGAAATCCCATCACATTGGTATAAGATCCAACTCGTTCTAACACGGGACCGTTTTCATCTTGGATCCCATAAGAACCTGCTTTATCAAACGGTTGGCATCGTAAAATATAATCTCTAATTTCATCTTCGTTCCAATCCTTAAATTGAATGACGGTTTCTTCATAAAAGAAATCAACACTCCTTGCGGTTTGTAGACCAGCCCCCGAAAATACCGAATGTTTTTTTCCTGAGAGTGTTTGCAGGATGCGAACCGCATCTTCCAAGTCAGTGGGTTTGTGCAAAATTTCATCTTTGAATACGACTATGGTATCAGCGGCCAAATAGAGATGGTTAGGCTCTAAATCTTGTCCTAATTTTGAGTGAACCATTCGTTCTAAATACCGAAGGGCTGGTTCCTGTTTGTTTTGAGACTCGTCAATGTTTGCTGGTGTTACTTGGAACAAAAAACCGAGGTCAGTCAGTATTTGGATCCGTCTTGGCGATGTCGATTTGAGTATAAACAAATTCTTGCTATTCCTTACGGGATATTGTTTCATTTCATAATGGTGAATCCTCGACTTTTGGCTATTTTTTTATGGGCATTCGTTTTTGTTTTTGGATGCAAACGAGGTCTTTCGGAAGACATCCAAGATTGTAATCCCATAGCGGATTACTACGAAAAGGGAACTCACTATATAAGAAGAGATTTGGTTCGGGATGATAATACTTTAGATTATAAAAAACTTTTGGAAGACACAAAACCTCAAGCTAGCGATTGTTATCCTTCCAATCACGAGGTAAAATGAGTTTGTTTGATGTAAAAGGGAAAACAATTTTGATCACCGGTGCCAGCCGAGGTATTGGTAAAACATTGGCTCTAGGATTTAGAGATGCCGGTGCTATCGTTTACGGTGCAGGTTCCAGACCAGAATCCATTGAATGGATGACCAAAGAAGGTATCAATGGTGTGGTCTTGGATGTGCGAAGTGAAGGTGCGGCTTATGAAGTCATTGGCCAAATTAGAGCAAAACATGGAAAACTGGATACACTCATCAACAATGCAGGGATTGCAACAAACACTCCTGCTTCTGGATTTAAAGAAGAAGAATTACAAAATATAGTTCAAACAAACTATGTGGGAGTATTTCGCAATTGCCAAGCTTACTACAAACACCATAAAAAAGAAGGTGGAAACATCATTAACGTAGCTTCGGTTCTCGGAATGGTGGGAAGTAAACTTGCTTCTGTTTATTCTGGCACAAAAGGTGCTGTCATCACTTTATCCAAAGCACTTGCCATAGAGTGGTGTAATAATGGTTACCGTGTGAATGTGATTTGCCCCGGTCTTATTGATACAGAAATGACCGATATGATCAAAGACAAAGAATTCATCATGAAACAAGTGCTTGCTGGAATTCCGATGGGTAGACTTGGGAAACCAGAAGAATTACTCGGTGCAGCAATTTATTTAGCATCAGATACTTCTTCTTATATGACAGGTCAGTGTATTGTTTTGGATGGAGGTCTCACAGCACAGTAGTTGATGTGAATACCAATGATCCTTTACCTCCATCCAGAAAATCCGGAAGTTCGAAAACTCAAACAAATTTCGGACAGGTTGAAGGATGGAGCCGTATATATTTTTCCAACTGACACAGTTTATGCGATTATTGCCGATTCTCATTCAAAGTTGGGTGTCGAAAAAATATACGCCATTCGTAAACTTCCCAAAGACAAACCACTTTCTCTTATGTGTAAAGACATTTCAATGGCATCCAATTTCATTGAATATTTACCAAATTCAGCCTATCGTCTAATGAAACGAGTGACACCTGGCCCATTTACCTTTGTCCTGAAAGCCAATAAAAATCTACCGAAACCCTCGATCGTTCATCATAAGGATAAACAGATAGGGATTCGTATCCCAGATCATATTTACCTGACTGAACTTTTAAAAATTCATAATTCACCTCTCACTTCCACATCAGCTTTTTGCGATGACGAGTTCATCATTGATATTGATGATTTAGAATCTATTTATGGCAACCAAGTGGATGGGATTGTAGATGGTGGAATTGTCAGAATGGAACTTTCTACTATTGTACAAATCAATGATGACTCGATTGACTTGATCCGTGAAGGAAAGGGATACGATCTGATAGCCGGAGAAATCTCTGGTTAAGAGGAATCTTCTTAGTTAATTTAAAAAGTTAAACCTGGAATTTTTTTAAGGTGTGCTTCATACCCATACATTCTTTTTTCTAAATGTTTCGGAAGTTTTAACGAAATCTCATTTCGTGCATATTTCAGAATGGGTATAATTTTATATCCATGGGAATAAACCCAAACTGGTTCCGTAATTACATTTTTAATTTTTTTTTGATTCCGCGAATTGATTTCTAATTCGAAAGATAAAATGATTCCACCATCAGTGTTTTCTCTATTCTGAGCAGACAAAAAATTACCAAGAGAATAAGCAACCAGTCGATCTTCCCAGGTTTTTTCTTCTTGGAACTGATCAATTCTTTGCACTACATGCGGATGGCCTCCAATGATAATATCAGCTCCGGCCTCAAATCCAAGATTCACCCATTTGGTTTGCGACTTATCAGGTTTCTCTTCATACTCCGATCCATAGTGGTACCAAAGGATAACAAAATGAATTCCGCTTTCTTTGGCGAAAACCACATCTTCTTTGATTTGGTTTTCATCCAAGAGCCTAACAGTTCGACCATTTTTAACAGGAATTCCATTGGTTGAATATGTATAATTATAAATCGCAATTTTGATTCCATTGACTTCGATAAAAAAATCTTTTCTATCTAAGTAATCAGAATTGGATTTAAAAGTTCCAATAGGAACCATTCCTTTTTGGATTACAGAATCAATTGTATGATCAATTCCAAATGGGCCTTTGTCAGCAGAATGATTGTTAGCTGTGGATAAAATATCAAATCCAGAATTTTGTATTCCTGTTAAATAACCAATCGGAGAACCGAATCTTGGGTAACCTGTAAATTCAATTGGATCTGTTGCTATCGTGGTTTCTAAGTTACCTAATGTTAAATCAGCATCTTGTAATAAATTTGAAACGTATTCGAAACTACCACTGGAATCATATTGTTTTGTTTTTGGAAAATAATAGGTAGAGATTTGTGAGTTATGGCACATGAGATCACCAACAACTTTAATTCGCACTTGCCTAGTAAAGTAAACATCAGGTAGAGTGTAACAAGAAAGGCAGGGAACCGTGACCAACCAAAAAAATATAAAACGAAATAATGTAATCATAATAGGTATCTTGCTAGTTCTCTTTAGTTGTGGTTGGGAAAAAGATTATAAACGAGCTGCCTATTTATCCTTACAACCAGATACCGATTTAATATTAGCACCATTTCCATTCAATATATTTGATAGAGAGGCAAGGGATGCAATCACTCTTTCGCATTATTCAAAGGAAGAAATTAAAAATATTTTAGAAGATCACAATTTATCTTGGGAAACGTTAAACCACGAATGGCAATTGGATGCGGAAGATGAAAACTTTTCGAAAGAAGTCAATTACACATCACACTATACACAATACTTTTATGATACAGAAATTCCCATTTGGATTTATGGACCAAAATGGATCCGAACTGGTCAGTATTCTGATGAAATCAACCAACAACACATCCCATCCATATACGGAAAAATTTTAGACTTTAAGTTTAAGAATACAATCGATGTATCCTATTTGGAAAAAATATTCCGCAACGAAACCACTAAACCAGAAATCATTGTCACTGTAGTTGTAGACCAAGGTGGAAGGCAACTTTACAAAGCCCATAAAGGTGCTTATCCTTTCTTGGAAGATTTAAAAAACAAATCTGCCTATTTCAAAAAAGCAAAAGTCGGTCATTTAGAATCCCATACAGCAGTCGGTCATATGGCGATTGGTACTGGAGCTTTTCCAAAGGATTCAAAAATCTTCTCAAATGAAATTTATACTTTTGCAGACGGAAAAGTCCTCCATAGACCAGTTTACCAAGGGAAAAACAAAGATTGGGATCTGAGCGAGATGAAAGTTCCAAGTTTTGCCGATGAATGGGATCTTTCCAAAAACAATGAACCTGTAATCGTAAGTCAATGTTACGCGGCTAGAGCCGCGGTAGGAATGGCTGGTCACGGTAAACTTTTTTTACCAACAACAAAAGGATCTGAAAAAATCTCTCCAGATAATGATTATGTTTATTGGCAAGACATCAAAAATTTATCTTGGTCCACCTACACAGATGCATTCCTTGTTCCGAAGTCTGTGCAAAAGTACAATTTGTACCAATTCTATTTGAATCATAAAAAAGAGATTTCTACTCATTTTGATGCAAAAGATCCTATAGATTTAATTTCAAAAATCCATCATTTCCAAGGTTCTGAATTTCAGGCAAAGATGGATGGTTCCCTCTTTCGCGATACCATTACAGAAACCATTCTTAATACAAAAAAAGATAAAGATGGAATCACGGATCTTGGTTATGTTACTTTAAAAGCGACGGATGCTGTTGGACATTTGTATGGATGGGAATCCAAAGAAGCGGAACAAGTTTTAAAAGCTACCGATAAAGAAATAGAAACCATCTTTGAATTTCTAAAAACCAATTTTGGTGATAACTTTATTATGGTGGTAACAGCCGATCACGGTGCGGCTCCAATGCCAGAAATCTCCAATGGTCTTTTTCTAAGTCATGAAAGATTTTTTGATACTGTGAATGAATTATTACCGGAATCAGAAAGAACCAAACATTCTTTAGTCAAATGGGTGGCTCATTCCCAATTGTCTTTGGATCGTGATTTGATGACGAAATACCAAATCAGTGAAGAGGCAATCATTCAAAAAATCATGTCGATTCAAGTGAAAGAAAGGCAGTTTTTTAGAAAGCTGTGGAAACGAGAAGAAATCCCGAATCTATCTTTATAAAATAGATTCGGAACGAATGTTATTTCTTTTTGGTTGAGGGTTCGTCTTTTTTAAAATCCTTCAATTTCAAAAAAACTTTGATCTCTTCAAAATCAATTCGATCGAGGCTTACGGAAACCGGATCACCGATGAAAAATATTTTGGAATATTTTTTCGAATAAAATGAGAAATCATTTTTTATCGTAACTTCAAATTCATCGGTAAACTCCGATTTATCAAGTACCCCTTCCAAATTAGAAATATCTAATTCGACAAAAATTTGAGAAGGTCGGATTCCAACAATAAATCCCTTAAACTCTTGGATTCCTGTTGATTCCAGGTAACGAAACGATTTGATTTTTACAATGTCTCGTTCCGCATCTGCGGCCCTTCTTTCTTCTTCCGAACAATGAAGTCCCATAACGGCGATTTCATTTTCCGAGTAAGCTCTTTCTGTTTCTAAAAGGGTTGCCTGTAACACTCTATGAACAATTAGATCAGGATACCTTCGGATGGGTGAAGTGAAATGACAATAGTCCTTGAACCCAAGTCCCCAGTGCCCGAGAGGATCTGATCCGTAATACGCCTGCATAAAACTTCGTAACAGTAAGTAATTGAAAATTTTTCCAACGGAACCATCTTCGATTTCTTTTACTGCCTTCATGATTTCTGCGTAACTTGTATCTTTGATTTGGATGTTATATCCATTCAATTGGAGAAAGTGATTGAGGGTCTCTAGTTTTTCCTCATCCATGGCTTCGTGGATTCGGTGTAAGGAAGGAACTTTCTTTTTCCTTAAAAACTCATCTACCTTTAAGTTGGCAGATAACATTAACTCTTCAATGAGCATATGACTTGTTAGGCGTTCCCGATTTTCTATCCCAACAGGTTCTTTTCTTTCGTTCCAAGTGATTGTTGTTTCTCTTAAGTTTAAATCAATTCTCCCGGCTTCCATTCTACGTTTGCGAAGGGCTTCTGTGAATTGTGAAACCTGATACATCCAATTTTTAGGATCTTTGGCTTTGATTTCCTCTTCGGCCATTTCATAAGTGTATCTTGTATTCACTTTGATAACGGATTTATAGAACTTGGCATTGTAAATTTCACCAGATTTACTTGCTTCCATCTCTACGGTAAAGGCGAGGCGATTGGTATTGGCTACCAAACTACAAAGGTTTTCTGATAAAATCGGCGGTAACATGGGAACCACTCGGTTGGCTAAATAAACCGAAGTGGCTCTTTCATAGGCCTCTTTGTCCAGAGGAGAATCTTTTTCTACATAATAGGAAACATCAGCAATATGAATCCATACGCGAAGTCTATTTCCTTCATCGACAAAACTAATGGCATCATCAAAATCCTTGGCTGTGATTCCATCGATTGTGACTGCATATAAATCCCGTAAGTCGGTTCTACTGTTCCAATCAGAAACAGTTTTTTCCGAAACTTCTTCAGGAAAGTCCAAAGGGATAAAGTCAGGATGCACAGGATCATAATTGTATTTCATTAGAATCCGTTGTAAGTCACTGTCTTCTTTTGTATCCGATTCAAAACGAATAAAACTCACATCGTAAAGATTGTCCTGAGGGATGGCTCCCTCTTTGAATTTTACAATGAGGGTATCGTTTACATTAATCGAATCAAAGGTATCTTTGAGAATGGATTTAACGTGAAGGACTCCTTCTTTACCTTCACCTAGCATATCGAGGAAATTTCCAAAAACAAATTTGTTTGTTTTTTCTTTCACTCGCATTCGGTAAAGAACACGGCCTCGTTTGACAATATTTGTGACTTCTGCTTCAAGCCTGTCTCTTTTTCCAATTCCCAAAGGAATGACTTCTACTTTGTCTCCGGTGATAGCGGAATTAGTCATCGGCCCTGGTACAAAAATTTCGTTTTTGGAGGGGAGAGAGATAAATCCATCACCCCTACGAGAGATTGATATTCTTCCTGTTAGGCGAAAGGGACTGGCTACCGTTAGGTATTTTTTGTTAGGAATTAGCAAACCTTCGGCTTCTAACAAATTTATAAGTTGGTCGATTAAGAATTCGATTTCTTTTCTAGGAACTTTTTCTTTTCGTTTGAAGGATTTTACTTTCTTCGTTTTTGGGTCGGGTCGTTTGAATTCACTTGATTCGGTAAATTTTTTTTTGATCTCTTGTCTTGTGATGTCCTTTCCGGATTTTTGATCCAGAAATTCTATGATTTTTCTTTGTATTTTATAGGTATCCATAAATTCATTTGTGATCTACGTAGGTCCCGCGAATGTAGTTGGGCAGGAGAGATAAATAGTCGGTTTTATTAGGTTCTGTTTTGAAATACTCTTTCAAACTATACTGTAGTATAGACGAAAGATTTAGGTTTGTCGCTTCAATTTTTATGGCGGTAATAGGGTAAAACTTAGGCAAATTTCCAGTATAGTACCAATTGTTAGGTGTCCATTCACCTGTTTTAATTTTTGATTCAATGGATTCGGGAGTCAAATCAAGGGATTCCGAGAATTCATTTCCAATATCAAATTTTGTATAGTATTTCCCTTGTTTTCCATCCAAACAAAGTAGGGAACTTCCTTTTCCAGCTTTGTTTTCAGCAATTCCTACCAAATAGGCCTCCAAACTATCCACTCCAAAAACAGGAATTTTCCATAGTTGGGAAAGGTCTCTCGCAGTAGTGACTGTTATGCGAATGCCGGTAAAGGATCCTGGCCCAATCGCAACAATGATAAGATCAGGTTTTTTTATTTTTGCCTTTTCCAAGCCCAAACGAATGCAATCGACCAATTTAAAAGAGGATTCCTTTGGTGTGGTTTCCGTCTGTTCAGAAAGTATTTCTAACTCTAAGTTTTCTGAAGATTTGGCAACGAGAACTTGGATCCAGTCTTGGGTTGTATCAAAGTAGAGAACGTTCATCTAATTTCTTCTTCCGACCATTCCAAAGTATAGGAACGAAATTCTATGGAATCGGATTCAATTGACAAGTGGATACGACTTTCTTTTGGTAAATAAGGTTCCGCAATTTGCCACCATTCAATCGCAGAGACTGCTTCTTTTCCCCAGATTTCCTCGAATCCAAGTTCATCCAATTCTTCTAAAGTTTTCAAACGATATAAATCAAAATGATACAAACGAAAGTTAGGCGAATCGTAAATATTGTATAAGGAAAAGGTAGGGGAATTGATGGAACTTTCTGTTCCAAACCGGCTATACCATTCTCGAACGAAGGTTGTTTTGCCGGCTCCCATTTCGCCAGAAATCAGAATGACTGGGAACCTATTTTTATCTAAGAATTGTTTTACCAACTGGTCCAAACTGAGAAACACTGGGTTTAGTTCTGATTCTCTGAGAGAGAGAAAACTAGCCTTCATTGATTAAAGAATTTCTCCACATCGAAGGAATCAAATTGGTAAGCAGTTCTACAAAATTCACAAGTGATTTCAATTTTTCCCATTTCATCGATGATGGAATCTGCTTCTTGTTTTCCAAGAGAAGCAATGATATCAGCCACTTTATGTCTGGAACAATCACATAAAAATTCGGGAGATTCTTTGCTTAAAACTTCCAATTCAGATCCGATTTCTGTTTGGAGAGAAGTTAACATCTCATCGATACTGAGTGCCCAAAATGCTTCTTTTCTCACAAGTGGTTGGATTTTGGAAATGAGAAACTTAAAACTTTCTTCTGGGGCATCAGGCAAGGCTTCAAAAAACAAACCCTTTGCGGAAAAATCATTTCCAGGAAAATCAAAAGGATACACTTCCATTCCCACGATGGCTTTGATTTGTTCTGATTCGGTTAGGTATTTGATAAAATTAACTTCAAAAGTATCTTCCACAAGGTTTGTGTAAGATTGGTATGTGTCTGAATCAAAATCCCAACGAATCACTTTCATGATTCCTTGGCCTAAAATAAATTCATTTCGAATGTCACCTTCTTCATGACTTGCAGAATACGCGACAGACTTCATTTTCCCATACCGATCACTATAGGCTAAAGCTTGTTTGTTGGAATCATCCTTCCATTGGATGCTCACCTTTTGTTGGTTTTTTGTCATCTCTGCGAGAAAGAGTGCTCCCATCATGGTTTTGGAAAGGAATACGGACATTTCTTTGTTTAGAGAATGAAGAAACATAGGTTCTTTGGCTGTTTCTGTCAAATCGACTAAAGTGAATCGATAGTGGTGGGTGTTGGATATACCTAAAATAACTTGGTCAGACATTATTTGATTGAAAGGGGTGTTTTCTGATTCAGTCTGTGTCACAAGATAGATTCTGCAATCTGAAAAAAGGAAAAATATGATCTTTGGCGCCTGTTATTATCCAGAACAATGGAACCCTAAGGATTGGGATGAAGACCTAAAAATAATGAAAGAGATGGGTCTTTCTTCTGTAAGACTAGCAGAATTTGCTTGGGGACTTATGGAACCCAAGGAAGGAAAGTTCGACTTCTCCTTGTTTGATGCTGTTTTAAAGAAAGTCCAAGAACATGGAATGACTGCGATTCTCGGAACACCGACGGCAACCTTTCCTCCTTGGTTGTACAAAAAGTTTCCAGAAATTGTTCAGGTCTCCAAAGAAGGGATTGTACGTGGGATTGGAACGCGACGCCAGGCTTGTTTTTCTTCCCCTGCTTACAAAAAAGCTACGGAACGAATTGTGACTGCTATGGCCAAACATTTTGGCAATCATCCTGCAGTAGCCGGTTGGCAAATTGACAATGAACCAGGGCATGAAGGCTCCGATGTTGATTATTCTCCATTAGCTCTTAAAAATTTTCGTTTATGGCTGAAAACAAAATACAAAACCTTAGATTCGCTTAACAAACGTTGGGGGAACATCTTTTGGGGAGTAATTTACTCGGATTGGAATGAAATTCCTCTACCGGCGGCTCATGTGGCTAGTAACTTCAACCCAGCGATGATCCAAGACTATTATAGGTTCCAATCAGATGAACTAGTTTCCTACATTCATTTCCAAGCTGAGATTTTACGAAAGTACAGCAAAGAAAAACCTCTCACAACGAATCTTTATCCTTCTCCTTTTTTACCAATCACAGATATGGCAGATATGTTTTCCAAATTGGACTATGTGTCTTGGGATAACTATCCTGTTTGGGGGAACCAACAAGAACCATACCCACATCCACTGGTGACTGCCACGCAACAATATTCTAGAGGTTTGAAGAACAAACCATACACTGTGATGGAACAATTTTCGGGTGTCCAAGGTCACGATACTTTGGGTTACCTTCCACCGCCGGGTCAAATTGGTCTTTGGCTCACACAAGCCATAGTGAATGGAGCGAACCAAATTTATTTCTTTCGATACCGGACGGCAAGATTTGGCCAAGAACAACTTTGTTATGGAATTCTAGACCATGGAAAAAGAAAAACTGCCAAATACTTTGAATTAAAAAATACAATCGAAGACATTCGTGAATTTGCTGCCGACATCGCTGATTCGCCTTACAAAGCTGAGGTGGCTATTTTACACGATATCGAAAATTCACGTAATTACAAACACCAACCGCTCAGTGATGGTTTGAAATTTGCTCCGGTTCCTTTTGCTCAAGTTGGTTACGATATTGAACTCGCCACTTGGTTTGCAGGAACCAATGTTTTAAACGTAAATGCACATTCCCTGCCCATTAGTGCAGAGAACGATTGGTCAAAATACAAAGTATTAACACTCCCTCTCTATACAATGTTTGATCCATCGGTTGTCGAAAAATTAAAAACTTATGTAGCAGGCGGGGGAACTTTGGTTCTTGGTTACCGTGCGGGAATCAAAGACAAAGACCATTGGATGGTAGAAGAACCGGTTCCCGGTGTATTCGGTGAAATGACTGGGGTAGAAGTGTTTCAGTTTGAAGCGCCCGCAACGGACAAAGTTGGGATTCGGATGGGAATATTACCTCTGAAAGGTGCCAAGTTTTGTGAAATTCTGGAACCAAAAACGGCAAAGGTCATCGCAAGATATAATGATTCTAAAAAATTCTATTCCGGAAAACCAGCCATCACCGTGAATTCTTACGGAAAAGGCAAAGTTTATTATGTGGGAACTTCCTTAACTCCTGAAAGTTTCATTCTATTATACCGAAAGATATTAAAAGGGGCAGGAGTTCCTTTTGGTTTTCTTGGAGCCACCATTGAACGCCATTATCGTGAAGGGAAAAAATACAATTACCAAATCACGATGAATCATTCGTCAAAGTATAGGTTGGCTGGTCTTTCGATTTTAAAACCTTTTGGTTATAAGATCAAAAAGATTCCTAAATAGAAATTTGATATTTGAAAAATAAAAAATGAAAGTACAAGATTATCAATCCATCAACCGGATTCTGAACGAAACGTCTGGAAAAAATAAACCCGGTGAAATTTTTGTAGATAACCTACATTCCCCATACATTCAGTTTTCAGAAAAATTTTTAATTCCAGGAACGTCTAGCACACAACCAGAGTTTGGCGATATTAAAAACTTTGTGCAAACAGTTCTAAAATACATTCCCGAAGCGATTGAAGGAACTTGTTTGTTACCAGAGCCTAGACCGAAAAGAGAAACAGGAAAATTGTTTTTTGTTCGGCCAATGATTTTTGGTTCTTCTCGGTTTTTATATGTTTTTTCGGTCGATATGTTGTATTTGGGCGGTGCTGGGTCGGATGAAATTAAAAAACCCGGCTCACAAAATATGACTCCTTCTATCTTGACTGACAGGTTATATTTCCAAGTAAAAATCATTCACCTTCATTCCACGAAAGAAGTAGGTGAGAACGTTATCGACTTCCAAGCCAAACGTTTTCAGGGTGGGATTTTTCGAGTTGAATCGGAAAAAGATGACAACAAACCCATCCGAAGGTTTTCCGAAATTTTTGATGAAATTGACTTTTCGGAAACGGAATCAACCATTCGCGAAGAACTTGGTATCACACCTGAAGTTTGGAAACTGGGTAGGATATATAGCCCCATAGGAATTGATTATTTGTCTTTATCGTTACGTTTTTTAATTCCTAGTTTACCAAAAACCATTGGGCAGTTTCGAAACTTTTATCCCATTCTGACTGAAACAGAAGCGGGAATTCCAGAAGAAACTTTAAATAAGTATCATGAATATCTTTCTTCCTTTGAAGTAGAGAGGACTCAGTCGAAGTCCGGTAATATTTTATGGAAAGTCATTCAGAAATCATCCGATAATTAAAGAGCAGGTAGTATGGGCATATCTTCACCAACCATTAGTTTTCCCATTGATGAAACCATCAAACGGATCGAATACGTAAAAGCAAATGCCATGGGGATCATCCATGAAGCAAAAAAAATCCAAAGAGAAGTATCTTCGATTCGTTCGGAAACTGATGCGGATGAAAAAGAAAGAATTGATGCCGCCGACGGTAAGTTAGGCGATATACTAATTCGTTTTTTACAAAAGTCATTTCCGAAAGATGGAATTATTTGTGAAGACAAACCTACCATTGATGGCGGAGATTTTAGATGGGTGATTGATCCAGTTGATGGTTCCATGAATTTTGTTCGAGGCCTTCCTTTGTATGCAATCTCATTTGGATTGGAACATAGAGAAACACCTGTGGGTGGAGTGGTCATTGTTCCGCCGCAAGAATCGGTTTATTCCGCTGTGATGGGCGAAGGGGCATATAAAAATGGAGAACAAATTCGCACGTCCCGAATTTCAGAATTGAACCGCGCCATTTTTTCTCCCAACCTTCCTACAAAACGAGCTCATATGATCCAAGAGATCATGGCTGACCTTTCTGGATTTTTAACCTATGCCCGTTCGTTTCGTAGAACTGGTTCCTTTGTTTTGGATTCCTGTTTTATCGCCGAAGGTGTGATGGATGCCATTTGGGAAAAGACAGTCAAACATTGGGATGTTTCGGCCATTTCTGTGATTTTAGCAGAAGCAGGTGGGAAATTGACTGACTTAAACGGAGTCCATTACTATACCGGACTTCCGGAGTTAGTGGCTTCTAACGGAGTTTTACATTCGGAAATTTTAAATTTATTGAAGACAGTTCGTTCTACAGTCAGTCGAAATTAATAGAGGGGAACGATTAGAATCGTTCTACTTTTTTAGTTTACGATTTGCTTTTGCGATCCATACTAGAGACAAAATACAATTACACTTGAATCCATCAGGAGAACACCATGGAACATAAACTCCCAGAACTTCCTTATGCAAAGGATGCACTTCTTCCCCATATTTCACCTGAAACTTTAGAGTTTCATTATGGAAAGCACCACCAAACTTACGTTACAAACCTCAATAACCTAATCAAAGGTACTGAGTTTGAAAATTCTACACTTGAGGACATTGTAAAAAAGTCTGCCGGCGGAATTTTTAATAACGCAGCCCAAATTTGGAACCACACATTCTACTGGCATTCTCTTTCTCCAAAAGGTGGCGGAGCTCCTACTGGTGCTGTCGCTGATTTGATCACAAAATCCTTTGGATCCTTTGATGCGTTCAAAGAAAAGTTTTCCCAATCTGCCATTACTAACTTTGGATCTGGTTGGACATGGCTTGTAAAAAAAGGTGACGGAGTAGAAATCGTAAACACGAGCAATGCTGGTAGCCCTTTGAAAGATGGCCTCCAATCTCTACTTACAATTGATGTTTGGGAACATGCTTACTATATTGATTTCCGCAATGCACGTCCAAAATACGTAGAAGCATTCTGGAATTTAGTAAACTGGGATTTCGCAAACCAAAACTTAAAATAAGAACGGATTTAAGAATCACACGTCAAAAGGCAGGTTCCGGAATCCGGCTCCTGCCTTTTTTATTTCATAAAAAGATTCAAAATGAATCTTGGTAACTAATACAGAGTTTTTTATGACCCAAACACTTCCGAAAATTAAGATCCCCAAAAAACCAAATTACACTTCCTTATCCTTACCGGAAGGAATCGAGTTTTGGGAACTCTTTCGGGTCATTGAAGCAAAATATGAGAATTGTTTCCTCCTCGAATCGGCTGGAGACAATCAATACGATTCCCGTTATTCTGTTATGGGATTCGACCCATCACATCTCCTCGTGGGTGAGACGGGAGTCTTAGAAATTGATGGAAAAAAATACTCGGTTGAAAACCCATATTTTGCTCTTCGCGAGTTAGTAGATTATAATTCGCTAAGCATTAGTTATGCGGGTGGATTTGTAGGGTATCTCGGTTATCAAAGTATGCAATTCTTTGAACCAAAATTGAAACTCGCCCCACATCCAGATTTCCCGGCAATGATCTTCGGATTGTACTTAGATGGACTTATTTACGATAAATTTACTGGGGAACTAATCTATTTTGATAACGGAACCAACCGTATCGAAGAAGTGAACCAAATTCTAAACCTTGCAGCAAAACAAAATTCCCAAAAACCAAAAGCAAAGGTTGCTCTTTTACAGGCAGGTCTATCCAAAGAAGTCCATAAACAAATGGTAGAAGAAGCTTTAGAAGAAGTAAAAGCTGGAAATACTTTCCAATGCCAAATTGGATTTGAAGAAACTTACCAAGTAGATGGAAACCCGTTAGCCATTTATGAAACCCTGCGGGAAATCAATCCATCTCCTCATATGTATTATGTAAAATTTGGATCTCGTGCCATTTTGGGTGCGAGTCCGGAGTTACTCTTTCGTTTGCGACAAGGGGAAATGGAATCTTTTCCTTTGGCTGGAACCACCAAACGTGGAGTTGACGCCAAAGAAGACACTCTCCTTGCTCGAAAACTATTAACCGATCCAAAAGAAATTGCCGAACACAATATGTTAATTGATCTCCATCGTAACGATGTCGGTCGAGTGGCAAAATTTGGAACGGTAAAGGTTCGTCGGCGTTTTGACGTAAAAAGATTTTCTCATGTGCAACATATCTCCAGCGAAGTGGTAGGAATTCTTTCTTCCAAAGAAGATATGTTTTCGGGACTAGCTTCGTCATTTCCAGCGGGAACACTTTCTGGGGCTCCCAAAATTGAATCGATGAAAATCATTGAACGAATTGAAAAATCTCCACGTGGTCCTTATGGCGGAGCAGTTGGTAGTTTTGGATTGAATGGAGATTGTACTTTTGCCATTCCGATTCGAAGTTTTTTTGTAAATGGAAACAAGGGATTTGTCCGTGCTTCGGGTGGAATTGTTTTTGATTCCAAACCAGAAGACGAATACCAAGAAATCATTAATAAAATGGCATCTGTTCGAAAGGCCTTAGATTTTCATAAAGCTACATAGTGAGTAGCGAATCAAAATTCAAAATAAAGTAACCGATCAAACAAAAACGGAGAAACCAAAATGAAAGTCCTCATCTTAGATAATTATGATTCATTTACATTCAATCTTTACCAAATAGTCGGGGAGATACTGGAAGAAAGAGAAGAACTTTTTCAGTTAGATGTGATTCGTAACGATGAAAAGTCCTTTGAAGTCATCAAGTCAGCTAACTATGATAAGATTATTATTTCCCCTGGCCCCGGCCATCCAGCAGATCCTGCGTATTTTGGTGTAAGTGCGGATATTTTGAAGGAACTGGGAAAAACTACACCTGTACTTGGAATTTGTTTAGGGATGCAAGGTATGGCCACTGTATTTGGTGGAGAAGTGGTTCGGGCCAATGTAGCCATGCATGGAAAACTTTCACCCATTGAACACGACGGAAAAGGTGTGTTTACAGGTTTAACACAAAATATTGAAATCATGCGTTATCATTCTCTTGTAGCAAAAGAGACTTCTCTTCCCAAGGAATTAGAAGTTACGGCCCGAGTTTCAGCAGGTGAGGGGAAGGGGGAAATTATGGGACTTCGACACAAAACATTAAAGATTGAAGGGGTTCAGTTCCATCCGGAATCTTTTGGATCAGAAGAAGGGAAAGACCTACTTAGAAATTTTATCCATTCGAAATAGTCCGTTCGTATTTCCGTCTGGTTATAATCTAAATTCTAGAAGTGGGCCTTAGTTTTAGTTTGGTTTTACTTTAAATCTTTCAACATGGCTTCTTCCCAAGAGGCAAAAAAATCAAAGTCATTACTTGCTTTTTGGGAATCGTCTCCACCAAACAGAGAAAAACGTTTTCGTTTGGTTTCATTGTAGGTCGTGATGGTATTGATTTGTCCGCTCGGTGTTTTTTTGAATGTAGCGTGAATTTGAGAACCACCCCGGCCTTGGGTTCCTTGGATGAGTAAAGTAAAGAACTCATCAAAGTATTCATCCATATTTCCAGGAATCATAAAGTTCACAAACCCCTGCGGAATGACATAAAAAAATTTACCATTAATTTCCTTTTTTCCAATCCGTACAAATTGTCCGTCGAGTGTGTCTGTTTGTTTTTCAAAACTGGTTTTTAATTTGTACTCCAAGTTTTGGATTTTTACCGTGATTCCAAATGATTTGATTTCTATATCCCCTAAAAATCGAATTTCTTTTGGTGATAGGAAGTAATCGGAAGGGGGATTCACAGGGAAATGAAATTGAATGGTTCGTCCTTGGTTTGTGACTTTAAATTTGTGAGAAGGGTTGCCTTTGTCCCAAACTTCAAGATTGAGTTTAGTTTTTTCTAATCTGGATCCGGTCCTTTGATAAAAACCTGGAAACTTTTGTTTTGTTTCGTCGTTGATAGTAAATTCCAAAGTATGCCATTCTGCATTTTCAGTGACATGACAAGCCATGGCACCACATAAGAATTGTAAGTTTTCGGAAGAGGATTTTAAAGATTGGTAGGCGTTGTGATCGTTGATGGCTAAGGCAAAATCATGAAACCATTTAAAAAAATCTCTTGGTTGGTAACCATTGAGTTTGTGGATGATCTTTCTATCCACAGCATAAATTTCTCTCTCTTCCCATAATTTAGGGACGAAGGTAACTTTTGCCAAAAAATCAAATTTAGATGGATCCGAATCATTCCAATGTAGATTCCAATTTTGTTGTTTGTCCATAGTGCCGGAAAGGGAAAGGAAGGGGTAACCTTCGGCATTTTTTTGGAACTGGGATTCGTTTTCTTCACTCAGGCTACCGGCAAGAGCCGAAAAATAGACGTCATTTTTTGCAGTGGATTTAATGGAACGTTGGAGATGGTCATATCCTGTCCAGAATTGGTAGTAGTTTTCATTTTTTTGAAAACAATTTGAAACACTAACTAGTATTAAAGTAATGATTAAATAATTTTCTAATTTATATTTCTTGTTTAAGGATGCCATACACTTTTTGGATGAGAACATCATCCATTTCTTCCTGATAGGATGAAGATATCAATTTGCCTGCTTTATTAAATATACGTAAATAGGATTCGCCTTTGGTTAGACCAGTCGAAAGGTGGCCTTTGCGATCTAAAAGAATACTTTCGAATTGTTTTGTTTTGGATTCTTCTAAATAATCTTCTACTAGTTTGTTTGTTTCCTGGAAGTCCAAATAGAGAAGGAAGTGAACTTTGGAGCTATCTTTCCAAAGTAAATTTTGCATTTTCCAATAGAGTTTTCTTCCTTGTTTGCGGCAAATTTCCAAATCCTTAAGAAAACAACCCATAAGGACAACGGGTTTTCCTTTGATGGCGCCATCAGAATACGATTGCCCATATTGGTCCTTCATTTGAAATTGTGGCATGGACTGTGCTTTCCATTCTTCGCCAGATACAAAAACCGCTGCCAAAAGAAATATTACAAAACGTGACACAGTTATTAGCCTATTCATAAATTCATTAACGGCAAGTTCAAAAATTTCCTTTGTTTTGATTCTCGTTTTTTTTATCTTTGGTTGCTCCAGTTTCACACATAAAATCAAGTTGGTTGATTCTTCTGCATCTTTGGCTTTTTTTGAAGTGGAAGAAGAGGAGTGGAAAAGTATTTTCCCGAAGGAAATTTCTAAACTCACGACCAACAGTAAAAATTTTACTCAGCTAACCAATGTTTTGAAATCAATCCAATACAAACGAGGAGTTCTTGCTTACGAAGATTGGGAAGTTTTGGTTCCCGATACATACCTTCCTGAAATACAAAAATTTTCTGAAAAGATAACAACAAATCCAGAACCAAAAGTATATTTATGTATTTTTAAAGTAGACGATATCCTTTCACCTAATGTGAAAATTTTAAAAACAAGTTTTTATATATTAAGTACGGATGAAGGGCTGGTTATACTATTTCATGAAATGAATACAAACATCAGCTTTCAAACTCAGTATTCATTTGAAGATTGGGTGATCTTTCATCCTTCGGAAATCAAACCAATTTATAGACCGGAACTTTGGTTGCGAGACAAACAAAATACAAGTCTGTATAAAGATAAGGTTGCTGCAAAAAATGCAATTTATGGAAATGTAGTTATTTTTAATCTTCCAGAACTGATTCCTAATCCTCCGTTATTTCGTTACCCGAAAGAAGATGAAATGGTTGTCCCAACAGAACAGTGGAAATCAGTTCCAGAGAAACTAAAAGCTTTAGAGGAAATGAGGAAAAATCATCTCATCACGGATGAAGAATACAACCGGAAAAAAACAGAGTTACTCAAAGAATTTTAAATTCCATCACCATGAATGAATTCTTGAATGAATCGATCATCTTCTGGGAGATCAGGTGAAGATTTTTCTAAAGACTGTTGTTTCTCAGAAAGTTTGTTAATGAGTTGTTGTTGGGTTTCTACCTTTTCTAACAATACAGAAAAAACTTTAGCAATTGGATCTGGCATTTGATTGTGCTCTAACATTTGTTCTACACTATCAGAAGCAATGTCACCTGCTTTGACTACCTTACCAGGAATTCCAACAACTGTACAACCTGCTGGAACGTTTCGCATAACAACGGATCCTGCTCCAACCCGTACATGATCTTCTACGGTGATGTTTCCGAGGACTTTGGCTCCAGCACCAATCACTACATTTTTACCTATGGTTGGGTGTCGTTTCCCTGATTCCTTTCCCGTTCCGCCGAGGGTCACTCCTTGAAAGATAAGAGAACCAGATCCCACAATGGCTGTTTCTCCAATCACAACTCCAGAGCCATGATCGATAAAAACACCTGGTGCAATTTTGGCTCCTGGATGGATGTCGATTCCTGTTAAAAACCTACTGATGTAATTCACAAGTCGGGGGATGATCGGCAAACGAAGTTTATAAAGTAAATGCGCAAGTTTATGCAGCCAAAGGGCGTGCAATCCCGGGTAACAAAGAACAATTTCCAAATATGATTTGGCTGCCGGGTCAAACTTTTTGATGATTCTTATATTTTCAAACATTGATTAGTTGGTTTTGTTTTTAATCATTAGACGAGTCAACTTTTCCTAGAGTTGGGAAAGATTTAAAAGGAAATGAGACAATATGTCTGTACGAAAAATCCACTTGTTCAATGGATTCTGAAGACCTTCCCAAAGGAAGAAAATTTTTGGTTTCAGTACTTCCTGAAAAAGAGTTCGTCCTGCCAAAATGGATCCGAATTGACACAAATTTACCAAATGAATTTGGGAAAGAGGCGAGAATCTGAATGAGGTTCAGATCCTATACTGAACCAATTTTCCCTTCGTTATTTTAGTTTCTAATTGCCTCTATAGTTAGGTTCCGTATCCTTTCGAGTAGAAATTAATTTCTAGGTTGTTCCGACTTTGGGATCAAAAAAAACAATACATATAATTCTATTCCTACTTACGTTTTTCACCTTAACATACTCAGATATATTTTTGAATCCTCAGGTTCCACAAACATTAGAGAATTATAAACTTATTTTCTTTGAGAATTGGCCTTATTCGGTTTCCTTGTTGTTCATACTCTTTGCGCATGAAATGGGGCATTATTTACCAGCTAGATATTACGGAGTCAAAACCACTTGGCCTTATTTCATTCCACTACCTGTGGGGCCAATTGGAACCATGGGTGCGGTCATTCAAATCAATCAGCCGATTCCTGATAAAAAAATATTATTTGATATTGGAATTGGAGGACCAACTGCAAGTTTGGTACTTTCCATCGTTGCCTGGTTAGTGGGGATTAGCCTTTCCAAAGTCATAACAATTCCACCGGACTTTGATAGATCGGGATTTTTATTTTTTGGAGATAGTCTTTTTACTTATCTAACAAGCCAATGGATTCTTGGCCCAATTGATTTTTCAACTATGGACATCCAAGCGCATCCTTTAGCCAAAGCAGGTTGGGTAGGATTACTCATCACCGCTGTGAATTTGTTACCTTTTGGTCAATTGGATGGCGGCCATGTCATATATTCTATGTTTGGTGAAGGATATCGTAAGTGGATCCACAGTTTGTTTCTCTTGTTTTTGATTTTTGCATTACTTCATTTTACTTGGTTACTTTGGAGTTTTTTCATTTATTTTGTAATAAAAGTTGAACATCCATTCATAAAAGATTCTGTATTGGGAATTGGAAAGTTCCGGTTTTATTTTGGGTTTATAATGTTAGTAACTTTCCTAATCATTTTTGTTCCGAAACCAATTATCTTGGGATCAGAATTTGATGATTCTTCTTTACTGATCGATATTTTTCGTCTGATAACAGATAACATTGGGTTGGATTTATGATTCGTTTTTTATTTTTATTAATATTTTTTTCCTGGGGTTTGTTTGCTCAAGAGAGTAAAGAATACAAACTTACCGATAAAGCTTACGGCCTTGCTTGGGATGGTGTCAATTTTTGGTATATAGATACCAATCGTCGTGCCATCATCAAAATCAATGAAATTGGTGAACAAGAAATCTTTAACTTAGGTTTGGCAAATTTACGTGGGATTAGTTTTGATTCAAGGGAAGGGAAACTTCTTGTAGTTGCTCCAAAACAAATTTTAAAATTGGATCCCAATTCCGGTGGTATCACTGATAAAATCCAAATCCCTCTTTCGAATGTGGCAGGGATTGCCAGTGTTGGAAATTACTATTATATTTTGGATTTGGATTCAGGGAAGGTACAAATTTATGACCAGTCTTCCTCCCTTATGATCGGCGGATTTTTTACAGATAGAACTCGTCCGCGTGATATTTGTTATGGAAGAGATTCTTTGTGGATATCTGATTCAGCTGACAATAGTATCTATCGTTATGATACCAAAACAGGAAAAATTACTGGATCAATCAAAACCAATCTTCGTTCTGTGCGTGGAGTTTTACTGAGTGGTTCCAAACTTTGGGTTGTTGATCGTGAAAATAAAGAAATCAAAAACATTCCCTTCATTGAAACAGAACGTTTCATTGCATCCGGTGAAGAAGAATACAACTTAGAAGTTACTTTAAAATTCAAACTGGATTCGGTTTCATTATCAAAAGCACAAATTGCAATCCTTCATCCCCCGTCCAATGAACAACAGAGAATTCGGTCTGTTAAGTTTTCTGATACTGTCTATCAACCTAGTTTCATTCAACGTAACAGAGTGCATTTAAAGAAACTATCCATCGAAGATTTACCGGGAGAACAAATTGTGAAATATAAGTTCTCATCAAAAAATCAGTTCATTAAATACTATGTTACTGATGAATATTTGGATAAAGATGCAGTGTATCCAGGTGATGTGACTTCTTATTATGAAAAGACAAAAGAAGAATTAAAACTTTTACCTAGAGACTATTTAGATGCGATTTACCAAGCACGCCAAACAAGTATCAGTATAAACGATTTTAAAGATAAAATGAAAGAATTAGGAGTCCCGATCCAACCTTTCCGAATGATTCGATTTGAAAAGGGAAAGGCAAAATCAATTCAGGATTCCTTATCTATTTTTCTTCTTAGTTATGGTTGGATTCCAATCGCAGATTTAGGGTTAGGGAGTAATACGGATAAACGTTATTTCGAAAAAAAAGAATCAGATCTGATTTTATACCAAAGTTTGAATTTCAAATCTTCAGTTTCTCCAGTATACTTTCGTAAAGATGTTAATTCGGAATGGGAAAATCTACCTGCAGAAATTACTTATAAAATTAAGTAAAATTTCGTTTCTTTTTCTATTCTCTTGTTCCATTATCGGCCCAAAGTTGGATTCGGTATTTGTGGACAAAAAGATAGAAAGGGAAACAAAATTTAAAGAACTTGTCACTTCTACTTGGATACAATTTCCGAAACTTGGATTGTACTGCGAAAAAGAATTATCTTATCATAAGATTTTTTGTAAAATCCAAACGGTTCTAAGTTTTCGCAAACTGGCAGAGTATTTAGACATTCAAATTTTTCTGTCAGGACCTCATACTAAATACTATCTTGAACTAAACTCAAACTATGAATTCGGACATTACAATCCTGAATTTCCTATAAAACTACGCGAATATTTACTTCCTGCAAAAACAAATGAAACATTATATACATTAACTTTACCAATTTACGAAGGATTGATTCGGAACACGGCTCGTGAATTTTTTATTGTTTATCAGAAACTAGATTCTAATCCTAAATTCTTTAGAAAAGAAGCAGATCGTTACTTATTATTAGTGGAAGAGAACCGTTTGGATCCATATTATTTGGATCGGTTTATTTTGTTTTTGTATCCAGCATTTACCGATAATGAAGATCCTGAAGAGTCATCACGTTTTGTTTATAAAAAAGGTGATGAAACCATTGATGCTCAAGTGGTCAAAGAACTTGTAGGATTTTGGATTCGTAGAAAAGCTGATGGGACAGATACGGATTTTATTTTAGGTCTAGTGGATTTATTAAAGTTATACGATCCGGGGTTTTATCAAAACCGAATCGCACCCTCTTCCCATTAATTTACATTACCCTAAAATATCTTTTACTGCATCAATCACATCTTTTTCGTCTGATTTAGTCATACCAGCAAATAGAGGTAATGATACAGAACGATCATACATCTGGCAGGCATTCGGATATTCTTTACGATTGTATTGAAAGGTCTTTTTATAATAAGGATGTTCGAAGATAGGAATGAAATGTAGACTAGTTCCAATATTTCTTTCCTTTAATTCTTCTACTAAAGTATCTCGCCCTACCTTAGCAATTTTTGGATCAACTTCTATTCGATAAAGATGCCAACTATGAATTCCGTTTGTATCTTCTTTTGGAAGTTTGATTCCTTTTAAGGAACTAAATTCCTGATTGTAGTGTTTTGCAATTTCTGTCCTACGTTCCCAGAAACTATGCGATTCCTTTAGTTGGACAACACCTAACGCGGCGGCGATGTCCGTCATATTGTATTTATAACCTGCATCGACCACTTCGTAGTACCAACCAGGTCTATTGAACGCATCGCGGTTAATTCCATGGAGTCTCATGATCCGCATTCGTTCTGCTGCATCTTTGTGAGAAGTAGTAACCATACCCCCTTCCCCCGTAGTGATTCCCTTGGTTGCATAAAAACTAAAAACGGTAAAATCACCCCAAGTCCCAATCATCTTATCTTTGTGAACTGCAGGAAACGCATGGGCTGCGTCTTCGATTACATATAAATTGTATTCTTTCGCAATCGCCATAAGTCCTACCATATCGCAAGTATAACCTGCTAAGTGGACGGGCATAATCGCTTTGATTCTTTTGCCGGTTTTTTTACTAATCAGTTCCTTACCGTTCCATTTGCATTTGGATGTAATTGTTTCATGAAGGGTTTCGGGAGTCATTAGGTTGTGGATGGGATCCACATCGGTGAGAATGGGTTCGGCCCCAAAATAACAAATCACTTCTGTCGTCGCAGTAAAGGTTATGGAACTAGTGATGGCGGCATCATCGGCGGTGAGTCCGATGGCTTCCAAAGCTAAATGAAGCCCAGCTGTTGCCGAATTGACGGCGATGGTTTCTTTGCTACCCACAAAGTCACCGAACTCCATCTCGAATTGTTTTACTTTCGGACCTGAGGTGACCCAGCCAGACCTAAGCACTTGGGCGACTTCCTCAATTGCATCCTCCGAGATCGAAGGAAGAGCAAACGGTAGGAATGTTTTGCGAGATGTGAGCATATTCATTTATACGACATAATTCGGAAAAAATTTCCAGTCTTTTCCGCTCCCAAATTTCCTATCGACGGGATTTTTGAAAGCTGAATAGGGATTTTCACCCAAGGTTTAAAAATCTACTTGTAGGCACTTGCGAAATTTCGCATTCTTTCCTGGAACATGGAAGTTCCTTTTTCTGAGATATTAAATCGTATTGCTGTCATTGACCGTGACATTGCGGAGCTGAATCGGTTAAAAAGCCGGCTGCCAGCTGACAGACCGTACTCGCCTACCATCCAACTTACCTTTGATAAACAAATCAATACTCTGTTAAACGAGCGAGTTTCTTTAATGGAACTCCCGATCCTCCACCCTCCCCTTTGGTTACTTTCCAAAGAAGGCTTGGAACCTTCGGCAGAGTCACCTCTCCTCAAAGAGAGAAAGTCCTTACTCGCGGGGGACTTGTCGGTTCCTCATCCGAACGAGCAGGATGTTATCAATTTCATTCGAGAAATTCCAAAAACAGAAGTGCACCTTCATTTGGAAGCTTGTGTGAACAAAGAAACTTTGAAGTTTTTGTACAAAAAGAACGGAATCGAAGTTACTGATAAAGAGTTTGAAGATAAATACAATTTTAAAGATCTCAATGGTTTCATTCAGGTATTTTTCTTTGTGCAAGGTTCGGTGAAAGAAGCATCAGACCTTGGTTATTTTATCGATAGTTTAGCAGACTACTTACGTTCAAATAATATCATCTATTGCGAAGCATTCTTTGCACCTTCTAAGTTCATCCAAAACGGATTGGATTTTGATGAAATGGTCGAGGTGATGGTAAATCGCATTCGTCAAATTGAAGTCAAAGATGGAATCACCATTCGATTGTTAGTGGATGTATCTCGTTCTTTTGGTCCAGAAAATGCGATGAACAATCTCAAACGTGTTTTAGGTCTAAAACATAAAGAAGTGATTGGAATCGGACTTGGTGGTGCTGAACTTATGGGCCCTGCCAAAGATTATTCCGAAGTATTCAAAGTAGCTCGTGAATCTGGCCTACGATGTGTGGCTCACTCAGGTGAAGATGATGGGCCTTGGGCAATTTGGGATGCAGTCAACCTTTGTAAGGCGGAAAGGATTGGTCACGGAACTTCCGCAATCCAAGATCCAGAGCTTGTTCGTTACATGAAAGAAAACAAAATCCCAATTGAGATTTGTGTGACTTCAAATGTTTTTACTGGAAAATATGTTCGTAAGGAACAAAATCACCCTGTTCGTTATTATTACGACCAAGGTTTGATGTTGTGTATCAATACAGATGATCCTGATATCTTTAACGTAAATCTTACTTATGAATTTTTTAAACTCTATCGTTTCTTAGATTTTTCTATCGATGAAATCATTGATTTGGTAAGACAAGGTGTACTTTGTACTTTCCATCCAGAAAAAGAAACGTTGTGGGCGGCAATGGAAGAGAAAATAGACCAAATAAAATTAAAATACAATTTGGTTTCCGATAAACAAGTAACTGCTGTATAGTTTTGATTTTTATATAACCCTATAACTTTAAAGTTATAGGGTTATTGAAAATTCAATTTTTATTGAACTAAGTGTAAATTATATTCTTGAGAAACCAGATAGTTGAATGCATATTCAACCGATTCAGGGATAGCGATTTCAGATTGAAAACCTAGTTTGGGATAAGTAATGATTCTTTGTAAATCGCCTACAATTTCGTTGATAATCATAAAAAGATTAATATGCGAATGAGGGGCATCCAACAAAGAGTAATCGGGGGCAGAAATGATGAATTGGTTCTCTGGCCATTGTTTGTCTAAAGCCAACCTAACTCTTAAAGTCATAGAAGGCTTTTGAATCGCAATGATCGAGTTTACCTTAATATTCTTTCTGTTTAACAAAGATTTAGTGAATTGAATATTTTCACCAGTATTGGTAGAATTATTTTCGATTATGATGTCTTTTGCTGGAATCCCCTCGTTGAGGGCCAATTTAGCAAAAGAATCAGCTTCGGAATCTGAGAATATATTCTTAGTAAAAAAATTGATTCCACCTGAAAAGAGAATTTGCTTCGCATAACCATTTCTGTATAAATCTGCTGCATACTTAGCAATTCTAACGTCATGGCTACAAAGGACAAAAATTAAATCTGCTTTATCGAGATTATCTTTTTGTGTGAGAAAATCCCAAATGATAGAAGCAGATTCTAAATCTGTATCAGAAATTTTTTTATGAGAGAGTAACAACAGAAACCAATTAACTTACTGCTTCTTTTAAAACCGCTATGTCTATTTTTCTCATTTTTAACATGGCTTGTGTGGCACGTTCGGCTTTGATTGGGTCTTTATGCGAAATTAGTTGTAAAAGAATTTTCGGGGTCACTTGCCAATACATACCAAATTTATCTTGAAGCCAACCACACATACTTTCTGTACCACCATCTGCTAAAAGCGCATTCCAATAATAATCTACTTCTTTTTGAGTTTCTACGCTGATCATAAAGGAAACTCCCCAAGTGAATTTAAATTCAGGCCCACCATTGTAAGCTGTAAACTTTTGCCCGTTTAAAATGAACTCACCTTGCATTGGGTTGGCAGTGATGATTTTGGATTTTTTAAAAACCGATGCATAGAACTTTGCCACCTCTTCAATGTTTGCATTAAACATAAGAAAGGGTGTAATACTATGAGTTGGATTGGAGCGATAATCTAACTTTTTTAGATTTGCTTTTGTTTTGGTTCCACTTGATTTTTTCTTCTTTGGTGCTGCCATGATTTTCTCCTTTTATACTATTCTTCTTCACTTTCTTCTTCGTCTGAACTTGGAAAAATTCTTTGGAGCGGTGGCTCGTATGTTTTTACATCATTACATACAATAGTTGCAATGAAGAAACCAAAATTGGCATCGTTTGACCATCTTGGGCTAAAATGGTCACAGGAATAAAACTCAATATCTTTGGAACACCTATCGATATCTTTAGTTTTGTAGTAGGAGTATGGATTAAAAACTTCAAAACGAGTGAATAAATGCAAAATCAGAAAGAAAGAATTTGTAGTTTCTATAGAAAGAGTTCTCCGCATTGGATCAGGGTTTGTATCATTCCTATTATATGAGTGAGTTAACAAACTACAACTGTGCAATTTCGATATAATGGGACTGGTGATTCTTTGGTTTGCTTCTGATCCTTCGATGTAATCAGGGCCATTGTATAAATGGTGACAGTGAATGAAGAAAACAAAGGGAAATATAAATTTGAAATTAGCTAAAAAAATTATGTTCCTTTTTAAGGAGATTAACATTTTTATTTACCTATCTTTTGGATCAAAAAATTTTTACGCTAAAATTTCGGTTCACCAATTAAAAACCAAGCATTAACAATTAGTTGTTTTTCTATTTCGTAAATTGCTAATACATCTATATTTGCTTTTCCTTCTGGAAAGTTTCTAGTAACTAATTCATGATCAACAATTTTACCACCAAACACTTGTCTAGAAATCAATTTTGCAAAAAGATCTGGCTCCTGGAAACGAATTATATGTCTTTCCTTAATTTGGTCAATCCCATCTGCAATTAAAGTCCTCGGATGGAGATATATTTTTGCATTTTTGTCCCAACATTTGAGAAATGAATCAATATCTTTATTGTTATAAGCCTTTAATTGGGTATCGATTAAGTTTATATTTGTTTCTTGATTCATAAAATTTATCGATTAAGAATGATTACATAAGGTAAGGCGATGGTTTCTCTGAAGATAGAATAGAAATCTCGGATTTCAAAATACCTAGCATAGGAAGTTTTGACATTTTGGAATCCAGCTTTTTTTACTAGATATTTGGATCGAGGAAGGTGGTAATACTGCGAGATAATCAGAATTGGTTCTGCAGTATTGGATTCTAAGATATCCTTTAGATTGTTGGCAGATTTTTCTGTAGTGTAACCTATATTATCTTCAATGATTTGATCCGCATTAATTCCTTGTTTGATTAAATAGTTTTTCATGACTTTTGCTTCATCAAATCCTTCTTTTCCAATCCCACCGGAGACAATAATTTTCTGAATCAAACCATCTTTGTAAAGTATGGCTGCTCTATCCAATCTTGCTTGTAATCGATTCGAAGGTGTTCCGTCTAACTCCACTTTATTACCAAGTACTAGAGCGGTATTTGAACTTAAGTTTTCCTCTTCTACAAGACCAGTAGAGATGATATAACTGCAGGATATAAGTATGTAGGCAAAAAATATTTTAAGTGAGAGAATGATGATTTTTTTCATTTTAAAAGAAAGTATATCGAGATCCAAAAAATAAGAAATCAACTAAAAATCAAAATCCTAAATTTCATTTAATTGCTTTCATAACCATAAAGACTGTTCATAATAACCGGAGCAATTTTCCGTTTTCCAACTGTATATTAGATTGACAATAAATGATTTAATATTAAACTATCTAAATAGAGGAGTCGGAATCTAAAAAATTCCGGAAACCAGATGAGCTCAGCAGAAACTAAAGAAAATTCGGCTTTTTTCCAAAATTCCACCACACTTCCTTCCCTTTTTCTGGGGCATGGAAGCCCAATGAATGCGATTGAGGAAAATGAATTTGTGGAAGGATTACGAAATCTGAGTAAAACGATTCCCAAACCGAAAGCCATTCTTTGTATTTCCGCACACTGGGTGACGGATGGAACGTTTGTAACCGCTATGGAAAATCCTCCCACCATACATGACTTTGGTGGGTTCCCCAAAGCCTTATTTGATGTGCAATACCCGGCTCCGGGTAGTCCGGAACTTGCGAAACTCATTCAGTCCGTTGTCATATCTCAAAATGTAAAATTAGATTATGAATGGGGATTGGATCATGGTGCCTGGAGTGTCATCAAACATATTTATCCAAATGCAGACATTCCCGTTGTGCAACTAAGCATGGATTATAAAATTTCGCCGGAAGCTCATTTCCAATTGGCCAAAGAATTGTCCACTCTTCGAAACCAAGGAGTTCTCATTCTTGCCAGTGGGAATATTGTACATAACTTGCGTATGGTGGCTTGGGACAGATTGAACGAAGTATATGGATTTGATTGGGCATTGGATGTAAACCAAAAGGTAAAAAATTGGATCCTGGCTGGAGACAACGAGTCCTTAATTCAAATTAGAAATCACGGAAAAGAATTTGAATGGGCCATTCCCACAGCAGAACACTATTTGCCGTTACTTTATACTTTGGGGACAAAACTGGATTCAGATTCTATTTCTTTTTTTAACGACAAACCTGTGGCAGGTGCTTTGACGATGACTTCTGTAAGATTGGAACCGAGTCATTAAGGATAATAAAGAAATGGAGAAACCACTAGAATATTTAATCCGCAAACCAAAAGTTTCCATAGAAAATCCACCTCTATTGGTATTGTTACATGGAGTTGGAAGTAATGAAGAAGATTTGTTTTCATTAGCCAATTATTTACCAGAATCCTTTCTTGTAGTTTCCGCCAGAGGTCCTTTGACTTTGGCACCAGATAGTTACGCTTGGTATGAAGTTTTATTCACAACTGGCCAACCAAAGATCAATTTAGAACAGGAAAAAGAAAGTAGAAGGCTTTTGTTAGAATTTCTGGATTATCTCAAATTGAATTACCAATTTGATGAATCCAATGTTTGGATTGGTGGTTTTAGTCAAGGAGCCATCATGTCTTATTCTGTTGGATTACTTTATCCAGAGAGAATCAAAGGTATTATTGCTTTGAGTGGAAGGTTGTTAGAAGAAAATAAGGAGATTGTGAAAATCACAGATGATCTTTTGAAAAAAAAGATTTTTATCTCTCATGGAAACAATGATCGAGTTTTATCTGTTGAATATGCCCGTTCGGTAAAACAATATTTGGAATCAATAGGCATTCGGCCTCATTACAGGGAATACCCAGAAGGTCATAGCATCAATCGTGAGATGTTAAAAGATTTAATCCAATGGTTAGAAGAAAATCTTTGATTTAGATTTTGATAAAGTTGGCAGTGAACGTTCTGCCATTTGCGAAGGATATAATCCCTTACCGACTAGTCTTTGAATCACACTTTGTTTTTCGGCCATGAGATTATATCCTTTCTAGTTTGAATCAGGTTTCCATTTACTTTGGAAATTCCATTTTCACTGACACAATCGGAATCAATCAATAATCCCCAATCGTTTGAAAATGAGAGGGATCCTTTCCAAATAAGGTTTGATTTGGAAAATTTCATTCAAATCACTTTCTTTGAGGATGGCAGAACATCTTGGATCTTGTTTTAAAAGGTCACGAAGATTTTTGGATTGGTCTGCCCAAACTGCCATTGCATTTTCTTGAACGATTAAGTAGGCATCTTCACGAGTGATTCCGCCTTTTTCAATCAACCACAACAGAACTTTTTGTGAAAAGATGAGCCCACGTGTTACATTTAATGTACGTTCGGTGGCATCAGGATACACATGAAGTCCTTTTAGGACAAAATTCATTTTTTCCAAAATGTAATCGAGTGCAATGGTAGAATCGGGAAGTACGATTCTTTCGGCAGAAGAATGAGAAATATCTCGTTCATGCCAAAGTCCCACGTTTTGTAATCCCACGTTTACGTTAGAACGAATGACTCTAGAGATTCCAGATATTCTTTCGCAAACGACTGGATTTCGTTTGTGAGGCATAGCCGAAGATCCTTTTTGGCCTTTGGCAAAAGGTTCTTCTACTTCACGGCCTTCTGTTTTTTGTAAGAGTCGGATCTCCGTTGCCATACGATCTAAACTCGCAGCAACTACACCGAGTACTGACATATAGAAAGCATGACGGTCACGAGAAATGACTTGTGTCGCAATCGGATCAACGGTTAATCCAAGTTTGGTTAAAACATATTCTTCAATTTCTAAATCAATATTGGAATAAGTTCCGACAGCTCCGGACAATTTCCCTACGGCCACTTGAGCCCTAGCATCTTTCATCCGTTCTAAGTTGCGAGTCATCTCAGCAAAGAAGAGAGCAAATTTAAGACCAAGTGTCATTGGTTCTGCATGGATACCATGAGAACGTCCGATACAAGGAAGGTCTTTGTACTCTTTTGCTTTTTCTTTCGTTGTTTGTAAAAGGGTTTCGGTTCTTTGGATGAGAAGGTCCATTGCTTGCACCATTTGTACACAAAGTGCTGTGTCACCAACGTCACTGGAAGTGAGTCCAAAGTGAACATGTCGGCCTGCTGGTCCTATATAAGAGTTCAAGTTTGTCAAATAGGCGATGACATCATGGTGGACTTTGGATTCTATTTCTAGAATTTCCTCTACGTTGAATTTTGCCTTTTGTTTGATGGTTTCCAGGTCTTCTTTGGGAACTTCTCCGCGGTTGGCACGGGCTTCGCAGGCATAAATTTCAATATCTGTCCAAATCTTAAATTTGTTCTCTAATTCCCAGATGGCGGAAATCTCTGGGTGGCTATAACGATCGATCATAAGGGCAGTCTTTCATTAGAAACTTCTGTTTCAACTGGGAATTTTACGATTGCCGAACGATGTTCGAAATTCAAGTTTAGAATCTAGTAATAAATCCTAGGGGGGCATATGTCCAAAGAATTCGAAGGAAAAGTAGCACTGGTAACGGGAGCTGCCTCTCCCATTGGTTTGGGAAGAGCAATCGCAAACCGAATCGCATCGCATGGTGCAAGTTTGGTGCTTGTTGATTTGAATCAGGAAAAAATTGAAGAAGCTGCAAGAGAAGTTGAAGCTAAATTTGGTGTGAAAGCAATTGGAGTTGCTTGTAACGTAACAAAACCAGAAGATTGCGACGCTGCCATCAGCAAAACAAAAGAGGCTTTTGGAAAATTAGATTTTCTCGTTAATAACGCAGGTGTTTTAAAAGACAATCTTCTCATTCGTATGTCGGAACAAGAATATGACTTTGTTATGGATGTAAACTGTAAGGGAGTTTTCCTTATGACGAAATCCGCAAGTAAACTGATTCTTAAATCTGACTCTGGTCGGATCGTAAACATTTCCTCAGTTTCTGGACTCACTGGGCAACCAGGCCAAGCAAACTACTCCACTTCTAAAGCCGGAGTGATTGCGTTAACGAAAGTTTCTGCTCGTGAATTTTCTGGAAGAAACGTACTCGTAAATGCAGTTTGCCCAGGATACGTTCAAACAGAAATGACTGGAACACTTTCTAAAGAAGTGCAAGACAAGTTGACTGATCCTTCTGTGATTCCACTCAAACGTCCAGGAAAACAAGAAGAGATTGCTTCTGCTGTTAAATTTTTCTTAAGTAATGATGCGTCTTACATCACTGGAACTTTCCTCCGTGTAGACGGTGGTGCTGCTATCGGGATGTAGATTTTTTATCCTTTGCCTTGGGTGCGATAGTAATTGGTTTCACCGCCTTTTGCACCTTAGGCGAAGATTGTTTGGTTTTTGTTTCTTTTACTGCTTTTTTCTCTTTCGTTGTTTCAATCACAAGTGGTTCTGCGGTCGGCTTTTTCTTTTCTTCAGGAATGGGAGGAGTTTGGATTTCGTAATCATAACGAACTGTAGAACTCCAATTTCCTGCAAAATCTCTGACGCTCGCAAGCACTGTATGTTTTCCTGGTTCGTATAGAATTTCCGGTTCAAAGATTTCTAAACGTCCATCTTTGGGAAAAAATTCGGCCTTCCCTGGAATTCCATCGACTGTGATATCAAAGCCGTCCGGCATAATTCCCGATCCTACATCCACAGCTTTCAAATACAAAGCAAAGTCTTCTCTAGGATAAACTGTTTTGTTCATCAAGTCATGTAGGTAAATGGTCGGAGGAGTTTGGTCAGATAAAACAACAAAGAGTCCTGTTTTACGTAGCCTTACTTTAAAAAACTGACCCCAGGAACTAAAGGAAGATCCATTGATTTTTTTTACATTCCCATCTGCCAATACTTCATATAAGTCCGCTGAATTGATATCTTTGGTTTTGGGAACCTTTACATATAGATCGTAACCTAAATTAAAATCTTTAAAATCAGGGCCGATTTTATATACGCTGGAGAGTTGATTGAGTCCCTTTGTATTAATTTGAATTTGTTCTTGGGCTTCGATATCAAAGAATGCCTTCGAATATACAGCATTCACTGGGAAAAACAATTCTACTTTTGTATCTTTGGATTTGAATGTTGTATAACGGTCATAGTACACATTGTACTTCCATTCTTTGGTAACAATGTGGCTGTAATCACCTTGGTCTTTAAGGATATAAAAGGATGCAAAGGACATCTGCCCGCCCATCCCTGTCGCACGAATGGTGATTTCTTTAGGTTCTCCCATCCGCATTTGTTCGCTATCGAGTAGGCCCTGTTCTCGACCATTACTTCTCATTCCGAGAAGATCATTGCCATCGCGCGTGTGTAAGTAGTATGAAAAAGGATTTCCATTGGGTTTACTAACAGAGCTGTCATACAACAAAACATTTTTTCGTGTATGTTCTTTTAAGATTTTTGAAAGTTGGAATCCTTGTAGGACATGTTCACCAATTAACATATCTAAGGTGAATATTCCTAGACGATTGTTATTTGATTTTTGATGCAAGGCAATTTGAATTCCTACTTTTCCTTGGATGAATAAAGTTGGTGACTCAGACAATTCAAATCGATTTCCACTAGTTTCATAAAAAGGAATTTCTATTGTTTCATTTCGGCCGTTGATAAAGGTTCGTGGTGTTTGTGGAGTGATACGAATGGTATTAAATACAATTGGTTCTGCCACATTGTATCCCAAACCATAATGCATGGGGTTATAATATACGTTATCTTTAAAAAGTTCAAAATGAAGGTGAGGGGGTCCAACACCTGTATCACCAGAGAAAGCAATGGTTTCTCCTGCATCTACTTCGACTGCTTCCGGAAGGGCAATATCAAAATCGGTTCTATCTTTATAACGTTTTGCTTGTTTCGATTTTAAAATCTGTTTGATGATTTTTTGAGAAAATTTATGTAAATGACCATAACGAGATGTCATTCCATCATCATGTTGGAGAAATAACGCATAACCAATGCTAGTCCATCGTCTTTGGACTCGAGTCACTTTTCCTTTTGCTACAGCAATGATGGGAATCCCAATTTTTCCACCGGTAGAAAAATCTTGGCCCATATGAAAATGGCCGGTTCTAAATTCACCGAAAGCACCGGTGATGGAGTCATATCCTTTGACTGGCCAGAGATAAGGATTTTTTAAAACAAAACCTGGCGGGTAATCAGATACAGATATTGCAGAAAGTGGGTAAAGAGAGAGTATAAGTACTAATACGAATGCGCGCAACATCTGATTTCACTATTATTTTCGGCGCTTATGGTGAAAAGACTTATAAGAATCGAGGGGCTGTTGTAATTTTCCCCTCGGGCCTTTCTATTTTTTTTATTTAAAAACGGGTCTACGTTTTTCCTTAAGAGCTGTCATTGCTTCGAGTAGATTGTCAACAACACCTGGTTGTTCAAAGGATTTGATCGTATCCTTCTTATATTGTTCTAAATTTGCAAGGAGGGCACCATTTAAAGTATTCTTTGTGGAACGATAGGCTGCAGACGGAACCTTAGAAAGTGTTTCTAATTTTTTTAGAGCGATCTTTCTTATGTCTTCTGGCGTAGGAGCGATTTCATCAATCAGTCCAATTTTTTTAGCTTCTGCTCCTTTGTAAGTGGATCCTTCCAAACAAACTTCTGCCCAGTATCTTGGATCCACACACATACGAATGCGATCAATAAAACTTCCAGGGAGTGGAAGGCCAACATTCACTTCTGTAAATCCAATCCTTCCTTTTCCATCGAGCATATATTTAAAATCGGATGCCACAGTGATCACTGCACCACCACCCATAGCATGACCAGTGACTTCAGTGATTAAAGGTTTATCAAACTTAACCAGTTCACCAAAAAGGATCACAATTCCACCAACTTCATCGATGAGTTTGTCACGACTTGTGGAAAGTAAATTTTCGGCATCTAGGCCATTACAAAAAAACTTAGGATTGTCTGTGGTTAAGATAACACCTCGTTTAGAATTGTCGGCTTTGATTTCATTTAAGATCTCACCGAGATCTCTCATGTTCTGTCCTGTCAGTGAGTTCTGATCATTCATTTGAAAGCGAATGATTTCGCCTTTACCGTTGGGGATGTCGATGACTTCGCGTTTGTAATTCATTGTTTACTTCTTTTGTTTTATGGTTTTAAAATTTATGATTGTGGCGGATTGTTCGTAGAATCAGAATTAGGTGGCGTTTCTGCGGGTGTTTCGGGAACGGTTGGATTTTCCGGTGTTATTGGAAGGGCCGCGCCTCCCATTGGAATTTCTATTTTTACATCTCCTAAGGAAGTCGGAGGAGTTTGTGCGTTTTCCTTTGCACTATCTTTTGCAAACTTTTCTTTTTTCTCTTTCTTACGTTGTTCTTCTACTTTCTGTTCTTCCATTTTAACGTATTCATCGAATTCGTTCGGAGCCATGAATACTAACATTTTTTCATCATCTGATGCGTGTTCAATGAAAGCTCCCATATGGCGGCCTGCAATAAATACAACCTTTTCATGACCTGAGAAAAGTTTCATCACTCGTTCGAAAACTTCTACTTCTTCTTTGCCGAGTTCCGGAACCACACGAACATCAAAACAAATACGTTCTGCTAGAATGGATTTTAAAAAGTTAGGAGTGAATATTTTTTTGAATTCAGGAAAAACATATCGTTTGAGATTGGCGCGGCATTGGAACAACACACGCCCATGTCCTCGATCCACAACGATAAAAGACATATTGTCCCTAGTTTTTGAAGATTCGCTAAATTTATATTCTTCAATATGGGAATGAATTCGATCGAGGAGTGGTTGTTTGGCTAAAGGTTTCACCATATAATCTGTAAAACCAAGGGCTTTTTGATTTGCGATAAAGTTAGTATCTTCTTTCGGAATCATTGCCAAGATAGGGATGTTGTGTGTGATGACATCCCGTCTTAGTTCCAAAACAAATTCTAATTCTTTTTTGTCCTTAAAAGTTAATCCCATCAGAATGATATCTGGGTTAGAGGATTTTACATATTCTTGAACAGTTTGCGAAAATTTCGTTATGACAACTCGTTGGCGTAAACCAAGGAAGATATTTTCTAAGTCCTGTGCGGAATTTAGATCGTTTTCTATCGCCATGATAAAATGCATAAAATTTTAAATTAAACCCGCCTCTGATGCAACTCGAAACAAATTCCCAACTTTCTTTTGTTTTTCTGACAAAATTTTATCTGTCAATACTTCTTTCACAACATCTTCATGAATGGAATGGAGAAGATCAAAATCTCTTTTATAATCTGATACTGTCATTTTTCCAAAAAGAATATTTGCTTGGAATTGATAAATTTGGTGTTCCATAAGGAATCGTAAAGTATCATAATCCTCAACAGCTTCGGCAGTGATTACTGCTTCTCTGTTATCAGCGAGGCGTTTGCAATAATCAATAAATGCTAAGTTGTCCAAAAATTTAATTTGGTCTTCTTCAATTTTGAACTTAAAACTAATAGGATCTAATTTGAATTCTTTAATCATAATCCCAAGATCCAAAACAATTTGGTGAGATTGACTTTTAACTCCAAAGTCATCAGCAGCAAAACTCATTCCATGAGAATAAAAGGCATGGCAAACATCTTTTAGTGGAAAATGGGAATCATCATAAGGTTTTTCCACGAGTTCAAATCTTATGTTTTCAGGAATTAAATCTTTATTTTGAATGAGTCGCTGTAACCGATCCACTCGATCGATATGAGAAAATGTATCAATCAAGGACTGAGGTGAAATATTGAATTTTAATAATCCAGGTGCCCCTTCACAAGCAATGATCAACTTTTCTAAAATCAAAAGTTCTATTCGGTTTAAATCCTGGTCAGAAGGAATGTCATTGATTAAATCTTTGTAACCTACGTATGCCCCGCCACCGAGAAACACCTCACCACCTTTTACCGAATAAGTTTTATCTTTTGGGTTGAAGATCACAGTGGGTTGGATCATAGCTTCATGAACAGATCCAGAGATGTAAGTATTTGCTTTATTGTAGTATGTCCAACTCCAACGAACTAAATTGTCGTTTAGATTTTTTTCGGAAGATTTATACAATTCTTTATAAATTTCATCGCTATCGGAGATAAAATTAGATTGGGTTCTTGAGACTCCAAAATGAAAGGATACAATTTTATTTTGTAAACATTGTTGTTGGAATTTCCCCACCGAATTTTCGATATTGGGAAACTTTTCAATGTCCCACTCAAAAAGGGGAGAAATACCCATAAGTAGTATATCTTGTTTTTCTAAATAATGAAATCCGAAACAAATGTCTTCTAAATCCAAACAGGAATAAAACTCGGTTCGGAGCAGATCCAAAAATTCAGTGAGTTCAATGCCGGAAATGTTTTCGAAACGAATGAGGAAAAGTGGTTTCCCTTGGTTTTCTTGGATAAAATGTTTTTTGAACACATCCAAGTCCTTCATACCAAAATAATAGGGACCAGTGAATAGTTGATTTTTCAAATGTAGCCTTCGTATATGAATTGATTCTCTAACGACTTCTTGTAAATTTATGAGAATTCAAAAGAAAAGGCAACAAGGATAGTAACTTATGTTTAGTTTTATTTGGTTTTTACTGATTGGTCTTGCGGCAGGTTGGCTTGCCGGTCGTATTTTGCGTGGGAAAGGGTTTGGCCTCATTGCCAATTTGGTGATCGGAGTCGTGGGTTCGTTTTTGGGAGGGGTTGTATTCGGGCTTTTAGGTTTTCGTTCTTACGGCCTCATTGCGGAACTCATTGTGGCTGTGATCGGTGCCATTCTACTTATCTTCATTGCAGGTCTGATCAAAAAAAGATAAATCTGGAACTGAAGAGATTCTCTGTGGTGAGTTTCTACCCAGAGAATCCTACCAAGATAAATTCAGACAGGGCGACATAAATCGCCCCTGTTTATGGATAAAAATTTTTAATCCAATTCCACTCCGTCGCCTAACTCAAAGTTGGAACTCACACCTTGGACATCGTCGTTGGCTTCTAAGTTTTCAATTAACTTCATCACTTTTTCTGCAGTTTCTTTGTCGTTCACTTCCACAGTCGTCATGGGAATGTATTTGATTTCGGATTCTTCCATATTCAGTCCTTTTGTAGAAAGAGCCGATTGAACCGCTTCGTATTCAGCGGGAGCCGTGATCACCGTATACATCCCATCGTTCACTTGGATGTCTTCGGCACCGGCACCGAGTGCTAAATCAAACAATGCTTCTTCGGAAATTTGGTCTGCCTTGAGTGTGATTTGGCCTTTGCGTTCAAAAAGGCGAGAGACTGCACCGGCGTTGGCGAGTGAACCACCCAGTTTAGTTAGAATGCTTTTAATTTCGGGAGTAGTACGTGATTTTTTATCAGTGAGGACATCCACCATAATCGCAACGCCACCAAGTGCGTAACATTCGTACAGACACTCTTCATACACCATACCTTCCAAACCGCCCGTTCCCTTTTTGATGGCCCGTTCGATATTGTCTTTTGGCATGTTGGCAGCTTTCGCTTTTGTGACAGCAAGGCGAAGTCTTGGATTTCCTTCTTGGTCTCCACCACCATCTTTGGCAGCTACGGAAATTTCTTTGGCAATCCTTGTAAAGATGGCGCCCCTTTTCGCGTCAATGGCTCCTTTTTTTCTTCGAATCGTCGCCCATTTCGAGTGTCCTGACATTGTTTTCTCCCAAGGCTAGGATTTTGGATTCAAAAGATTTTTCAACAGATTTAAGTCGCCCTAGTTTCTTGACTCAGAGAGAAAATTCCAAAGTACTGTAAAAAAACATCTATAAGGCACCCCATGATCGATTTTTCCATCACCGATGAACAAAAAGCCCTCCGCGATTTAGCAAGAGATTTCGCCAAAAATGAAATGATTCCGAAGGCGGAACACCATGACCACACAGGTGAATATCCCAAAGAAATTTTAAAGAAAGCTTTTGACGTAGGCCTTATGAATATGCACATCCCCGCTGAATACGGTGGTGCTGGCCTCGGTGTTTTGGACGAACTCATTGCCTCTGAAGAGTTATTTTACGGTTGTTCGGGAATGGCAACGGCCATCCTCGCAAATAACCTTGCATTAGCGCCTGTTTTACTTGGTGCTGATGATTTTGTAATGAAAAAATTCATCCAACCAATGACTGAAAATTTTACATTGGCTGCTTATGCGGTAACCGAACCTGGTGCTGGTTCCGATGTGGCTGGAATTCGAACCACAGCAAAAAGAGTAGGTGACGAATACATTGTGAATGGATCCAAAATGTGGATCACTAACGCAGGTCATGCGGACTGGTTTTTTGTTTTAGCAAAAACAGATCCAAATGCTGGCCACAAAGGTATGACTGGATTCATCGTAGATGCAAAAACTCCAGGAATTATCATCGGTAAAAAAGAAAAAAATATGGGACAACGTTGTTCCGACACTCGTGGTGTTACCTTTGAAGACGTAAAAGTTCCTAAAGAAAACATGATCGGAAAAGAGGGTGAGGGGTTCAAAATTGCCATGGGTGCTTTTGATAAAACTCGTCCTGCTGTTGCGATTGGGGCTGTTGGTGTGGCTCGTGCGGCCCTTGATCACTCCATTCGTTATGCAAACACTCGTAATGCGTTCGGAAAACCAATTTCTGTGAACCAAGGTGTGAGTTTTATCATTGCTGAGATGGCTCGTGATATCGAAGCAGGAAGACTTCTTTGCTGGCAATCAGCTTGGCTTATCGATAACGGATTTAGAAACACATACCAAGCATCCATTGCAAAAGTATTCTGTGCTGATATGGCAATGCGCGTCACAACAGATGCAGTGCAAATCTTTGGTGGTTACGGATTCAACGAAGAATACCCTGTAGAAAAATTAATGCGTGATGCAAAAATCTTCCAAATCTACGAAGGAACTTCACAAATCCAACGTGTGATCATTTCCAAATTTCTTAATGATGGTGTTGGGATCGAAACTCCTAACGCGTAAAGATTGGAATTAGGGCAGGTGGATTCTTTGACAACTCCACTTGTCCTCTCCTAGTATGTTCCTTCTCATCGACAACTACGACTCATTCACCTATATTCTGTACCAATACCTGAACCAAATCACGCCGACAACAGTAATGCGTCATGATGAAGATATGCCGGTAGATTTGTATAAAAATTACAAAGCGGTGGTTTTATCTCCAGGACCCGGCCTTCCGAAAACTTCAGGAAAACTTCTACCGCATTTACATTCAGTTTATGAGTCATTGCCAGTTCTTGGAATTTGTCTCGGACATCAGGCCATTGCAGAGGTGGCGGGTGCGAGGCTCGAACAAACGAGAGACATATTCCATGGACGGCCGTCAGAGATCCAACACGATGGCAAAGGTCTCTTTAAAAACATTCCCAATGGGTTTTTGGCGAATCGTTATCATTCCTGGGCGGTTTCGAAAGTTTCTTTACCCAGTGAATTGGAAGTGACAGCCGAAACCAAAGATGGAGTCATAATGGGAATTCGTCACAGAAAATGGAATAAGGTCTTTGGGGTTCAGTTCCATCCCGAATCCATCCTCACCGAACATGGGGAAACCTTACTTCGTAACTTCTATGAGGAAGTCATCAAATGAAATATTTTTTAAGACTATTGTCCTATTCTGTGCACTACCGAGAACGATTTGTTTTGGGGCTCGTCTTTGCACTATTGACAGCTGTTTTGAATGGTATTTCCCTTACAGCGTTAATCCCCCTTTTTGATTCGTTAGGTGGAGACAAAAACAATCGTTTTCATTTAGATTTAACGCTGCCTGAAAAAACAATTCTAGTTCAAGAAGTACTACTCGGTGAAGATAGTTTGGACGGACTGGAACGACTCAAACGTCTCATCATATCTGCAAAACTCCAAATCAATGAATTCACTGCGGATATGGAACCAAAAGAAGTGGTTTGGGCGGTTTGTATCGCGGTATTTCCACTTTACCTTTTAAAACTAGGCACTTATCTTTTGTCTGTTTTTTGTATTGCTACTGCTGGATATAAAGCAGTGAGGGACATTCGCCAAGAGTTATTCCAGAAAGTCCAAAGGTTACCTCTCACATATTTTTACAAAGAAAAAACAGGGCTCATTATGAGCCGGGTCATCAACGATGCTGAGATTGTTGCGGCCGTCATTTCGAGTAACCTTCGTGATGCGGTGATTAACTTCTTTTATGTTTTAACTCACTTAATGATTTTGATTTATTTGAATTCGGAATTATTACTCCTTGCTTGTCTCACGATTCCCGTGGTGATTATGCCTGTAACTTTGTTTACACGAAAAATTTCTTCTTCTACCGCAAGGTTCCAAGAAAAACTCGCAGATTTAAACAGCCATATCCAAGAATTCATTTCTGGAATTAAGGTGATCCGAACCTTTCGTCAGGAAAACCAAGACCTTAAAAAATTTGATCATATCAACTTTAGAGTGTATCGGCGCACTTTCAAAGGACAGTTTTACTTACAAATGGCACCAAGTCTTGTGGAGTTAACCTCTTCCATTGTGGTTCTAGGATACTTTGCGATGGGTGCCAAATTCATTTATTCAGGTAAGTTCACACAAGGGGAGTTTATGGCCTTCCTCCTTACCTTGTTATTTTTACTTCGTCCTCTCACCCAACTTTCACAGATGGTGGGAAAAATCACCCAAGCCAATTCTGCTGGGAAACGAATTTTTGAAATCATCGATCGTGATTCTGAAGTGGTGGAACATGGAGATGAAATCATTCTCGAAAAAATAGAGAAGGGTATTCAGTTTGATGACATTCACTTTTCTTATCCAGGAACCAACCAAGAAGTTTTAAAAGGAATCAACTTAGATATCAAACTGGGTGAGACTTATGCCTTCGTGGGAACCAGTGGTTCTGGTAAGTCCACAATGATGGATTTAATTCCTAGATTCTTTGATCCTACTGCTGGAAAAATTCGTATCGATGGAATTGACATACGTAACTATTCTCTCAAATCCCTTCGTAAAAAAATTGGAATTGTCACTCAGGAAATTTTCCTATTTCACGGAACCATAGCAGATAACATCGCTTATGGGACTGGGGCTGCCACTCGTAAAGAAGTGGTTCGGGCAGCGCGACTCGCCAATGCTCACGATTTCATCACCAATATGGAAAACGGATACGATACCGTCATTGGCGTTCGAGGGCTTGACTTAAGTGGAGGCCAAAGGCAACGTCTGGTCATCGCCCGCGCCTTGTTGCGAAATGCGGAAATTATGATTTTAGATGAAGCAACGAGTGCCTTGGATGCAGAATCCGAAAGGTTGGTCAGTCGTGCTTTGGAACGTCTTTTTAAAAACAGAACCACCTTTATCATTGCCCACCGCCTTTCCACAGTGCGTCGTGTGAAAAATATTGTGGTGATTGAAGAAGGGGAGATCAAAGAACAAGGGGATCACGATTCCCTTCTCGCCCAAAATGGAATTTATAAAAAATTATACGAAAGTCAATTTGCGGAAACGGAGATCCAAATATGAAAAGAGTTTTAATCGTTGATGATAATGATCGTTATGCGAATAATTTGAAATCATACTTTGACTCTAAAAATATTCCCTCTGACAGGGCCGTGGATGCAAAAGAAGGGTTTGTCCTTTTTTCTAAAAATCCAAATTATGATATGATTGTTTCTGATGTGACTATGGAAACCCAAACCTCAGGGCTTTGGATGATGCGTCAGATTTACAAATCTGGTTACAAGGGTGTTCTTGTGATTGCTTCTACTGGATTTGATGTATTTGGTGTGATGCCTTTTTCTTCTTTGTTTTTACCTTGGTTTTGTGGACTTCACTGGATGATTCCGAAAGTCCCACTCAAACAAGGAACGGTGGAATGGGTTCCCACCGCCCTCTCAAAAGGAAAAGTTAGTCCTTTTTAGGAACTTTGATTTCTTCGATTGGATTGAAGAGATTGTTGTGTTTTCCTTTTTTCAAATTGGAATATTTACCTGTGTTTCCGTCGGTTCCCAATTTTTTCACTTCGATGATGTCTAGTTTTGGATAAAACACCCAACCTGTAACAAAAGCATCACGTGCCCCTGGCAGTGTGGATTCCATTTTTACTTGGATGTATTTGTCCGTTAAGATATCTTCTCCAATCCGGACTGCAAATTCCTTTTTAGTTTCGGAAAGGATGAGACCAATCTCTTTGTTTTTAATATAAGATACAGGTCTTGAACGTTCATTTGGTTCGGCTCGGAGATAATCATCTTCAATGAGAATGATGGCATACTTTCCAAAAGCTTTACGACGAAGTAAAGATTCCCCAATTCGTTTGTTTAATTTTTCATCGGTTTGGGATTCATTCAATCGGATGAGAGCAAATGTAGCAGAGAGAGATGGATTTTTGCTGATTTCATCAATGGTCATAAGAGCCATATTCGGTTCTTCGCTCACAAACTTTTCTAAAATGCGTAGGCTTTCCCGACTTCCATGAATGGCGAGTGCCTCCAATGCGGCTTCTTTGATTTCCTGGTCATTTGACTTAAGAAATTTATCAAACACTTCCACATCTGCATCTAATTTATGATAGGCGAGTCCACGGAGTGCGCCCGAAACAATTACAACATATTCGGAAGATAAACCAGTTGTGAGAATCATTTCCCTTCCTGCAGGATCTCTGGTTTTACCAAGACCTTCGTAACTCACAGCAATCACTTCTGGATCTTCCGCTTTGGTTCCGGCAATAAAATAAGAAATGGAACGTTTGTCTCCAAGATCAGACAGGGCTTTGTAAGCGGCAGGCCTTACCTGGTATCCATCTTTATCGATGGCATTTTGTAAACTGACACGGCCGGCTTTCAATCGACCTAGGGCAAGTGCAGCGGCGGAACGGACACGCGGAATGGGATGAGTGGAAAGAATCCTTTCTAAGTTTTTAGGTTTCCGATAGTATTCCCATTGGAAAACTTGAACAAGGCCGGCACGAATTTGATCCGTATACTCTCTGTCTTTTTTTTCTTCGTCCGAAAGAACTTCTTCCTCTTCCTTTTTTACTAATTCATTGATTTGCTCTGTTGCTTTAACTTTTCCTGTAACTTTCGTTTTGCGATTGAGACGTTTGATTGAAATCTTTGAACCATTCGTTTCTTTTTTAGGAATTATTTTCTCAGGTTTTTTCTTTGTTTCATCTTCTGGAGCAATGATCGGATCTTCAACTGGTTTGGTATCTGCATCAGCGATATCTTTTCCTTGGCTGTAGTTGTTAGAATCAGAACGAATGTTGCGAATAGCGTTTTGGATTCCAATGGCTTTAGGACTGTATTGTTTTAGAGAATCTAAAATATTACCCAACTCATAACTCACCCGACCAATGGCTGGACCATCAAAATCATTAGGTGTACTTTCAATTAGATCCTGATTGGTTTGGAGAAGTCCAGGGAGTTTGGTGACGATGGAAGGTAGGTCTTCTTCCAAATACGCAGCCGCTTGCATTTCTTGGTTCGCAGGTTCTCCTACGGTTTTTTTGCTATCAGCACGGAGGGCTACATTTTCGCCAAATTCCAGAAGCGTAATGGCTTTATGTGCTTCTTGGATAAAATCATCATACTTACGGTTGTTTGTCACCGGAACTAAAATGTTCTTAGATTTGTTTGGATCTAAATCCGATCCTTGGTATTCTTTATACTTAGGTGAAACGTCTGTTAATTGGTAAGGCTTCGAGGTAGAACAACCTATCAACAGAACAAGGACCACCCATAAACTGCTCTTCCAAATTATGTCTTGACCCTTTTGAAACATCTGATAGCCTACTTCCATACTTTGAATATCGGATACGTACTATAAGTAAAATTAGCGGCAATCTAGCTGGTCTCAAGCCAAACCAGTTAAAAAAGTTAAAATCTCTCTCCGAAAGGCGTCTTCGGGAGGATTCTATCATATCTATGGATCTCGCAAGGCTTGTTGGTGAGATTTCAGTCGAAATTCGCAGACAAGTCGGCCTCCTCATTGAGAGGACAGGTTATGTCACGCATTTGATTGTTGGCAATGACAACTCCATCGAAATTCCCCATTTAGACAGGTATCGTGTGGCCCATTCTAGGCTTCGTGGCCTTCGACTCTTCCACACACACCTCAAAGAACATCCGTTAAACCAAGAAGATTTGATGGATCTTGTCCTCAACCGATTTGATTCCATTACCGCTGCTTGTGTGGGCACCGATGGGATTCCCAAATTCTTTTTTTCTGCCTTTATCAATCCCGATCCCGATGCAAAGGAACCTTGGATCCTTTCTCCCAAACAATACCCAGGCCAGTTGAAGTATGGATATTCGGAACAAGTGGAAGCACTCGAATCCGAATTCACAAAAAAAACTTCCAACCTCAAAGAATCACAAAAAGAAAACAGAGCCTTCCTTGTCGGTGTGTATGATGTCAGGAAGATGAAACGTTCGCCGGAACATTCCATGGCGGAACTCAAAGAACTTTGTCGTACAGCTGGCATTCATGTTGTGGATACCTATGTCCAAAAAAGAGATCCCGATCCTCGAACTGTTGTGGGGAAGGGTAAATTACAAGAAATCATTTTAACATCAGTTCACAAAGACATTGAACATTTGATTTTTGATTTGGAACTCACACCTTCACAGGCCAAAAAAATCTCCGATGCGAGTGATTTAAAAATCATCGATCGCACCCAACTGATTTTGGATATCTTTTCCAAAAATGCGAAATCAAGAGATGGAAAACTCCAGGTAGAACTGGCCCAACTCAAATATTTAAAAAACCGACTTTCGGAATTGGATGACAATATGAGTCGCCTAACGGGTGGTATCGGTGGTAGAGGGCCTGGGGAAACTAAGTTGGAAATTGGAAACAGACGTGTGGAAGAAAAAATCACTCGTTTGGAAAATGAACTAAGAGACCTCAAACGTCGCAGGGAATTAAACCGCAAGGCTCGTTCTCGAAACGAAATCCCCATTGTGGGAATTGTTGGTTATACGAATGCCGGAAAATCAACACTGCTCAATGCCCTCACCAATTCGACTGTCATAGCAGAAGACAAATTATTTGCGACTTTGGATCCCACAACTCGTAGGATTCGTTTTCCAGAGGAAAGAGAAATCATCATTTCGGACACTGTGGGTTTTATTCATGACCTTCCCCCAGACCTTTCCCAAGCCTTTAAGGCAACTCTTGAAGAATTAGGGGATGCGGATTTGTTACTCCATGTGGTCGATTCCACAAACTCTAATTATGCGGAACAAATGGAAGCTGTGGACACAATTCTCAATTCATTACAATTGAATGAAATTCCGCGAATGGTTGTTTTTAACAAAGCAGATGGGTTGGATGAGGAAACAAGAGCATCCTTCGAAAAAAACGAAGCACTCCTTGTGTCTGCTGTGACCCGTGAGGGGTTATCTCATCTTTTGGATTTAATCGAAGAAGAACTTTGGAAAAAAAAGGAACCGAGTCCGCAGGTTACGGTTCCCAGTTTGTAATGGCTTCTTGTTTGGTATTAAAAATCTGAACCTTTCGCGGTAAATCCATTAGCCGAATCACGTTTTCCAGAAAATGATTGAGTCCCCCAATCAGAATTTTTCCGTGATGGCTCTCTACTGTTTTGATGATACCGATGAGTGTCGCCACCCCAATGCTATTGATATAATCCAGCTTGGTTAATTCCAAAATGATATTGTAAACGGAATCCCGAAAGATCACGGAAATGTTCCGGTTGATTTCATAAGCGTTGGTATTGGTAATTTGACCCACAAAGGAAACAACCAGAACTCGTTCCCCTTTGATTTCGATGAATTCTGTTTTGAGATCCAGGGATGGAAACTGCAAATCCGCCATAGCGAGTTACAGTTTCTCCAATAGGCGGATGGCCACAGTTTTTTGTTTGATGATGGTCGACATAGTATCAATTTCCTGCAGAGATTTTTGAAATTCCCCTTCTGTCGCTGCATGTGTGACGACAATCACTGACACAGGTTCCGAAGTGGACTCCTTCTGTTGGACGGATGCAATTGAAATATTATGACGGCCAAGCACCTGAGAAATTTCAGCAAGAACCCCAGGTTTGTCCACCGTGGAAAAACGTAAGTAATAACGAACCAAATTGTCAGGCTCTGGAAAGGCTTTCGCCTCCGGAAATAGATTATTCTCTTTTGCGATATCTTTGCTTCCGAGTCGGGATGCGTAGTAAATGATGTCGGAGAGAACCGCACTTGCTGTTGGCATTCCCCCAGCTCCCTTTCCTGTGATCATTCCTGAATCTGCTTCTTTAGTTTTATAAAAAACTGCATTGGATTCATTCATCACATTTGCCAAGGGATGGTCGAGAGGAACGAGAGTCGGGTGGACTTTGGTGAGAACTCCCGCAAAACTTCGTTTAGAGATTCCTAAAAGTTTGATTCGGTATCCAAGAGAAAGTGCGGATTGGATGTCCAAAGATTGTAGGTCAGAAATTCCTTTTACAGAAAGGGATGCGAACGAAACGTACTCGCGGAAGGCAAGACTCGCAAGCAAACCAATTTTATGGCCAGCATCAATTCCTTCCACATCGAAGGTTGGGTCTGCCTCTGCAAATCCAAGGTCTTGTGCTTTTTTCAGAGCCGTAGAATAGTCCCAGGCTTCTTGTTCCATTTTGGTTAAAATAAAATTTGTGGTTCCGTTCAGGATTCCACAGATGACTTCAAATTCGCAGGAAGAGAGTCCATCTCTTAACGTACGAATGATGGGGATGGAACCGGCTACTGCTGCCTCATAACCAAGTTCAGCACCAGTTTTTGCAGCGATTGGATACAATTCCCGACCTTTTTCGGATAACAATGCCTTGTTGGCTGTGATGACCGTTTTCCCATTTTCTAAAGCTGCACGAACCGCCTTGTATGCGGTATCGGTTCCGCCTATCAATTCAACAATCATATCGATATCCGAACGATTTGTTACAGATAATACATCTTCTGTTATTGGAACGTTCGTTTTACCTTGGAGTTTTCCCGGGCTACGGGTGGCAATGGTCGTTAGTTGTAAGTTGATTCCATAATGACGTTGGATTTTTTCTCGGTTTTTATCCAAGAGTTGGAGTAAGCTAGTGCCGACAACTCCGGCACCCAATAGACCAATACGAACTTCTTTCATCTAGGATCACGATTTCGTAGGAGAAAGGGAAACACACTTAAAAAAAATTTAAAAAAAAACAAATTTGAGAAGAAGTTCTTCAGCTTTTTTTGTTTTTATGTGATAACTATAATTAGAATTGTCTCGGCAATAAGGATTATCATTATGGCAACGAAAAAATCATCATCTGCCGCTAAGAAGAAGGCTGTTAAAAAAGCGGCTAAGAAAACAAATACGGTTAAGAAACAATCTACAAGAAACGAAAGTGCATCACTTTTCAGAAACGATGAGTCCGCGCAAGTTTCCCTTCAATCCCCGGTATCTCATTCCGAAGGATCATCCCAATCAAAAGAATCCGGAAATGGAGTGTATCTATTTTTGGTTCTCGCCGGAGTGCTTGCGATCGGTTATTTAGGATACGTGAAATACTTCAAAACAAAGGCTCCTGTAGCTGTAACATCTGCTCCTGCTGATGCACAAACTAAACCTGTGGCTGCAGAACCTGAGAAAAAAGTAGAAGAAACTCCTGCACCTGCGGAAGAATCTACTGCTGGATTTCTCGTGGACAAAGTGGCTTCTAAAAAATGGACAGAAGCTGCAGCTTATTGTAAATCAGTAGGTGGAGTGGTTCCTTCCAAAGATGATCTCGTAAAATTTGCAGCTACGGCTCCAAAAGAGATCAAATCTAGCGAAGAGAAATATTGGACCAAAACAGAAGTGGACAAAAAGTTAGGTTTGGCTTACCGTTTTTCTAACGGAAAAGCTCCAAAAGTGGACAAAGCTACTTCTCTTAAAGTTCTTTGTAAAAACTAATCTCTAACGAGAGTTCGATTGGATCGGGGCTAGAATTTCTCTTCTGATTTTGTACGCAAGGTCAGAAGAAGCAAACATCTTCCCCGATGCATCTGTTAAATAAAAACTATCTTTGGCCCGGCCTGTTTCGAAGTCCGTTTCGATGGTCGCAGTACGAATGTTAATTTGGTTTTGCATTAAAATGCGAGATACATAATACAACAAACCCCGCCCGGCACTACTTTCCAAATACAAACAAGTTTCGTTCCTTTCAGGAAGATCACTAAATATAAATTCTGGAGTTTCACGAAAGAATGTAGCTATGGCTGGTTCTTGGATCTGCAATTTCTCCAAAATCTCTTCAAACTTAGTATTTTTGGAAAATAGGGAATCCATCATCATCCCTAGTTTGAATGCGGCCTGGGTTGTGTCCCCGCCATCTGCCTGTAAAATAAACGAATCGATTGTAAATTCGCGACCTTGTTCTATGACTGTGCTGAGTTCACCTGAGAGGATGTCCATTTTGAGAGCATAAATGATCGTAGCGATTCTGTGGAAGGTACCAATTTGGGTAGAATCCGTTTTGAGGGAAATGAGGATATTTTCCTTCTCTCGTTTGTATTGAAACTCAATCAATCTGGCATTTCCCTTTCCCACAGATTGTATACAAGCTCAGGAAATTTCAATCAAAAGGTTTCTGCAAAATACGCCGATGATGATAAAAGACAGTATGAAAAAACTACTATTGATTCTATTCGTTTTGGGGATAAACATGGCACCCCTTGTTTCGCAAGAGGAAACTTCGGAAGAATCACCCTTTGCATCGACTAAAAAGAAAGTCCAACTCTGGAAAGGCGAAGTTGTCGGTGTTTATAAAAATAGACTTTGGATCAAAGTTCGCATTTATCGCAACCAACGAATCTCTAAACTCTCTTTAAATGAAATTAAGTCCTTATTTGTAGAAACAAAGGAATTTCCCGTGTATCAAAAACTCACGAATCTCAAACAAGGGGTTCTTTTGGTTCGAGATACGGTCTGGGAAGAAAAAAACATCAATCAAAAGAATCAATTCATCGAAGTGGTATTAGTAGGTGATTATAAACCAGATTTAGATTCCAAAATGAAAGAAATCACTACGGATGCTTATATTTCCAGTTATATCGAAGAAGATTTTTTTACAGAACCCGATGCCTTTTTTAAAGGAAGGTTTACCCCTCCGAGAAAAACAGTTTTTCATCCCAAAGATAGAAAGGAAATGGTTCTTGTTACCAGAGGTCTTTTTTTATACGGCCAAGGTACGGATCCTTCTAGTGATAGTTTTAATCCTTATTATTTAGAACCAAAACCTTCCAACCTAAAAGAAATCCCTTCCTTTTATATTGATAAGTATGAAGTCACAAATGCTGAATATGCTTATTTTCTAAAACAAACGAATACCCAAAGTCCTCCTCATTGGATTGGGGGAAAATATCCCGCAGGGGAAGGGGATTTTCCAGTTGTTCATCTCACCTACCGTGAAGTAGAACGTTATGCGAGTTGGGTGGGAAAACGAATTCCTACCGAATGGGAATGGGAAAAAGCAGCCCGTGGACCCGGTGTCATCGAATTTACCAACAGGGATGAAACTTTGGGTTACCAAATCATTGCTACCAAATATCCTTTTGGGGATGAATACGACTCTTTGTATTGTAATACAAGGGAATCAAAAATCGGCAAAGCCCAATCGGTATTAGAATTATCCACGGAAGGGGCAAGTCCCTATGGGGCGATTGGAATGTGTGGGAATGCTTCCGAATGGACTTCCAGTGATTACCAATTGTATCCAGGGCATCATATCAAAAACTTTTCTTTTGGGAAAATTTACAAAGTAGTTCGTGGAGGTTCTTATTCAGACTCTGCGAAAAATTCTACAGCCAGTGCTAGATCTTATGGTGGGATTCCTAACCTATCCGAAGATAGGCGAGCGGGATTTCGATTGGTGATGGACTACCGAGATTAAATTACTTACAGAGAGCGTCTGTTTTTTTACCGAGTTTTTTGCAGATCTTACCAAGGACTTCTTGTTCCTCAGGTGACAATACTGCGAATTCGGATGTGATTCGTTTAACATGATCAGGGAAAATTTGTTCAATGAGTTTTTTTCCCTCAGTCGTTAGGTGGACAGAAATAAATCGCCTGTCTTCCACACTGCGAACACGTTCTACAAGACTTCGTTTTTCTAGGTTGTCGATGACAAGAGTGATGTTTCCTGTACTTTTGAGAATTTTATCCCCAAGGTCTTTTTGACAAAGAGGGCCTAAATGGTACAAAGTCTCGAGTACCCCAAATTGACTTTCTGAGATGCTCCATTTAGTGAACTCAGAAATCAATCGGGAAGACAGAGACTCGGCCGCGCGTTTCAATTTGATGAACGCATCCAGCGCCTGTACTTCTTTTTTGGATCCTTTGAATTTTGTTCCCATTAATTTAATATCAAACTATCAAATCTTAAACCAATTGTCAACCGGTTTCTTGGCTCTTTTGGAAAAGTTCTTTCATGAGCCGAAGTGTTCCAGTAAACCCTAAAACCACAGAGGAGGCTGCAATTCCGCCCATAAGAGCACCAGCCACTCCAGGAGAGCAGGCATCCGCTCCTGTTAGGTAAAGATTTTTGATCGTTGTCCTCACACCTAACCATTCTTGCTGAAAGCGCTCCGGTGTACAGGAAAGTCCATAGATAGAACCTTCTTTATGACCGGTAAAAAATTCCGTAGTGATGGGGGTGGAGAGCTCAGTGAATTCGATTAAGTCCCGAAATCCAGGAAATCGTTTCTCTAAGAATTCTAACATCCCTTCAGTGATCCTTTCTTTGAGTTTTGTATAGTCTTCCCCTCGTTTTTTCCAAGGTTCATCCTTCCATTTGGCAAACAGAGAATAATCAGCAAAACTGATGGCTTCGGCGGTGTGGTCTTCTGCTTCCGGATTCTTTAGGGAAGGGAAAGATAAATACATCATCGGAGGTTTCCCTTCTGCCAGATCATTTCTTTTCGCATAACTAGCGTCATGATTTGTATAAGGAAAGATCCAATGATTTTCGCCGTGGAATCCGAGTTTTGTCGGAGATTCCTTAAATCCAATATAAAGTGTGATAGAAGTGGTTCCTTGTGTGCTGAGAGTTTCCAAAGGTTTTTGGAAAGCAGAGGAATGTTCTTTCGGTAATAATTTGTTATACGTTGTGTAGGCTCCGGCATCGGAAACAATCACATCAGCATAAAATTTCTCTTCAGAAAAAGTTTTTCCTTTTTGAACTTCTACTTTCACACCAACTGCCTTGTCTCCTTCGAGAAGGATTTCTTTGACTGTGTGAAGGATTTTCAAACTCCCACCGTTTTCTTCTACGATGGGTTCAATCGAATCTACTATTTTGGAAGAACCACCAATAGGAAAATAACCGCCATTAAAGTAATGGGTAACAATCATGGAATGGATGGCGAAAGAAGATGTGGCAGGAGGAAGACCATAATCACCCCACTGCGAACAAAGAAGTGCTCTTAAATTCTCATCCTGAATATGAGTGTCCATATATTCTTTGGTAGTGATATAAGGTGTGGGAATATGGTTTAAGTTTAAAAACTTTGCTGCCTTTTCAAATACGGCGGGCAAAGCTTTGAGTGTAAAATGCCTTCCAAACCATTGGGTGAAGGTTTCTACATCTTGAAAGTATCTATCAATGGCTTCGGATTCTAAAGGAAATTTGAGTTTTAAGTCCGAAACAAATTTTTCTTTTTCTCCATAAACAGGAAAACTAAATTCAGGGTAATCGAAAACTTCAAAAGGTTCTTCCATTTTGTTCCACTTCACACCTTTTCTGGTGATAGAATCAAAAAGAGTTCGTAACATTGAACCTTCCGCTAAGTCTCCGATATAATGGATCCCCACATCCCATTCAAACTTTCCAAGTCGTTTGAAGGTGTGGGTGAATCCACCTAACTTAAAATGACGTTCTAAAACTAGCACTTTCTTTTTGGCTACTTGGGAAAGGATAGAGGCGACCGCGAGGCCACCTATACCAGAACCGATAATGATTACGTCATATTTGTTTTCCATTATTGGTATTTTGTTTCTACAGTATATTCCACAGTTACGGTTTCATTGGCTTTTAGAGGAACATCTGTATAAGCCTTCGTTGAGGATTCTTTTGTGAATTTATGAGAGGATTTAGTGATATTCCAATCACCCCAAAGGCTAACATAGAACCTAACTTCGATTGCTTCTTTTTTTCGGTTTCGAATTTCTGCAGAGTAAGTTGATTTATCTCCACGGGAAAGTTTGAACACTTCGTTTGAAAGTCGTTTGCCATTGGCAACTACATCAAAGGCTTGGCCCGTTTTAATTTTTACTTCTTCGTTTTCAGGAGTGTGGTCAATCGTATCTTCTCCCAGAAGTTGTTGGCGTCCTTTAGAATCTGCTTTAAAAACGCGAATGGTTCCTAGTGGGAGCGGGCGACCTAAATTGTTTTTCTTCGCATTTTTGAAGATGTACTTGATGGTTGCGTTATTGAAATTCTTTTCATTTCCCTCATACATAGGTAGGTTTTCAAAAACAAAATACTTTTTGATTTCGATTCCTTCTGATTGGAAAAGTTGGACTTGTTTGGTTTGGTTGTAACCGATATTGGTTGGTTGGTCCAATGTATATAAATAGTATTCTGACAAATTCTCTTGATTGAATTCTGGAGCATCTGCGGATTCAGAATATTCTTTCATCATTGTCTTTTTAACGGAGCGAGGTTGGTTCGCATAAGTGTTGGCTTGGTTGGAGATTAAATTTACCTTTCCTGCCACAAGTTGTAAGATTGCATTTTTAAACTCAGCACCAGAGTTGTTATTCAAAGTAACCCAAGAATTCAACCCACAAAGTTCTTCTTCTTTATCCAAAACAAGGATATAGTCAGCAGACCATCCAAGGCCATGGGTTTGGTAAGAAACTTCTAAAGTTTGTTCTTTTTCCACATCGTTCTTTAGTTTCCAAACCAGAGTAGGTTTCGCATAAAGATTTTCAGGGATGGTCGGAACAGTTACCCGGCCATTGTAACCAAGAGAAATTTCATCTCCAATTTTATACACAGGGTTTCCGTTATTCGAGATTAACGTTGCTTTGACGGAAGTGGTTTTCTCTTTGGTTTCATTGTAAAGAGTGACTTCTTTTCCAATGTATTTGTCCATAAGGCGTTCAGGGGAAATTAAATCGTATTCGTAGTTCTGTTCAAATACTGTAAGTTTTTTAGGATCTTCTCCTTTGACCCTTACGGTTTGAGGGATGATTTGAGAAGGAACATCTTCAAAACGCAAAGTCCGAATTCCCTTCGCAAGATTTAAAGTTCGAGTTTCTCGAACAAGACCGATCCCCCCATTGTAAATGGTAACACTGACTGATTTGCGGTCAGACTGTGTGGACATATCAAATGCGGAATCAGAGGTAATGGCTGCTGTAAAAATCATAAGTGTTAGAGTGGTTAAGGGTAATATTTTGGATTTCATGTATTCTCCCATGAGCATTCTACAGTCTTCGAATGTAAAAAACGAATGCAACCAAAAACGTTGGGGGGAAACTGCACTTTAAGAGGATTCGTATGGCAAATGTAGTGAAAATCGGGGTCATTGGTGGAACTGGCCTATATTCAATTGATGGAATGGAAATTATCAAAGAAATCCATCCAGATACACCTTGGGGCAAACCATCGGACACGATCACTATTGGTCGTTTTAAGGGTAAAGAAATTGCGTTTTTACCAAGACACGGAAAGGGACATTCATTAAATCCTAGCGAAGTTCCGGCACGAGCGAACATAGCCGCATTAAAACAGTTAGGCGTAGAAGAAATTATAGCTTTTAGTTCTGTGGGAAGTTTACGCCAAGAAATTGCTCCTAGAGATTTTGTGATTCCTTCACAAATCATTGATCGTACAAAAGCGCGACCATCTACATTTTTCGAAAACGGAATGGTGGCTCATGCTCCTTTTGCTGATCCGTTTTCACCAGGTCTTGGTAAAAAAGTGGAAGAAGCTGCAAAACAAATCGGCCTACCGATTCATTCTAACAAAACTTTGATTTGTATGGAAGGGCCATTATTTTCTACAAGAGCAGAATCCCATATGTACAGATCTTGGGGAGCTGACATCATCAACATGACTGTCCTTCCAGAAGCAAAACTAGCAAGAGAAGCAGAGATTCTTTACCAAATGGTTTGTATGTCTACTGACTATGATTGTTGGAAAGAAGATGAAGCCCATGTCACCTTGGAAATGGTTTTGGGTAATCTGAGCAAAAATGCGGAAACAGCTAAGAAATTACTTTCGGCGCTGATTGATCTTTTAGGAAAGTCGGATGATACAAGTCTTGTGGGCAGTACAAAGTTTTCTTTAGTGACTTCACCAGAAAAAAGGAATCCAGAACAAATTGAAAAATTAAAATTCCTTTTTCCTACTTATTTCTAATTTGCCTGAACAGCCTGTTCCAAGGTGGGAAAAATTTGGAGCAGGCTTTTTAGTTTCGTTAATTCCAAAACATACCTTACTTTTTCAGAGGGAGAAATGATACGAATGTAACCGTGTTGTTTCATCAGTCTGGAATGAATTCCTAAACAAACACCGAGTCCAGAGCTATCGATATAACTAACTTGTTCAAAGTTTAGAAAAATATGAGAGATCCCTTTGGAGATAAGGATTTCCAAATTCTCTTTCATCACTTGTGAGTTGTAGAGGTTGATTTCCCCAGACAATTCAAAGTAAACTGCAGTTTCTGCGAGGGGCACAAATTTCTGATGGAGGACTTCCATTTTAAAGTCTCCACTTTCAACTGTGTAATCACTCCAGTTTTCGATCATATATAAATTTCCTTTACCCCATCCGAAATTTGAAACTTGTAGAAGTCTAACGCAAGGTTAAATTTTTGTTGATAACTTTTTTTTAAAACTTCTTCGATTTTAGAAAAATGATCCTTCTTATCTAGTACGAGTACGCATCCTCCGAACCCACCACCGATCATTCTCGCACCAGTGACACCCAGGTTCTGTAAAGAATCAACAATGAAATCAGTTTCGGGGCAAGACACTTCGAAATCTTTTGACAAAGACCAATGAGTATGAAAAAGGGCAGATCCTACTTCGATAAAATTCCCTGATTCCAAACCAGTGATGACTATTTTAGTTCTTTCTCGTTCAGAAGTAACATGTTTCGTTCTTTTTGATTCTTCGCTTGTTAGGTGACAGTGATTTAATTCTTCTTCTGATAAATTGACTTCATAAAGTTGCGTAAAATTTGGATACTTTGTTTGTATTTTTAACAAAGCGGATTCACATTCCGACCTTCGTTTGTTGTAAGCGCTATCCTTTAAACTATGTTTTACATTGGAGTTGATTAAGTAGAATTCGTAGTTCCCTAAATCAAAATGGTGGTATGAGTAATTTAGTGTATCAGTATTTAAGGAAATACAATCATTTGCTTTGCCAACGGAAATAATGAATTGATCCATGATCCCACATTTGGTTCCAACAAAAAGATTTTCGGCCTTTTGTCCAATGACTGCCACTTCTTCGCGGGAAATAGGAAAGGAAAAAGTTTCTTTGATGGCAAATGCTGTTACGACTTCCAAAGCTGCTGAGGAAGAAAGACCTGATCCTTGGGGGATATTTCCATCCACAAGAAAATCAAATCCAGGAACCAAATGGCCTTTTTTCTCAATTTCAACAATCACACCAGCGATATAGTCAGCCCACGCTGCCTTTGGATTGGGAAGGAGTGGTTTTTGAAACTCTACCGTTTGATTGTAAGTGACTGAGTGTAATTTGTAGTTTGAAGTATTGTTGGGGCGAAGGTATACTTGCACTGCGAAATTGATCGCAGCAGGAAGTACGGTTCCCCCTAAATAATCTACATGTTCTCCAATTATATTAATTCTAGCTGGTGCTTGGAACAAACGTATTGGTTGTGTTGTTTTTCCAAATATTGATTCAAATCGATTCAAATTTTCTTTACTTATTAAAGAATCCACTTCATCTTCCTTTCGATGCCATACTTTATTTTGGGACAGGTGCTATGTCGAACCTAAAAATTTCGGATCGTTTTGTGAAATCATTTCTTCCTGAAACTTTGCTTCAGAAAGAATTAGGAAACGCCGAAAAAGCCCGACAAACTCTCATTCAAAAAACGGGACTTGGAAATGAATATTTAGGTTGGGTGGATTTACCTGGCCAAACGAGTTCCGTAGAATTACAAAAACTGAGACTTGCTGCAGAAACCATTCAAGCACATTCCCAATATTTGGTTGTTGTCGGGATCGGTGGAAGTTATTTGGGAGCTCGTGCCGTTATCGAAGCGTTAACGCCTGAATTTGGTGGTCATGAATCCCATAAAAAATCAGTAAAAATTATTTATGCAGGCCATCATTTAGATGCAGATTATCATTCGCGCTTACTTGCATTCTTAGAAAACAAAGAATTTTCTGTGAATGTGATTTCTAAATCAGGTACAACAACAGAACCTGCTATCGCCTTTCGTCTGTTACTCTCTTTATTAGAAAGAAAGTATGGAAAAGAAAATGTTAAAAATCGAGTTTTTGCTACTACCGATAAAACAAAAGGTGCTCTCAAACAACTGGCTGATGAATACGGTTTTCCAAGTTTCGTAATTCCTGACGATGTGGGTGGTCGTTATTCTGTTTTCACGGCAGTAGGTTTGTTACCAATTGCAGCTGCAGGATTTAGTATCAACAAACTCATTGATGGTGCTAAACAAATGGAAGCCGAATTAAAATCCAAATCGGCATCGGAAGGAAATATTGCTGCCTTATATGCGGCCATACGAAATTCATTATACTCTCAAGGTAAAAAAATAGAAATTTTTGTAAGTTATACTCCTGCCTTGTCTTTTGTATCAGAATGGTGGAAACAGTTGTTTGGTGAGAGTGAAGGAAAAACTGGAAAAGGAATATTTCCTGCTTCCGTCCAATTTACCACAGATTTACATTCCATGGGACAATACATCCAAGATGGAGAACGTGTTCTTATGGAAACAACCATCAAGGTGGAATCTCCGAAACAAGATGTTTATTTAACGGAAAAATCGGATGATCGTGATGGACTCAATTATTTAGCTGGGAAAAAACTTTCGGATGTAAACCAAAGTGCAATGCTCGGAACTCTCATTGCACATAAAGATGGTGGTGTTCCTTGTTTGGAAATCTCCTTACCTGTCTTGAATGAAGAAACCATCGGTGGTCTATTGTATTTTTTTGAATTTGCCTGTGGAATTTCTGGTTATATGTTAGGTGTAAATCCTTTTGACCAACCGGGTGTTGAAGATTATAAAAACAATATGTTTGCACTTCTTGGAAAAAAAGGATATGAAAAACGAAAAGAGGAAATCTTAAGTCATCTTTGAAGAATTGACAAAACTTAAAATTTTCGTAATTTCCTTCCCAAAAATATCTTTTTGAATATAGGAATCCCAAAGTTCTTTTGTCCCTAAATCCAAAACAGTACCGGAGAATACCTCTCCGGTAATTTCGCCGCGAGCCGCACATTCTTTAAAGATATCAGAAAGATCGTAGTATTTGTTTTTTTCCAAATGGATGAGGCAATTGGGATTTAAAATGGCAAGCCCAATATAATAATAAGCTCCTTTCCCAAATTCTAAACTTCCATTTTCTCCAATATTAATTTGTGTATAGTTTTGATTTGGCGGAGATGGTAATAGATATAGATGAATTTTGATTCCATCCGATAAACTATCATTTGGTGAAAAATCTGGATTGGGAAAAAACAAAGTATCAGGATTGATGAGTAAGATAGATTCATTTAATGAATCCTTTGGTAATCCTGTTCGAATTCCACCAGCCGTACCTAATATTTCAGTTTTTTCCTCTATTACATGAATTGGAAACTTTGTAAAATTTTGAAGATGCGATTTAATTTTTTCGCCTAAGTAGTGTGTGTTGATCCATACATTAGAAATTTTCCATTCATTCAGCAAATATAAACTGTAATCTAAAAGAGTGATCCCTTGAATTTTTAATAGAGGTTTTGGACAGTTTTCCGTAAGAGATCCCATCCGTTTTCCAAACCCAGCTGCCAAAACAAATGCGTTCATAGATTTTTGAAGTCCTTATGGCGACTTAGTTCCTCTCGTAAACTTCGAACAAAAATATATAAGGAATCTGCAAACATTCCTAATTGAATGATTTCTTCCAACTGGTTCAAACAAGAAATAATTGATGGTTTGAACTTTTCCTTTTTGTGATCTGTAACCATTCGGAAATATGTTCCCAGTGCTTTAAAGGAACGTTGGAGCGCCTGGAGGTAAAATGTATCTTTAAATTTTTTTGATTGGTCTATGTTTCTTTCTTGGAAGGACTTTAACATTAAAATCCGAAAGTCTCTCGGAAGAGGATAATATGCATCGTACAAAATAGATGTTAGATCATACTGGGGAACACCCATCCTTGCATCCTGAAAATCAATCAGTGCATAATCTGAATTAGGTGAAATGAGTAGATTTCGGCAGTGAAAATCTCTGTGAGTAAAAACATTAATTGGGTATTTGTTTAAATAACCAACGGTTTCCTCTATAAAAGCCTTTGCTTCATTAGAAATTTCCGTTTTGATATTAAATTCCTTTCTAAAACCTTCAAATTTTTCTAAGGTTAGATTGGTTTCAAAACTTAGTTTTTCTGTATCAAATTTTCTATTTTTTACTAGAGGTGGTGGGTCGAGAGATTGTAGTTTTAGAATTAAATCGATAAGGATAGGAAATTTGTTTTTATAATCATTTAGTTTGTAAGTACTAAAATCATCCAACCCTTCGAAACTCATAAAGGTCAGCCCAAATTCTCTTTTTATGTCCAATACTCTTGGAACTCGAATTTTATTTGTATTCAGAAAATCGGAAATAACGATAAAATCTTCATTTACGTTTTCATCAACACAGACTACTTCTTCTGAATTGTTCGGTAGTGTTAGGCGAAAGTAACGTCTTGTGGATGCTTCTTCTTGTAATGGTTTTATTTGGCAGTTTTTTCCGTTACGAGAAAAAATAAAATCTAATTGAGAATTGTTGAGTCCTGGATACACTTAAGTCACTATCTTTCTGAAACCTTTGGAAAAATAAAATGAAATTTAGATCCTTTGCCCGTAGTTGATTCTATTTCTAACTGAATTTCAAAATTATCTACGATTTGTTTGACCACAAACATTCCAAGTCCGGTTCCTTTACCTAGTTCCTTGGTTGTAAAGTATGGCTCATAAATTTTATCTAATGTTTCAGTCGACATTCCTTCCCCATCATCGGTAATGATTAGGTGGGCATTTTTTGTATCTAAATAGGATATTATTTCAATGGTTCCAATGTTATTGGTAGCATCAGCGGCATTGAGTAAGATGTTCGAAAGCAGTAATGCAAATTGGTCAGAATTCATACGAATGGGAATTTCATTTTCTGATTCTTCTCTTTTGATATGACAGTATTTTAATTTTGCCGTTTCTTTAAATACCTGAAGTACTGATGTAATTTCTTTGTTTAAGTCTAGGACTTTTGATTTTTCGTTATTTGATTTTAAAGATTTTCCAAGTTGTAATAAATTTGATGTAAGTGCTCTTAATTTTTCTGTTTGGTTTAGAGTTACTTTTAAAGCTCTATCTTTTAACATAATGTCAGCATTTTCTCTTGAAGCCATTTCTACAAATCCTTGGATGGCTGTTAAAGAGTTATTAATTTCGTGCCCAATACTTGCTGCAACAACAGATAAAAACGCTCTTCGTTCAGAATGAATGAGTTGTTCTACCATTTGTTTTTTTTGTGTTACATCACGAATCACACCTGTGTAATATCGATCACCATCTAAATTATAAGAACAAATGGCAATATCTGCTAAAAAAGTAGTGTAATCTGAACGAAGCAACGTAACATCCGATAGCTGAAGTGTTGATTTGTTAACTTCCTCGCTGAGTACTTTCGAAACTTGACTCATATATTTTTGCATTTTGTTTTCAGTGAACAAAATTTTAACTGATTGGCCAATTAAATCCAAAGGTGTGAGAAAGCGAAACATATCAAAACTAGATTTGTTTGCTGAAACAACAGTTAATTTGGAATCAATGGTAATCACTGCATCAGAAGTAGCATTTAGAATGGCAGCATTCTGTCTGTTTAAATCTAAATTTTGAGTCCGAAGTGCCTTTTCTAATTTTTCCGATAACATTAATTTTTCCAAATCGGAATCTTTTTGGTTTTTGACTTCTATTGCTCGTTTAACAACCGATAAAATCTGAGTTTTATCTACAGGTTTTGAAATATATTCAAAGGCATGGTAACGAATAGCTGATTCGGCACTTGATAAATTTGGGTTTCCGGTAATTAAAATTACAGGTAAGTTAATTTGTTTTTCTGCAATGAACTTGGTAAAATCAATACCTGACATTCCCGACATCAAAATATCGGAAATTACAACGGAGAAGGTTTCCCCTGCGGATATTCTTTGAATTGCCTCTGCAGCAGATTCCGAAAGTTCAATTTGGTACCCTTCACGTGAGAGAACTCTTTTTAGGGCAATTCGAATGTCTTCTTCATCATCTATAATTAAAATTTTATCCATTATCGTCTGTATGGGCAGGAAGGTAAATTTCTACCTTTGTTCCTGTTCCTTCCTTTGTTTTAATATAGATTTCTCCACCATGTTCAGCGATGATCTTTTTTGAAATCGAAAGTCCGAGCCCTGTTCCTTGTTTATTCCTTCTGGTTGTAAATAAAGGTAAAAAAACTTTTTCCAATGTGTCGTCATCGATTCCAGGTCCATTGTCTTCTACAGAAAATACAACCCACTCTTTTTTTTGATTTTTTACTAAATCAATACCCAATTCAATTTTTGGAAATTGCCTTATCTTATCCATTTCTGAAAGTGCATTGATGGAGTTTACCACACAATTGATTAATACTTGTTCAATTTCTTGCCATCGAACAAAAATTCCCGGTAAATTGGGGCCGGCATGCCTAGTAAAACTAATGTTTTTTTTCCGACAACTCACTTCAACAAGTTCACTGGTACGAACTAAAATATAATAAGGAGAAACAAAATCACGATTAGGACTTTCCATCCTTCCTAAATCAAGTAAAGCTTTTACTAAATCGCGAATCCGTAAATTTGCTGACTCAATTTTTTTTAAAATATTCCTACGTTCATTAGGATCTGTTTCATCAACGGTAATCAAATCATCTAAATACAAAAGTGCACTTTGGAGCGGGTTATTGATTTCATGCGCAAGACCAGCGGCAATTTCCCCAATACTGGCAAATTTCATTGATTCAATGAGTTGGCGATCCAACTTTTTTGCCTCAGTAATATCTGAGAATACCAACATAATCTTTTTATCGTTCGGATCATATCGTCTAACTGGAATAAAGCGAATCTCAAATGTTCGTTCTTCACCAAGAAGCAAATACTCGAATTCTGTTGTTTGGACACTTTGACTTTCAATTGCCGAATCCAAAACTTCCATCAGTTTTTGTTTCATTTTTTCATCAAAAAAATGGAAAATGTCTTCGCCAACTTCGAAGGCAAATACTTGAAAAAGTAAAAATTTAAAAATAGGAGCAATTTCTAAAATTTTTGCATCTTGATTTATGATCACAAAACCATTGTTCATCGTTGCAAAAAAAGTTCTTAATTTATCTTCACCATATTTTAGAATTTTTTCTGCGTTTTGTAATTCAGAAAGATCCAGGAGAAGGATTGTGATTCCATTCGGTTTATCTTGAACTCTTGTAATGAAACTTTGTAATTGGAAACTTACCAACTTTCCTTGTTGAGGTTGGAATTCAATCATCCGTTTTACATTATGTTTCAATATTTCATTTTTAAAACTTTCAGACAATGAAAGTATATCGAAAGCATTATAAGATTGAATTTTATCAGGAGATAATAGAAAAAAATGAATCAAACGTGAATTTGCATAAATGATATTTCCGTTTAAGTCAGCTTGGAGAAAAGGAATTTCTAAATGGTCGATGATCTCAGAATTTTCTGTAGCATACTCATGGTTCCAGTTAATGGTTATGGAATATATTTCTGTGTTAGAATCAAAAAACTCAGTTAATGAGGAAAAATGAACAGAAACAGCAATCTTTTCTAAATTTTCATTTTTTAAGAACCACTTGTAATCACTTTTTGATTGAGGGTGTGTGTGGATTTCTGAAATTAAAAGATCATAGTCATAAAAAAGATTTTGGATTTCCAAAGTTTTTTGATTCTTAAGTTCCAATCGTTCTTTTGTGTTTTCATCAACATAAAGAACTTCTTTGGATTTAAGATCGACGAAAACCAATCCTTTCTGGGAATGGGAAAGTAGCTGCGATAGTCTTTCAATTTTTGAATTTAACATTATGATAAAATATTTTTACCGAAGCTTATTTCGAAATTATCAGTCCCAGAGACGTAAATCAATGAAAAATATGGGCGGAAAACCCTGTTTCGTTCCCATGGGTGGACATAAAATTTTCTACTGGAAATTTGGAAATGGATCCAAAAAACCCATAGTTTTTTTTCATGGTTTACTTGATGAAAGTTTCGGATTTCGACGTGTCGTAAAAGAATTGTTAGATGATGGATATCCACTATATGTATTTGATTTACCAGGATATGGAAATAGCAAACTCCCGCTGGTTAAATACCTTTATCAAATTGATGTTTGGGCGGATTTACTTCTCGAGTGTTTCGAAAAATTGGAGTTGGAAGAAATTTGCTTAGTTGGTCATTCGATGGGCGGCCTCACCTCCCAACATTTAGTTTTAAAAGATTATGCTAAAAGAGTCCAAAAACTCATCCTACTTGCCCCTGGTGGGATTCCACATCCTGAACGTGAAAGGATGCGTAAGATTTTATTTCCAAAAACAGAAAAACAAGTGGTATTACTACTTCGTTATCTTTATGGAGAAGAATTTCCTGAACCTGGGTATTTATTTCGCCATACCCTTGTTACTATTTGGAATGAAAAACCCAATGAATTCTTGCAAGAAAATACTTTAAGGCGAGAAAATGAAATTTTTTTTGACTCAAAAATGAAGGGGATTCAAATCCCTACTTTAATTTTAGCAGGTGCGGAAGATGAGATCACACCACCATTTATGATGAAAAAAATAAAATCTTATATTAAAAAAAGCAAACTTGTATGGATACCCAAAGTTAGACATGCAATCCATCTAGAAAAACCAGACATTGTTGCTGAAAATATCCGAATATTCTATAATACTTAATTATTCACCATCGTCACCGATGGCATCCACTGGGCACATAGCCATAGCTGCTTTTGCCTGTTTTTCCTCTGTGGGGGTTGTTGGTTGGTTTTTGAAGAAAATATGGCTTTCGTCGTCACTATACTGTAACAGGTTAGGGGCTTCCTTAATGCAGTCATTACAGGGAACGCAGGTCTGGTCGACATAGTATTTCCCTGGGACATTCTCGGGTTGTTTGCTACTTTTATCTGCCATAGAGTATTTTTACTTTTTAACAGACCCCCCCTTATAAAATAAAGCATATATGACGAAAAAGAACATCCTCATCGTCGAGGATGAACCCTTCCTCGGACTCAATATCAAACAGAAAATCGAATCTTTCGGTTTTCATGTAATTGCTGTTGTACCTTCAGGGGATGAGGCCTTCCAAATAGTTTCGGAAAAAGTTCCGGATTTGATTCTAATGGATATCAATTTGGAAGGATCTTTGGACGGAATTGAAACAGCCGAATCGTTAAGAGAACAATTCTCTGTCCCTGTTTTGTTTCTCACTGGGTTTTTGGATGAGACCGCAAAACACCGAATCAATCAAAATCCATCTTATGCCTATTTGATGAAACCTTTCACCACAGACCAATTGAAAGAAGCTGTGTCAGATTTTACGGCTTAAAATTATTTTACTAAATCCTTCCATTCCCATCGAATCAAAAATTCCCGATTTCCATCCGCACCTTGGATAGGAGATTCTGCGAGACCTAAAAATTTAAGTCTAGAATCCAAATTTTTAATTTTGCGCCAAATGTTTCGTATCGTATAACCAATATGATGCGAATCTTTCAACACCCCTTTTTCTAATTTGGATGGGTGGACTTCAAACTGAGGTTTGAATAAGGAAATCCCTTGCCAAATCACTTTGGGATTTGATTGGAAAAGAGAAACAAGAGAAGTGAAAACCGGAACAAGTGAAATAAAACTTAAATCCATCGTGATCCAAGTTTCCTCTGTTAATGGTTCTAATTGGGAAATCGTTAGGTCTTTTAAATGGGTGCGGTCAAATACAGTCACTTTTGGATCGTTTGCAATCTTTTGTGCTAACTGGCCATAACCAACATCTACAGCGATGACTCTTGAAGCACCTTTTTCCAAAAGGACCTGGCAGAATCCTCCTGTGGAAGAACCTAAATCGATACAGGTTTTGTTTTGGACATTGGTCTTTGGAAACGAATCAAAAGCACCGAGAAGTTTATACGCACCCCGGGAAACATAGGTTTTGATTTTTTCTTTGGTGCGAACAATATCTTTTGTAGATAGGGATGTTCCTACTTTGGAAATGACAATATCATTCACAAGAACAGACCCAGAGAGGATTAATGATTGTGCATATTTTAAATCGATCGCATAACCTTCGCGAACGAGATATTCATCCAGTCTAATTTTTTCTTTCGGCAATGTATTTAGGTAATCCTAAAAAGAATTCATTGTTTAAGGAAGGAAAGTTTGTAACCAAGGAAATGGCTTTGGATACGGATTCGTCTCGTAACCTTTTGGCAGTTTCCATCCCATATAGACTAGGATAGGTTAATTTGCCGGCTTTGGCATCTTTTCCCGGTGTTTTTCCAAGGTCCGCCAGGTTTCCTTCCACATCTAAAATATCATCGGTAATTTGAAATAATAACCCAATTTCTTTCGCATAACTGGAAATCACGGACTCTCTTTCTAACCAATCCGAACGTAATCGGTTTCCCAGAAGGAAGGAGGCTTCAATCAGAGCTCCGGTCTTTTTTGTATGGATGGAAGAAAGTTTCGATTCCTTATCCGTGACGCTGGGATTTTTTTCTTCTTCGATGTCTTCCATTTGTCCCAGGATCATCCCATTCATTCCGGCCCCTTTGTGGAGGATTTGGATGGAGTCGCGGATGGCAGTGGAGTCAATGTTTTCAAATAAAGACAACAAATAAAAACTCAAAGAGTTAAGCGTGTCACCAGCAAGGATGGCGGTCGCTTCATCAAATTGGATGTGGCATGTGGGCATTCCCCGGCGTGTGTCATCATCGTCCATTGCAGGTAAGTCGTCATGGATGAGAGAATAGGTATGAATGCATTCGACAGCAAGGGCTGCTAAATAAACAGAGAGATGTTCGTTGGTATTGAATGTTGTTGGTAAATGGTCTGGATGAAAATAGGAATTCAGAACAAAGATAGGCCGAATTCGTTTTCCCCCTGCTTTCAGGCTATAAAGACAAGCATCTGTTATGCGAGTGCGTGGCTGAAACAATTCTTTTGTATAGGACTCAAAAAAAGAATCAAAGAGTTGTTTGGAGTTTTTTAAGGTATCGGAAAACTGAGTAGGCACTGGAAAATAACCGGTTCTCTTTAAAGAACCGGCTGTTTGTTTGGTTCGAACTTAGTTAAGTTCATACCCTTTGAAGAAAAACGCAATTTCTTGAAGTGCGTTTGCCACAGAGTCAGAACCGTGAACTGCGTTTGCTTCTTTGCTTTCTGCAAAGAGTGCGCGGATTGTTCCCGCTTTTGCTTCTTTCGGGTCAGTCGCGCCAATTACATCTCTCCAATGTGTTACTGCGTTGTCTCTTTCAAGAGCGCAAGCAACGATTGGACCAGAAGCCATATAAGTGCAAAGGTCATTGTAAAATGGACGAGCTGCGTGAACCGCGTAAAATTGTTTTGCGTCTTCGAGGCTGAGTTTTAGGAATTTCATTCCTAGGATTTTAAATCCTTCTTTTTCAATTCTTTGAAGGATGTCACCGATGTGTTTGTTTTTCACAGCATCGGGTTTAAGCATGATAAAAGTTCTTTCCATATCTCCAAAAGCTTGGAGAAACCGAAAAAAGCAATCGAATCTTTAGGTGCTTAAAAAACGAACCAAAAGAAATGAAGTTGGCAGAAGATCCATTTTCTCAAATCCCATTTCTTCCCAAACATTTAGATCAATGAGGATCAGCGAATACCCAGTGATTTTATTTAAGGCAATGGGATAGGGATTTAGATCTGTTTCGGGTTGTACTAGGTCTTCCACCTTAATTTTGTTCGACTTCATCCCTTTTAGGGAAGTTAGTTTTTGGGCAAATCCAAGGATGGGATCCTTTTCCCCTTTGTAAAGGATGGCTACTTTTTCCACAGATTCTAGGCCATTGTCGATAAGAACCCCCACAGTTGCCGGGCAGTAGTTGAGGATCCCTTTGATTTTTCCTCCCGTATAACTGCGAGAAAATAGGGGTTTGGCGGCACCAATGAGTAAGATGTCCGTATGTTTGACTTTGGCAAAATTGACAATTTCATAAGTGACATTGTCAGTGATGCGGTATTCTGTTTGAACCTGGACACCCATTTGTGCGCCTGTTTGGCGAATGGATTCAAAACTGGCATCACGGTAACGACGAATTTCTTCGTTGGACAAAGAGTCGTTTGGTGAAATATGAAGGGCAGTGATTTCTAAATTTTTCTTTTGGTTTCCGGAAAGGGAATAAGCAAATCGAACTAAACTTTTTCCCATTTTTTCTTGGGCAAATGCCACTAACACTCGTAACTTGCTGTCTACCGGTTTTTCCGTTGTGACGCGTTTTTCTGATTTAGAAAAAAACTTTTGAATTCCATCTAGGAGTGGTCCGGTGGAAAGGGTAGTGACAAGAGCCATTAATACAAAAACGGCAAAGATCTCAGGGCTTAAAATTCCAAGATCGTATCCAATATTGAGGACCACAAGTTCCATGAGTCCTCTTGTGTTCATAAGGGCTCCGATGGAGAGAGAATCTTCCCAATTGGATCCTGAAATTTTTGCTGCAAAGGCACTTCCCACAAATTTTCCCACCACAGCCACAAGGATGACGAGACCAAATACCATCCAAAGGTGAGATCCGTTTAGTAGTCCAATTTCTGTTCGGAGTCCTGTGATCACGAAGAAAATGGGTAAAAATAAAATGACCGCAACATCTTCGATCTTTTCTGCGATGAGTTTTTTGAGGTTTCCTTCTGCTGGCATAATCACACCAGCAAGGAAGGCACCAAATAATGCATGAATTCCGATGACTTCTGTCGCTAGAGAGGACAAAAATAAAATCATCAAAATAAGAGCCACTGCGGTTCTTGTTAAGTTTTCCCTTGAGATATAGATGGAACCCAATCGTTTGAGAAAAGGTGCCACTAGATAAATCATTGTTAGGATATAAGCAAAAGACAATCCAATGGTGAAAAGTGCCGTATTGAGATTTCCTGCTTTGGATATGGTGACAATGATCGCAAGTAGGATCCAAGCAGTGATGTCATCGGCTGCTGCACAAGTGAGAACCATCGCACCAAGAGGAGTCCTTGTTAAATTTCTTTCTTGGAGGATCCTTGCAAGTACGGGAAAGGCAGTGATACTCATGGCAATTCCCATAAAAAGTGAGAAGGATAAAAATCCTACATTCTCAGGTGCATAGTCTGTATAAAAATAATAAGCCAAAATCATCCCCAAAAAGAAAGGAAAGATGATACTGGCATGGCTAATCACAACAGCGGAATGGGCTTTGTTTTTAAGAACGGAGATATCAAGTTCCATCCCAATGATGAACATAAAAAGAACCAAACCAATTTGGCTTAAGGTTCCAAGAGTGGGGAGGCTTGATGGTGGAAACAAAAAGCCCATGGTTTCTGGGAAGTAGTAACCAAGAAGTGATGGCCCAAGTAAAATTCCGGCGACTATCTCTCCCATGACGGAAGGTTGTTTGAGTTTTCTAGAAAAAACATATCCTACAAATCTAGCGGCACCACAGACAATGATGATTTGAAGGAAAAGAAGTGCTAATGGGTGGTGAAACCGATTGAAAATGTTTTCAGCATCCAAATTTTCGTTGGTGATAGGGATAATATTTTTTGTGACTTCGAGTAAACTCCCGACTTGTAAAAGATAATAGCCGAGAGAACCAAACAGTAGTATGGTGAATCCATAAAAAAAAGAAGAACGCGTTTTCATAGAATCCTCAATTCCTCCTTAAACGGAGAATTTTTTGGTAAGGGCTTCGCCCACAATGTCTGGAACTTGATTGGATACAGCTCTTCCATGTCTTGCTACTTCTTTGACGATGGTTGATGACACAAAAGAGTATTCATTGTCCGCCATCAAAAAATAAGTTTCGATTTCTGGTGCTAATTTTTTATTCATAAGAGAAATCGCATATTCGTAGTCAAAATCTGTCACCGCGCGAAGCCCACGTAAAATGACCCGTGAATTTTTTTCTTTGCAATAATCGACAGTAAGACCTTCAAAGGTATCAATTTTGATTTTGTCCCAACCTTTAAAAACCTTTCCGATCATTTCTACACGTTCTTCAGAAGAAAAAAGGGAGGTTTTTTTCGAGTTAATGGCCACCGCAATGATGATCTCTTCGAATAACGGATGGGCTCGCCGTATGATGTCGAGATGACCGTTGGTGAACGGATCAAAAGAACCTGGATATACGGCGATATTTTTCATCTTATTTGTTAACCCTTGCCCATTCTTTCATTGGCAGTCCGTAAAGGTTGATAAAACCTTCAGCGTCATATTGGTTGTACAATTCTTCTTTTTCAAATGTAGATAGTCCTGCATTGTAAAGAGATTTGTTGGATTTACGTCCTACAACAGTGCAACTTCCTTTGTACAATTTGATTCGTACAGTTCCATTGACATACTTTTGTGTGTAATCCATATAAGCACGCAAAGCATTCATTTGGTTGGAATACCATTGGCCATTGTAAATATAACGAGCAAACTCTTGCGAGAGTTCATCTTTTTTGTGTTGGGTATCACGATCAAGTGTGATGGATTCTAAATCGCGGTGTGCGATATGAAGGATGGTTCCACCAGGAGTTTCATACACTCCGCGAGATTTGATTCCTACAAGTCGGTTCTCTACGATATCAACTCGGCCCACTCCATTTTTTCCACCTAGATCGTTAAGTGTTTCCATCACTTCGAGTGGATTTAATTTTTTTCCATCGATGGCAACGCAATCACCATTTTCGAAATCCAATTCCAAATAGGTTGGTTTGTCAGGAGCTTTTTCAGGAGATACAGTTAAGATAAACATATCTTCCTTCGGTTCATTGAATGGATCTTCTAAAATTCCACCTTCAAAAGAAAGGTGCATTAAATTTCTGTCCATGCTGTATGGCTTAGCGGCTGTTACAGGAACAGGGATTCCTTTTTTCTTTGCGTATTCAATTAGTTCTTCTCGTCCACCAAAGTCCCAGGTTCTCCAAGGAGCAATGATTTGTAAGTTAGGCGAAAGTGCTTTGAAGGTTAATTCAAAACGAACTTGGTCGTTTCCTTTTCCTGTGGCTCCATGAGAGAAAGCATCTGCACCTTCTTTCGTAGCAACTTCTGCCATCGCTTTGGCAATGAGAGGACGTGCAAGAGAAGTCCCGAGTAAGTAACGCATTTCATAAATAGCATTTCCGCGAATTGCAGGGAAAATAAAGTCTCGTGCAAATTCCAAACGTAAGTCTTGGATGTACACTTTTGAGGCTCCGGTATTTTTTCCTTTTTCTTCTAGACCGGTAAGTTCTTCTTTTTGACCAACATCAGCGCAAAAAGCAATGACTTCACAACCGTAGGTATCTTTCAACCAAGCCAGGATGACGGAAGTATCGAGTCCTCCGGAGTAAGCGAGAACGATTTTTTTGGGAGCAGGTTTCTCTTTCATAGAATAAGGTCAAAATAAAAGAAAAAACTAAGAACACAATTAAATATTGTCTGAAACGAAGTTGTGTAGTAGATTTGGTGGATGCGTTTTCCCATTTCTTTTTCTGTTTTTATAAGCATTCTCGTTTTTACGATCCATTGCCAAAAGCAAATTGTTCCACAAGAGGAAATCTCAAAATACGTACCTACCCCAAAGGTATACATCCAAAAAGAGGGAATGGCAAAACGTGGTAGTTTTGTAGGGATAGAACCTTATCTCAACAAGTATAGTTACGCAACAGAAGATAGTTTTTATCTGGCTTTGAATGATTACTTTCGAGTGGCAAAGGAAAATGAACTTCTCTTTGTGGATCGCAGCATTGTTGTTTTACCGGAATACATTGGAACTTGGCTTGTTGTGACTGCCGAAGACAAATCCATTTTTGCAACCAATACTATCCAAGAAGCTATGGAAGTTTTGGTAAAACAAAACTTGGGTTCTTTTCTTTGGCATTATCTCTTCAGTAATTCTTACTCAAGTGATACATTAAAAGAAACACTCTTTCGTATGAAGGCATGGCAAATGACTGACAGATACCAGTCTGTTTTTGCAAGACTCTCACGTGAGTATCGGGTATCAATCGTTGCTGGTTCGATTGTTCTGCCTCACCCCAAAGTCATTGAAGGAAAAATCACTCCGACCGATGGGCCTTTAGAAAATGTAAGTTTTTATTTTCATCCAGACGGGAGAGTGGACGACCAAATCGTAAGAAAACTATTTCCCATTATTGATGAGAAAGAGTTTTTAAAAGAAGGTAAGTTGGATGAAAATCCAAGTTACCAAACCCCACTGGGAAAGTTATATACAATGGTTTGTGCCGATTCTTGGTTTCCAGAAGTATATACGGAATTTAAAAAATCAGAATCGGAGTTACTCGCTGTTCCTTCTTTTGTCTCACCGGCTGAGGCCTGGACAACCAAATGGCAGGGTTACAACGGTTATGCGAATCCAAAAGATGTCGATCCCAAAGACATTGGCTCCATTTCTGAGCGGGCGGCTTGGAAAAAATATGCGATGAATGGTCGTCTCAAAGACCCAAAGGTAAAAGCGGGAATCAATGTGTTTTTCCGAGGTGAAATTTGGGATCTAGTAGCAAATGGAGATGCCTTTCTTTCTCTTGCTGGAAAATCCGTTTCGAATGTTGTAAAAGAAGAAAAAAACCAAGGCAGAATCTATGTACTCTATCTCTAGAAAATCCTTTTTGGCCTTATTACTTTTTTGTGCAGGAATTAAATCCAAAATTCGTTATTTTTATTTTAGTGATTCAGAAACAAAAACTGTCACAGCTTTTTCAGAGGTAGTCCTTCCTCTCAGAGAACCAGAAATGCCAAATCTAGAAGAAGCGGATGTTATGCGAAGATTGGATGAAGAGTTGTATTTTGTTTCCGAAGAGATCCAGGAAGATTTTCATTCGGCAGTGATGGTTTTGGAATACCTTCCCCTCCTTTATGGGCAATTTAGTTTTTTTTCCAATCTTTCTCGGGAAAAACGTGAAGAACTTTTATTCCTCTGGGCAGAAACAGATTCTGATATTGTTAGGGCTGTGGTTGGAAATTTAAAACTTCTAGTTTGTCTTGTTTATTATGGTCACAAAACAACATGGGCGCCTATTTCTTATCCGGGGCCTTTTGCTAACCCTCCTGAAAAATGGAGCGAGTCAAGAATCCATTACCAAAACTTGGTGAAAGGAAAGGAACTCTAAGTTGAAATCAGGATTGTATCGTGATTACAAAAGTTATGCGAAGAAGGAAACCATTGTTGTTGATGTAGTGGTCATTGGTTCCGGTTGTGGTGGGTCGACAATGGCCTATGAACTTTCCAAAAAAGGAATCAAAGTAGCGCTCTTGGAACAAGGAGGAAATTACCATACAGGGACCTTTGATAACCATGAACTCAATATGGGTGGAAAAGTTTCTGCGGAGAGAAATTTCCACACCACAGCAGACGGTGGGATCAACCTCGTGTATGGAAACAACTTGGGTGGGGCCTCTGTTCACTACTGGGCCGATAGTTACCGAACCCCAGATGACAGGTTGTTATTATGGAACCGCAAATACGGAATCGAAAACCACCTTCCGGAAGACCTACATTCCTATTGGTCGGAATTAGAAGCCGACCTTCATGTAACCCCAGCGGGTGAAGAATCTTTTAATCCGATGAACCGGTTGTTTCGAAGCGCTTCCCAACGATTAGGTTGGGAAGGACATGCCGTCCCACAAGCTCGGAAAAACTGTCAAAAGTCCGGCCATTGTATGCAAGGATGTATGTTTGGTGCCAAACAGTCGCAACTTGTGACTCATATCCCAAGAGCTGTGCAACTCGGAACCGATGTGTATACCGACCTTCGTGCCGAAAAGTTAAACTATGTTGGTCAGAAAGTCACTGGCCTTGAAGCCGTGGTGATAGACAGAAGGACCCTTCGTCCAACGGCGACAAAAATCACTTTTTTATCCAAAGCCGTTTGTGTTTCCGCAGGTGGCTTTGGCAGTTCTACTTTTTTGCTCCGCAATGGACTGAAAAAACGATTACCAGCACTTGGTGAGTTTTTGGCAATCAATCCTTCTCCCATGGTACATGCGTTATATGAAGAATCCATCGTACAATGGAGAAATATCCCCGCAGCTTATGGTGTTGAGGATTTCCGATTGGCCAGATACCAAAATGGTAAGTACAAGGAAGGTGGGTATATGCTCATGCCAAACCAATTGCAACCCGCCACTCTTGCGGCTCTTATTCCTAGTTTTGGAAAAGACCACTTTTATTATATGAAACAAATGGAACATTTGGGTGGAACCATTGGTTGGATTGATGATGTGGATGGGGAACTGGGTTCTATCGAAGTGGATCTGTTTGGAAAACGAAAAATTCATTATCCTTTTGGAAAAGTCACCAAACAAATCTTTAGCGATCTCACTTACAAACAAATGAAGTTAAATTTTGAAGCTGGTGCCAAAGAAGTTTTCCTTGCAGGTATGAAACTTCGTAAATATTCCAAACTTCCTAAAAAAGAAGAAATCGATGCTCTCGCATGGAGACCGGCAGAATTTCCAATGGCGGCTCCCCACCCGGCAGGTGGATGTCGGATGGGAAAATCGAGCGAAAATTCCGTTGTGAATTCTCGCCACCAAGTGCATGGATTTCAGAACCTGTTTGTGGCTGACTCTTCTGTTTTTCCAACAGGAGTCAGTGTGGATCCAAGTTTTACCATTATGGCTTTTAGTAAAAAAGCCTCTGAGTCTTTAACGGATGTTATGTGAGGTTTTTGTTTCTAAAAACGGCTACGGTTTCTACGTGGTCGGTTCTTGGGAACATATCTACTGGTTGCACCGAATTTAAGAAGTATTGCCTTGCCAGAAGATTTGTGTCTTCTCGTAGACTCATTGGATCACAAGATACATAGACAATTTTTTTGAAACCCATACCCAAAATGGTTTCTGCCACTTCGACACCGAGTCCTGTACGTGGAGGGTCGAGGACTAAGGTATCATAGTTTTTTCCAAACAGAGTTGGTAACACTTCGGCCACCCTTCCTTTGCGAAAACGTACATTATGGATTTTGTTGAATTTGACTGATTCCAGAGCGGTTTTGTGTGAGTTGGGATTTTCTTCAATTCCCATCACCTCTTTGCAATTTCCTGAAATCCAAAACGAAATGGTTCCAATTCCCGAATAAGCATCAATGACTCGCGAGTTTGGTTCGATTTCATCTAGAACCAAATTGTACAAACTGGGAGTTTGGATGGGGTTAACTTGCAAAAAAGTAGAAAGGCCCACGCGGAATTTATGTTTTCCAAAATGTTCGTGGATATAGGGTCTACCCCATAACAGATGTTCTTCGCGGCCAAGTGCCATCGTGGTGTGTTTTGTATTGATGTTTTGGATGATCCCTACAATTTTTCCAAACTTTCCTGTTTTCCCAATTCGATTTTGGATGGCAGTGTGGAGTCTTTTGGAGGCATCTTTGGCATGAGGGAGATCTTCTTTGGCAGTGACAATCCCTAGAATGATTTCTCCTGTGGAAAAAGATTTTCTTGCTACGAGGTATTTCATCATCCCGCGTTTGGATTTTTCGTTGTAAGGGAGAAGTCCTTCTCGCCTAGCCCATTGTTTGACGGCCAGTGCAATTTCTGTAAGGCCAGGATCTTGGATTTGGCATTCGGTTTGGTCGAGAACAAAAGTAGATTCTTTGTTAAATAAACCTAATGTGAGTAAGGTTTTGTTGGCTATGTTTCTACGTCCAAAAGGAAGTTGGATTTTGTGACGGTAATATTCTGGTGAGGGACTGGGAACAATCGTACGAAATTCTAAATGGCGATAGGATTTAAAAAGTTCTTTGATGTTTTGTTCTTTTTTCCGAAGTTCTTTGGTGTAATCAATGTCTAGATAATTACAACCACCACAGGTTCCGAAATGAGTGCAGATTTTTGTACCGGGATTGGTTTGTGTCATAATGGATTTCCGGTTCCTACAAGTTCGGAGATATTGGAGAGTTTCTTTTCTTTGATCACTTTGTCGAGGTAAGAACAAATTTGGTAAGGAAGAAACGGTCCTTCATAAATATAACCAGTGTAAATTTGGACTAGGTTGGCACCGGCTTCTATCATCAGTTTTGCTTTTTCTCCTGAATCAATTCCCCCCACACCGATGATCGGAATTTTTCCCTTTAGAGTTTTGTAAGCAAGGGAAACAAAATGAAGGGATCTTTCAAATAGTGGGCCGCCAGAGAGGCCACCTTCAGGTGGACTAGTTTCACCAAGTATATCTTTATTAAGTGTGGTATTGGTGAGAATGACTCCACTGATTTTATAATCCAAACATACCTTTAGATTTTCGATTAACTCTTCTTCTGATAGATCGGGAGCAAATTTTAGATATAAGGGAATGGGAAACTTGTGATCAAATGCAGATTGAATTCCTTCGATGAGATCGATCAGAGTTTTTTTCGTTTGGAGAGAACGAAGGCCCGGAGTGTTGGGAGAGCTGATATTGATCACAGCATAGTCCCCATAAGGAACTAACTTCTTTAATGTATAAACATAATCACCGACTGCATTTTCTAATTCAGTGACTTTTGATTTTCCCGCATTGATTCCACGTACACCCAACTTTTTTTGTTTTTTGATATTGGATTCGGCAATATCCGCTCCAGGATTATTGAATCCCATTCGGTTGATGAGGGCTTTTTGTTTGGGATAACGGAAGAGTCTTGGTTTGTCGCTACCTGGTTGTTCTTTGGCAGTGATGGTTCCAACTTCAATAAATCCAAACCCCATGTGAATCATTGTGGGAAAAAGTTCTGTTGTTTTGTCGAATCCTGCGGCAAGTCCTAATGGATTGGGAAAATGGATTCCTTGGATGGTTTGTTTGAGTCTTTCAGATTTGTATTCAAAAAGAGAAGATAGAGTTTTGTGGAAAAAAGGAATTTTTTCTGAAAGCGAAAGAAACCCCGATACCAAATGGTGTGCTGATTCTGGATCTAAATGAAAAAGGATAGGTTTGATGAGGTGATTGTAAAACAAAAGGAGAACCCTAACGTTGATTCTTTTTTCACGCTCTTTTCTTACAATTTCTTTCCGAAAATAGCGTTCTTTCAGAGACTCATTATCAGGACTTTAGTGAATGGAATCTAATTCATCATTTCCCCGAATTTGGCAAAATCCTTCCAACTTTCCTGCGGAAACGATACTCCGGGAATTGGAAAACCTCCTCAGATCCAATCCGGATTTTTGGCTTAAAATCAATAAAGAAGGAATCATTGTAGATTATAAATCTTCACGGTTTGTGAACATTGGAGACAAACCAGAAACCTTACTTGGCAAACATATCGATGTGGGTTTACCTCCTTACTTACGCGAAATTGCAACAGAAGCTCTTGCTTATTTATCCGAGAAAAAAAGCCAAGTGTTTTGGAAAGAGTATTCTTATGGTATAGAACCAAACATACGTCATGTGGAAGTACGTTTTGTGGTTTTATACGAAGGATATATCATGTCCAACCACAGGGACATCACAGAAAGAAAAAGATTAGAAAGTGCGTTTCTCGAGAGTGAGTCTAGATTTCTTTCCATGGCACAAAATGCCGCCGATTCTATCATCATCATCAACGACGAAGGGATTATCCAATTTTTTAATAAAACAGCTGAAGATACATTTGGTTACAGTCACGAAGAAGTCATCGGTAAAAATGTTACAATGATTATTCCTGGTGAATATAAAGATAAACATGATGAATACCTTCGGAGATACAAAGCAACTGGTACCCAACATATCATTGGAGTGGGTCGGGAACTTACCGCACAACGAAAGTCAGGTGAAATTTTTCCATGTGAATTGTCTGTAGGAGAATTCAAAACGAAAGCTGGTAAAATGTTTACTGGAATTTTACGAGACATCAGCCAAAGAAAACTTCAGGAACAAGAACTTTACCAATATAGAAATCATTTAGAGGATTTGGTAGAAAGCCAAACCATGGATCTAAAAATGTCCAAAAATATTGCAGAAGAAGCTTCCTATATGAAGTCGTTATTTCTTGCCAATATTTCTCACGAACTAAAAACACCAATCCATGCCATTTTGAGTTATGCTGAATTAGGAGAAGAAAAATCTGCTTCTGTTTCTCCCGAAAAAATTAAAGAATACTTCCAGATCATTGATTCCTCAGGAAAACGACTGTTAGGTCTACTGGAAAATTTGTTAGATATTGCCAAATTGGAATCAGGAAAAATGCGATATCTTTTCGAAAAAAACTGCCTGAAAGAAACAACGAAATTCGTGATCAACGAAATGCGCTTAATTCTGGAAAAAAGAGGGATCACAGTTGTTTTAGTAGATAAGGAAGAACGTTGGGAAGCCGAGTTTGATTACGAACGGATCCAACAAGTCATACGAAATATTCTGTCGAACGCATTAAAATTCATCCCAAATGACACTAATATTGAAATTAGTATGATTCGAAGAGAATTTATTCCGAGAAAAACTCAGTCGTATGTAAATGGTATCGGAATACAAATTCGTGACTTTGGGCCTGGGATTCCTCCGGAAGATTTGGATAAAATTTTTGAAAAATTCATCCAGTCAAAACAGGTGAAAGCGGGGACAAAAGGAACGGGCCTTGGGTTGTCCATTTCTAGAGAAATTGTCAATGACCACCACGGTTTGTTGTATGCCGAGAACCATGAATCAAAGGGAGCTATTTTTACTATGTTAATTCCTTGTTCTCGCGAGGGCCTTCGATGATCAACCTACTAGCAGTGGACGATGAAATGATCAATTTAATGATCATCGATGAGTCTTTGTCTGATAAAGGATTTAACGTCGTGAAAGCAAAGGACGGTGAGGAAGCCTTTCAGATTCTTAGTTCCGATGTGACTTTATTTCATGCCATTATTTTGGATCGACTTATGCCAAAGATGGATGGAATCGAACTTCTAAAAAAAATCAAACGATCGGAAAAGTATAAAGACATTCCTGTGATCTTTCAAACGGCGATGAGTTCTGTCACAGATATGACAGAAGGGTTGGATGCCGGTGCTTTTTATTATTTAACCAAACCGTATTCTCGAACTTTGTTAGTACGGATTGTACAAACGGCAGTAGAACATTTTATCAAACTCCAACGTGCTAAAGAAGACTTACATAAAGGTATGGGTGCCCTTAGGCATATGATAACTGGAGAGTTTCGTATTCGTTCCATTCGCGAATCTCACGAGTTGGCGCCACTTCTTGCCAATGCTTGTCCTGATCCTGAACGTGTGTTAACTGGTATTATGGAAATTTTAAACAATGCCATAGAACACGGAAACCTAGGAATTTCTTATCAAGAAAAATCGGAACTGCATGATAACGACAAACTTATGGAAGAAATTTTTAGAAGGTTAGATACACCTGAATTTAAAGATAAATTTGTAAAAGTTACTTTTGATAAAAATGAACACCATATAGAAATTCGTGTGAGTGACCAAGGTAAGGGTTTTGATTGGCAAAGGTATTTGTCGGTGGAAGCAATGACAAAGAATGCTTTTAAAACCCATGGACGTGGGATTTTTATGGCACGTAAGTTGTCTTTTGATGATCTTTCTTATACTGATGAAGGTAGAACCGCAGTGATTCGCATTGACTTATCAAACAAACAAGGAAATTTACTCACAGACTTTCAAGAATAACATTGGTTTATAATGAAAAAACCAATGCATCTGTGAAGTTATGAATGATTTGGGTTACATGACTTTGTAATTCAGATTCCGTGTGGGACGTGGCCACACCAATGATGGAACATCCGGCTGATTTTCCCGATTCTAATCCCGCCAAGGAATCTTCGAAAACTACACATTCTTTTGGTGGCAGTCCTAACTCTTTTGCGCAGAGTTCATACACTTGTGGGTCTGGTTTTCCTTTTTCAACTTTTGATCCATCGATGATCACATCAAAATAATGTCTTAAAGATAGATTGTCTAAAGTAAAATCTACATTCATTGGAGGAGCAGACGTTCCCAGTGCAATTTTTACACCTTGCTCTTTTAAATAATCTAAGTATTCTATAAGTCCTGTATGGGGTTTCATTTCTTTTTGGTATAAAGTTTGGTACCAACTTTCTTTTTCATCACCATAGCGTTTGACTTCCGTGTCTGAAATATTTCCAAAGATCATTCGAAAAAGATCGGCATTGGTTTTACCATTGAAGGTATCTCGATAGATTTCTGAGTTTAATGGAAAATTATATTTTTTAGAAAATTCCATCCATGCCTTAAAATGAAAGGAATGATTGTCTACCACCACACCATCCATATCAAAAATAAATCCTTTATGTTTCATTTGCGTCCCTTTCATATCCACCCACAAGCCCTGAAATGAAGTTTGGGATTTTGGTTTCAAATGTAAGTTCTTTTTTACTAAACGGATGTGTTAATTGGATGGAAAAAGAATGTAAGGCCATACGCGGATAAGATCTTGTGTCGTTTCCATACTTTGTATCTCCCACAATGGGATGTTTTTTATCAGATAGATGGACACGAATTTGATTTTTTCTGCCTGTTAAAAGTTCAATTTCTAATAGAGAGTATAAGTTTGTTTCTTTTAGAACTTTGTATTTTGTTTTAGAAAGTTTTCCTAATTCGGGTTCATCTGTGGAATACACTCGGTGTGCTTTTGATTCCACAAGGTAGGATTGGATCATACCAGTCTTTTCTTTCCAAATTCCATGGTTTACCGCAAGATAGATTTTTTTAGTTTTATCCCAAGATTCTTGGAGTGTTTGTTTTGCGACTTCTGTTTTTGCAAATACCAAAATTCCTGATGTTTCTCTATCTAACCTGTGAACAATGAAAATTCTATTTTTAGATCTTTCACTTCCTTTTTTCACATAATCCATAAGAGCCGCATAAGCGGTTTTTGATTTTTCAGATTCGGTGGCGATCGTGAGTAATCCTGCTGGTTTGTCCACAACAAGGATGTCCCTATCTTCGTATAAAATGTTTAGTCCTTTCGGTAAAAAACGAGTATTTGTTTTTTGTTTCATTCTTTCTTAAGTAATTTGATGACCTTGGGGTTGTTTTGTTTATCTGCAAATTCGAAAGCAGACTTTCCCCATTTATCTTTTGTTTGTGGGTCAGCTCCTGCTTCCATTAATAGAGTGATTAGTTCGTATTTTTCATTTAATATGGCACTATGCAACATTGTAGATCCATATTTATCTAATCCATTGATATTTTTTTCTATCTTAAGTAAGATTTTTGTGGCTAACCAATTTTCATTGATGATGGCCTGGTCTAGTGCCGTTTTTCCTTTTTGATTCCGCAAACTTGAATCTACATTTTGTTTCGTTAGTATCTCCAAGATTTCAAGAGAATTGCCAATCACACTTAAATGTAAGGCAGTATCACCTTCTTTATTTTGATGGTTTGGGTTGGCATTTGCGTTTAAGAGGATTTGAAATAGTTTTGGTTTGTCCGTATGGTCGTTTCCAATATTAATCATCGCAAGTAATACAGTATTTCCATCCGAGTCTTCTAATTCGATATTGGTTCCGCGTTTGATAAGTTCCTGAGCGAGGGCAAAGTGTTTGATAAAAACAGAAACCATTAATGGAGTTTTTCCAAATTTGGTTTGGGCATTGATATTGGCTCCTGCATTCAGTAAGTTTATCGAATGGTGAATGGATTTAAAATCAAGAGCAGCGGTAGAAATTAACGGAGTTTCTGTAAAAAAATCTTTTGATTCTAAATTTGCTCCTTTTGAAATGAATAAATTGAATATGGAAGGATCAAACTTTCTAGTTTTAATCATATAATAATGAAAATGGGAACGGAGGTAATCGGATTCACCTAGTTGGTAATTTGGATCCACTCCATTTTCTAAAAGTATTTTGATGATTTCTGTTTTATCAAATCCAATGGCTGTGGAGAGGGGAGTATTCCCACGGATCATACTCACATTGGTATTTGCTCCCTTTGTGATTAAAAATTTTGTTAGATCAGCGTTTCCTAGTTCCGCCGCATAATGAAGTAAAGTATATCCATCCACAGAACGTTTTGCATTGATATCAAAACCTTTATTAATTTTATCTTTAATGGTTTTGGGATCTCTCATCTGAGATAAATCCAATTCCGTTGCAAAAATAGGAACAGTTAGGAAGGAAAATACGGTGATACTAAAAACGTATACCAATCGGGTGAATTTATTTTTTACCATGGTGTGACTGCTCCTTTTGGGCGAAGGATTAGGACTTCATTTCCAGTGGAAAGTGCCAATACTTCTCTTTGTTTTGGATGTACAGAAAAAAGATGTGGATTGATGTAGTTGTCTTCATCATCGGATGCAAATACTAAAATTCCTTTTTTTGTATCCACAATGAAGAATTTTCCTGATGAATAAAATCCACCGATAACAAGTATATCATTAGAAGGAGCGACAAGTTCTCCTGCGTCAAAAAAGGAAGATCGAAATATTTCTTTTTTTGTTTCTAAATTGAATCCATACACTTGGAGATAACCACCTCCTATCCCTGCTGAACAATATAAATACTTTCCATCTGGGGTGATGGCGACAGAACGAATGGTTTGTCTATCTTTAGTTTCTAAATCATCCGAACTACTAAGCGGAGTATAAAGGATGGGTCCTGCTGTTTTTTCTTCTACAATAGGCACATTGTTATTTTGAACCATAACCGATTCATTGATTTCGTGAATTCTACCATGGGCATTGCCGTATATAATTGTATTTCTTTTATTAACATGTTGGAATGGAAATTGGTGGTGTGCGATTTCGAATCCAGCTGGTTGGGTCCAGTCTGCTGATTCTGGGTCGGATGTTAATTGAAATTCGTTTATTTTCTTCCCTGAGGTTGTTTCATAAACCACTAACCTACGATCATAAAAATGAGGGCCATCCATAAAATGTTTATAAGAAACTAATATTTTTTTTCCTGCATCAATGAATTTGGCATTATCTATCGTAAGTATCCAGTTAGGTGATAGGCCTGCTGTTTTTCTATTTTGTTTGGTTTCTTCTCCAGGAAAACGATAGTCGATATCAGCAGTGATTGAATAAAAAAACGAAAATTCAGGAACAAACTTTTTCGTAATACTGCCGTTGTCGGCAGATCGGATGACTAAATAACGTTCGGAGTTTTGTTCATTGGGATCTGTTTGTCCAAAACTAAGAAAAGTTTTTCCATCGGGTGATACATCAAAAATCTTTGGGCCATCAAATTCCTTTTGGTAATACATCTTTGCCTGGATTTTCCAAATCAAACTTCCATCTAACAAACTGATGCGGTAGATATAAAAATCAGTGGTGCCTATGATCGCTGACTTACCATCCGGATGGTGTAAAATGCTAAAAATATTCTGCCCATCAATTTGGGGTGAAATGCGACTTTGGATTTGCCAAGCGGAGTTTGGATCGACCAGGTTTTTCCCTTCCCGACTGACCACTGGAAATTTGAATTCGGGTGTGGGACTTGCCCAGACAGTAGTGACTAGAATTCCTAAAAGGAGGAGGTATTGGCGCATCCTCGAGAGTCTAAGAAGGGTAGAAAACGGGTCAAGACTTGTCTATTTCTGGAAAAACAGAAGAAAGAATTTGCACCAAAAAAACAAAAGTTTAATTTATTGAATATATTTCCGTTAAAACAGATATTGGTTTCCAAGGAAGCCGCATGACTTTGGAAGCAACTCTAGTGAATCATTATGTCCCCTTATTCCAACCTATCTTTTCCGTAGAAGAGCAGACTGTAGTCGCGTACGAATCTCTCGGCCGAAGGAAGGACGAGGCCGGGAATTTGGTTTCGATTCCTGAGTTTAGTGATCCTCATGTTTCCGCACTTCGGATGAGTGTCATCGACAGACAATTGCTTGGGCTGGCACTGAATAAAATCCAATCCACGAACGATCTATTATTTGTGAACATGTCTCCTGACCAAGTGATTTTGGAATATGAAGAAAGTCGTTCGAATTCATTACCTATCTCTGATTTAGTGAATAGTTATGGAATTCCTTTGAATCGTATCGTGATTGAGATCACTGAAAAATCGGGAAGTTACGGAACCGATGTTTTGGCCGCAGGGGTTGAACTATTACGTGAACAAGGATTTGGAATTGCATTAGATGACGTTGGGTCTGAATCTTCCAACTTAGAGCGATTAGGTGCTATCAAACCAGATATCATCAAAATTGATTTGAATTTATTAAAAAAATCGATCGAAAAAAGAGAATTCCAATCCATCTTAGAATACTTAAAACAAATTTCATTAAGTATTGGATCGCAGTTATTATTTGAAGGAATTGAAACAGAAGAAGAATTATACCGTGCCATTAGTTCGGGAGCGAGTCTCTTACAAGGATATTTTTTAGGAAGACCGTCGGAACTAAATCATGATAAACAAATTATCTGTGATACTGTTGTTCCACATCTACAGTTGTATCATGAACAAAAAAGAAAAGAAGTCGCGATGGAAATTGAATTTGAAAAGAATATCAAACTCCAATTGAATTTACTTTCTTTAAAAACTTTAGTTTTAGAAAATCGTGTGATCATTGACCCAAATTCTTTTTTTAAATTAGATCAAAAGATCCAACGAGTGTACATCACGGATTGGTTGGGAACCCAAGTGTCTCCATACTATGTTCGAACCAATGAATTTGGATTTGTTGAGAATCTATCCATGTTACAGAAAAACTGGTCTTACATGCCGTTCTTTTATAAACATGTGAAACAAGTATTCCGTGATGCCGAAAATTGGCAGGTCAGTGATCCTTATTGGGATAAAGAATTAAAAAAGAACGTCATCGTATTTTCTAAAGTCAATGAATTAGGTTATTCGTTTTTTATCGACGTTGTTTTGGATTGAGATTGTTGTCATTGGATTTATGACATGGATTCGATCTTCTTTCGGCAGTATTTGATATTGATTCAAAAACATAAAGTTTTCCCTATTGTATTTTAATTTTCTAATACAGAATTTCCTTTTGATTTGTAAGAAATATTGACGATTCGTACCTGTGAATGTTCTCATAACCACTCACGGGGAAAACCAATGATAAACAAAAATTTGATGTTACCGTTCTTGATTGGAATGGCCATGATATCATCTCTTCTAATCTATTCATGTTCTAATTCAAAATTAGAACCAAATGAAGCCAAAGACCAAAATGGGAAAATCATTAACTTGATTCCCGAACCGGGTAGGGAACCAACCCAACAGAAAGAAATCAAAAGTCCCATCCCAGTATTGTCAAACGATGGTAAGTTGAATGTTTCTGGTTGGGCAAGATATCCATACTTTCAAATTGATGAATCTTATATAAAAGTAGATCCAAAACGATACAAACGTTGGGAACATTATACATTCTACAATGAAAAGTTTGGTGGTGCCATCACAGTCACAGACATTGGAAATTTAGCAATGGGCAGTGTGGAACTTTTGGACTTTGCCACAGGAAAGATTTTATTTTCCAAAACAGAATTGGTAAGACCAGGAGAAATCTTTTTTCCAACCAATACAACAGATCCCATTGAATTCAAAAAGGGTGATCAGTTCATTCGAATTACTAAATTAAAGGGAAAAAGAGTCATCGAATACTCAATCGTAGGAGATTCTAATTCAGAATCCATCAAAGGAAATTTTGAATTAGAAGAAAAAGCTCCCGAGGCACTTGCTGTCATCACTCCATTTTCGGAATCAACATTCTTTTATGAATACAAAATGCCGAGTTTGATCTGTAAAGGTTCCATTCAATACAACAATACTACTTACGAATTTAATCACAAAAGTTATGCGGTACTGGACTGGGGAAGAGGGACATGGCCTGAAAAAAATAAATGGTTATGGGCAGCAGGAGCAGGCCTTGTCCAAGGTGAGTTACTCAGTTTGAATTTGGGATACGGCTTTGGAATTCCAAACAATGCCACAGAAAATGGAATCGTTTACAAAGGAAAGGTTCATAAACTAGATAAAGTCACTTGGAAATACGATATTTTAGACTATAAAAAACCTTGGAAATTTACGAGTAACGAAGGTCGTTTGGAATTAGAATTCACACCAGTGTATCTATTATCTTCTGACATTGACTTGGCAGGAATGATCGGATTTTTGAAACAATTGTACCAAAACTTTAGTTTCCCAGAAATTTTAGACCTACTCAAAACAGAAGCTTATCTAAATAAAGTTTTTGGTCATTACAATGGTTATGTGGTCTTGGATGGTGGCACAAAACTAGAAGTAAAAGACCTTGCTGGTTTTGCAGAACAAATGTACCAGAAGTGGTAAATCATTTTATATCATAAATTTTTATCATCTATCTGATTGATTACAGCCAGATAGATGATAAAAACTAAATCAAAATCCTGCGGTCGTGATCGCTGCCTTTGCGCAAGGGTTATTGTTCGGATCACAAGTGTACATTTTGAATGTGAATGTATCGTTTGGATTTGGCCTTTGCGAAGTAGATCCAAAATTACTTCCGCTAGTAAATCCCAAATCTGAACAAGAAGAAGTGGATACTGCATATTTTTTAACGTTAGTATTCAGAAGTCCACCAGCACCACCCGGCGGTGTATTAAAATAAGCAGTAGATCCAACATTTCCACCATTCAATTGGAAGGTATCATAACAAGTTCCCGTATAGGATCCGCCAAGATCGGCCACTTCCATCACTACCAAAGATTTGTTTCTATCGGCCACACCATTCAGTAAGTTATTAATTACAAGTGATGAGATCTCGTCTCGGTTTTGTTCTTTCGATTGGCAATTCCCAAAAAAGTTAGAAACTACTAGGATGATCAATAATCTTATCATTAAATTCATTTTAAATTTCATTTGTTTCCTCTTAGTTGGGTCGATAACTGTAGGCTTCAGGAGAAACAACTCCTGTCCAAAAGTTGGCCTGTAATTGTAAGTAAACTCTTCTGTCATCGATCGGCATCGCATTTCCTGTGTTTGGATTCACGTCAAACTGATTGCCAAGGACTTGGTAGTAAAGTTGTGCTTTAAAATGGTGTTTATCTCCGAACAAGTTTAGACCTGCCCAATACACCCGTAAAGAATCCGTAGGATCCACTTTCCCATTTCTATTAAAATCACCTTGGATGTATTCATACTTGAACACAGGCATAATGTAGTATTTATCCAAAAAAGGAATGTTATATCCAATCGTTCCATGATATCCAAATAAATCATTGGAAGCTGCACCACCAAATGTTGTATAGGCGCCGGATAAATAAAAACCTTTGTAAGTAAACGTACTATCATAGGTGTGACCCACGAGACCCATCTTCGGTCGACCCAAAGTAGGAACAGAATTTTGAACCAAAAAGTTTGGATTTCCATTGGAATCTAAACTTCCACGGTCTGGATTTGCACCCTGTGCGGTTAACAATTGAATTCCACTGGTAGTTCCGGGAGTGTATTCAGGAACATAAAGCGCTGGTGTGATTAAGTTCTGTGTTTGTAAGTAACCAGCTCCCACTGACCATTTCAATTCACGTTGGAAAATTTCTTCTCCTTCTTGCCAGTTCACCATCTTCCCATCAACTTCTCTTTTTAGCCCTCCAAATACATTCACTTGGGCACGTGCATAATAAATTGGTGAAGTGTTGACAGCACCATAACGGTTAGCAGTAGTTAAGTCCTGTCTCCTTCCGGTTCCATAATCTCCACCACCACCTTTTCCGTTACTGACCATAAGTGAAACTTGTAAGTATCTTTCCCATTTGTGATCAATTTCTTTCAAAGGGTTTGCTTGGATCATTACACCATGATCAAACTGAGGAATGGCATTAACGATCATACTGCGTTCTAAAGTTACAAAGTTTGCAGAAGACTGTAAATACTCTCGACTGAATTGTGTTGGCAATTGTCCAAATACAAATCGTAATCCTGCATAAGGAATTTTTGCAAAACCAAAGGCTTCATGAATATAACCACGGTTATCTTTTAATTTAGTGTTGGTTACATAGGTAGTTGTTGCTGGCCTACCATTCGAATCTAAATAATTTAAAGTGTTTGTCGTTTGCACCACATCGGTTCGATTGAGCATGTTTTCCAAACGAAGTTGGATATTGGTTCCCCACCAATCGTTTTCATATTGTGCACCAAACCTTAGCCTACGAAAATTCCAATCGACTGTGTTAAAATCGCGGTGTCCATTATTGAAGAGAGAATCTTCCGATCCAGATACACCACGAAACTGTAAACGACCGAAAATCGTTAGTTTTTCCTTTGTTGTATCATCGGGTCTATGAGCGAAAGCATCTGGTAGGGTGGTTGAATTTCCATTCGTAAGGGGACGATTGTATTCTACCTTCACTCGGTTTGGGCCCGGTTTCGTAAAAATTTGTCCGGACTCCGTATCTTCATAGAGTTCTCGGTATACTTTCGCTTGTGGTTCCTTGGATTCCTTTTTATGTTCTTTGGTTTCTGCCGGAGCTGTAACCTGCGGAATCGGTTCTTTTGTTTGGGTGGGTTCTGGTTCTGCAGAAACCGCTCTCGCAACGATTAAGATGCCCAAGAGAGCTTTGATTATAGTCTTCATTCAGTTTGGTCACGACTGATTTGGATTAATTACAAACGGATGTTACCTTCCGATTGAATGTTTCAGTCTAGTTACAAACGTATTGAAGTATTGTTGGGTCTGGATGACGTAAGTGTTACAAAATGATTACAGAGGCCTAAACCAGCGGTTTTTTGCATATTTTTTTAGCAAAAACTCGGTTTGTCACAATCGGATTTGAGTTTTATGACAAAAGAATCACGATTTGATTCGTGAAAAATCTAGATCTATTGATTTATATTTTGGGCGGATCCACCACCGGAGCGGTGGCGGACCGGGCTCTACGTTCCAATCTTTCGCGAGGCGAAAGGATTTCCACTGCGATCCCTTCCGCTTGGAAACCTATGTTCTATTACAATTGGAACTGGTCGCAAATCCCTTTCAATTTGTCGGCTGTATTGGAAAGATTTTTGGCAGAGGAAGACATCTCTTCGGCACCAGCAGCGGTGTTGATGGTATGTTCATTGATTTGGGTGATGACATCAGTAATCTCCCTAACAGCTCCTCTTTGTTCGTCGGCAGCCACTTTGATCTGGTCTGATTCTCCTTTGACGATTCCAGAGTTTTCCAAAACCGATTGGTTGATTTCGGATTGGGATCCCATAACCGTATAAAGAGAATCCATTGCTTCGGAAACTCCATTGATGTTTCTAATGATTTCTTGGATGAGGGATGTGGAAGATTGGATGCTCTTCGCACCGCCATCCAGTTCTTTAGAGTTTTTGTTGATCATTTCCGAAATCGATTTGATAGAAGATGCAGTTCGAATTGCTAGTTTGGAAATCTCTTCTGCCACAACCGCAAATCCTCTTCCCGCATCTCCAGCACGAGCGGCTTCAATCGCTGCGTTAAGAGCTAAGAGTTGTGTTTGGTCTGAAATTTCATTGATGATGGCAATGATGGCTTTCATCTCATCAGAAGATTTTAAGATATTACTGATCATATCATTCATTCCGGTGAGGGACTGTTCGCCTTCTTTTGCTTGGTTAGAAATGGATTTCATTCGTGTGAGTGTATGATCAATTTCATCAGCCACTTTTTTGACACTATCGGCTAACTCTTGGATTCTGATCTGGAATTGAGAAATGTTTCTATGTTGGATGTCAATGGAACCAGTAATGTTTTCCATGCTGGCAGACATTTCTTCCACAGTGGCTGACATCTGTTCTGTGGAAGCAGCGGTGGCTTGTGCTCCTCCAGAAAAACTGTCGGAACTAGAGGAAAGTTGTCCAGCACTCGAAGCAAGTTCTTGAGATATAAACTGAATCTCTGATACGATCTTTCGAAGACTGACTAAAAAAGAATTTGTATCACCGCTCAGTTCTCCAATCTCATCATCATGTGTGATCGACAAAGATTGGCTTAAGTCACCAGCAGACATTTTTTTCAAAAGATCTCTAAGTCCTGAAATTGGTTTTAATCTTTTTGTGATCAAACGAGAAAGAGCAAAAATCGAAATACTCAAAATCGTAATCACAAAAATTCCAATTTTTAATAACATATCGTGAACAACGGTTAAAATTTCATCTTTCGATGCAATTGTCGCTAAACGTATGTTATATACTTCTAAATCAAACACGGTAGCAATTTTTTCTCTTCCGAAAAAATACTCCATATGTTCTTCGGACTTTAATTCGAGTAATTTCCTTCCCCAATCCAGTTTTTTAATATCGAGATTGAGAATTAACTTTTTATCAGGATGACCAATGACTTGGCCTTCTCTATCTGTAATAGCAACAAAACCTTCTTTTCCAATTTTGACATCCTTCACAACTTCATCGGTGAGGTGATTTAAGGAGATGGCAAAGGCAAAGATCGCCACAACTTGTTTGCCTTGGAAAACTGGCATTGTTAAAACGGCAACGGGTTCCTGGGTGACAGGAGAACGGTTCACCTTACTTAAAAGTGGTTTTCCTTGGAGAACGGCTTTGATATTTTCATCGAAACCTGTATTTCCCCAACGAAAGCCAATGGCTTTACCGGTGGCATCAGAAAAAACAATGGGATTTTCTTCAGCGGTTGAAAGGAAAACATTTTCATAAACTCCAAATTTTTGGCTGAGGTTGGCTAGGAGTGGGTCCAGATACTTACGGTCTTTTTTAATGCAACGATCGGCAAATTCAGGATTTGAAGCGGTAAACTCTGCTAATTGAAATTGTTGGTCGAAAAAATTTCGGATTTGTTTGCCGGAAAGTCTGGCTACATTTTTCATCTCACCGATGTAGGCGTCGACAATATAGGTTTTGCCAATGAAATAAGCAAAGGAAGAAATTCCCAGTGCCAAGACAACGATTACGGCAACACTCAGGGTGACAATGACAGTCTTTAGGCTATTGAATTTCATTTTTCTGATCCCGGTTAAAACAAATAGAATCATATTTCATGATTTATGGATGGGATTTGTCAAACTACATATTTGAATGGTTCTAATGAAAATTTAGAGATGGTCAGAAAAATCAATTTTTTGGGCATCTTGTACGGAAGTTCCGAAAAAATTTCGGACATTCACCTAGACAGTCTAAACCCGTAAATGACTCAGAATTGGTTTTCATTTTTAAAACGGGATTTTCTATGTTATCAGGATCAGGAGTTTCTATTTGAGCTGGTTTGAAATCGAAGGAAAAAAAGTATTTTATGCAAATTATCAGGATTTGGAGCCAGAACAAATGATTGAGAGATTACACGAAATCATCCAAATCTATCGCAAAGAAGATGAAAAATTCTACAGTCTTATCGATTTTACGAATACCTTTTTATCCGAAGCTTATATCAGTGAAATGATGAATGGAGAAATCGGTTTATTACGAAAACAAAAGATCATCAAAACGGCAGTCATAGGACTTAATTTTGCAAAGGTTGCTATTTTAGATGTTTATAGAATTCTAAATTCGGATAATAAATTTAAACTATTTGATACCAAGGAAGAAGCATTGGTTTGGTTATCGAGTGAAATTAAATTGCACGCATAATCATTTTCGTTTACCGATTTTCTTTTCTGATAACCAATTTTAATCCAGACCAAATTTCATCTACAGCACATACTTTCACATCAACGAGTCCTAATTCCAAAGCAAAATCGCGGATGAGATTTTCATTCATATCAGATGGAATTTTGGAAGTTTTTTTTGGCCAAGAGATCCAAATCATCCCTGTTGGCTTTATGAATTTGATGAGTTTAGGTAATTTTGCGTTGTACTCTTTTGATGATGTGGTGAAAAAATGAATCATATCAATTCCCAGTTTTGGTTTGTCTACGATATTGATTGTTTTGGGAAATGTCCCCCAATTGTTAGTAAAGTCTTTAGAGGGGAGATTGACAAAGTGAAGGATCATGTTCTCTTTGATCCCCAGTTTTTCAACGAGTGGTTTTCCTGAATATCCGGCCGTCATAAGATAAAATTCCTTAACTATCAAACTTTCGATTTAGAATATATATCTGTTTTGTTTGATAAAAAAGAACTTATCTAATAGATTCCTTCTTTTTTTGCTTCGGCCAACACCGATTTAAGCTGAAAAGTTTGGATATTGTTAGATTCATTCCAAGTTTTAAACAGTCACCGAGGAAACTAAATACGAACTGTCCGTTCTCCCAGAAAAATTCAAATTTCACTTAAAAAATTGAGAAATACAGAGTATTTCCGCTGGTTTTGATCCGTAGATGAATGGAGACGAATAAAATATTGCACCTAATCGCCATTCTGGCGATGTAATGAATCGAGGGTATTCAGTGTTAACGATTGCGGATCTTTGGAAACAAGGGAAAATTATCATCAACAGAATCAGGTTTGGACTGGTTCTTTTATTCCTTCTCGCGATGATCGGAGCCAAGGACGAATTCCAACCAAAGATGTTTTTGATCCATATGATCGGAACTTGTACGATGGGATTCTATTGTGCTGTTGCTTATGTCTTAGAAAAAAAAACAAACCCTCCGACTTGGTTTCATAAATCTCTGATATTACTCGATACTTTGGTTCTTGGTGGAACCATCATTATGGATTGTACTTTGAGTTTGAAAGAAGCTCAAGCTGCACTTGCTAACGCTGTAGTTTATTTTATCTTCTTTTTTAATGCCATCTATTCTGGATTTTTAGGAGATCGAAAATTTGTTTTGTTAAACTCGTTCATTGGTGCGATCACTTCAGCAGTAGCTTTGTATTGTGCTGTGAATATTGCAGGTATCAAACTTTCTGTGAATCCGGAATTGTCCCGTCAGATGGGTTATGTTGGTTTGGCTGGGGAAGTGATGAAACCAATTTTTATAATGATTGCCGGATACATTGTTAGTTTACTTGTCCAGCTACTAACGAAAATTAGTTCACTTGCGGAGCTAAAAGCAAATGAAGCAGAAATGTTACTTGATCAAACCAAAGAACGAAATAAAATTTCTGCCAATGCTGCCATAAAATTAGAAAGTTCCATCACCAATTTTAGTAATTTTGTTTCACAAACTTCTATCAAACTAGAATCACAAGCTGCTTCCTTAGAAGAAATCACGGCTGTCATTTCCGAATTATCAAGTTCTTTCGAATCCAATGGATCTTCCATTGAAGAACAAAATAATAAAGTTCAAGGTATGGTCGCAGATACAGAAATTCTAAAAGAAACTGTGGATCAAATTCTTGTACAAAGTGAACACCTTGTCGAAATCGCTGAGATCAATAAAAAAGAAAGTATGTCTGTCACAGAAGTTGCCGACCAAACGGCGACTCATTTGGAATCCATTCAATCTTCTTTTGACCAAGTGAATGAAATTAATAACATCGTTGCAGAAATTGGAGAAAAAACAAACTTACTTGCGTTAAATGCTTCGATTGAAGCAGCAAGGGCAGGGGATGTAGGAAAAGGATTTGCCGTTGTGGCCAACGAAGTGAGTAAACTTGCCGAGTTTACGAAAAATAACGTAAAACGAATCGCCGTCGTAGTCAAAAGTTCCAAAGAAATCATAGCGAACGCCAGAAATGCCTCCAAAGAAACGGGGGAACTCGCAAAGTCTCAAATTGATCGATTGAACCAAACTCTTGTAGAAATCCAAGATATGAATCGTTTGTTTTTGGAACAGAGAAATACACTATCGGCAATTTTAGTGGAGTTGGCTCAAATCCGAGAGTTATCGAAACAAATTTCAGAATCCACCAAAGAGCAGTTACTTGGCCAAAAGGAAGCATCCAAAGGAATAGTTCAACTAGAAATGGAGGTGAACGAAATCAGTCGTGCCTCCAAAGATCTAGAAGAACATATTCAAATGATCAAAGATGAATCTAATAAATTAGCATCTATGAGCCAAACTTAGTTCTTTCTTTTGGTATTTTGATCCAATCTAATTCAAACTAACGCAAGTCATTCTTAAGTTTGTTTTAAATTGTTTAAACCTCTTTTAAAAAACTGATGATCTCATCCTTTACACTCTCGGTTCGCAAAATCATTTTGTGACCGAGACCTTTTGTTTTAACGAGTTTCGATTGTTTCCAAGCTTTTGATACAGCAAGGCCCATAGAAAATGGAATCTCTAAATCATCTTCATCATGAATGACAAGAAGAGAGTTGTTCATCTTTGGCCCAGCGGCTCCCAAATCCAAACTGCTGAGAGGTTGTGAAACCTTTCTTTCTAAAACCAGTCGCATGGCTTCTTGTTCTTCTTCGCTTAAACGGTAGTAGTCACTAAAACTTTTTCTTAAGATTTCTAATCTCAATGGAGGTGCAATATAAACCAACTTTTGGGCCAATACACCTAATTCTTGTGCAACGGTAGCAACGGCGCCACCAAATGAATGTGTGATGATATAATCTGGATTTCCAACTTCACTTACAAGTCTTCGAACCATTTTTGCTGAGAGAACAATATTGGAAAACCTTCCGGTAGAAAAACCATGCCCTGGTAGATCAATACCAATGACATTGTATCCTTCTTCTAAAAGTGCCGGTACAATCCTTGCAAAATTTCCAGTGTGCCCATTCCATCCATGAACGAGAAGGATGGTTTTTCCTTCACCCTTCCAATGAAAGTATTGGATGTGGTGTTCTTTTTCTTGAAACTCTTTTTGTTCAGCAAGCGCTAGTACATCCATTTCCTTTCTGGAAGGTTTTTGTTTCTGTGTTGATAAAAAATACTGAGCAGCCACATAACCAAAGAACATTGGTTTTCTTTTGGCAAATGCCCATTTTTCTTCCATCGTGATAGGATAATTCCTATTTAAAGAACGAACGATCGTGCTATTTGTTTCCATAATTTTAATTCCTTTTCTTTGATGATCTCTACTAAAAATTCTTTTTAATTTTCATATTGGTGTCTTTTGAGTAACTCGTTGAAACTTTGTTTGGTCCTTTTTTCCGAGTTTTTGTCTTCTAAAAGTCTATTGTAAAAATGGAAACCTAAGATGAGGCCCCAAATTTCTTGCACCATCTTATCTACATTTGTATTTGCATCTAACTCTAAAGTATCTTTTGCATCTTGTACAAATTGTCTTAAAGTCTTCTGCCAACTGAGTTGTGTTTTTTTCAAATGATCTCTAACAACACCAGGTCTATCGTCAAATTCTGAACTAGAAGACAAAAACAAACACCCTCCCGGTAGGTTATCCGTATGTGCCCAAGACAACCACATTTGAAATGCTGTTTTGAGTCTGTTTAGGCCGGGTTTAGTTTTGAGTGCGGGATAGACTACATTTCTGCGAAAGAGCTCACTTCCAACTCGGAGAACTTCGATTTGGAGGTTTTCTTTGGAAGCAAATTTGGCAAAAAGTCCACTTTTGGACATTCCCAATTCATCGGCGAGGGATCCTATGGTAAGTCCTTCCAGGCCCTGGACACTCGCCATTTGGACAGCTTTGTCCAAAATCATTGATTTTGTATCCTCACCTTTGCCCATAAATAAAAGTACGATCGTTCGTTTAATTTTGTAAAGTATTTTTTTTTAGATTCCGGTGTTTCCGTTGGCAGTTTTGAATCCTTTTTGACTTGAGTTTGGTGAGGATTGGTTACAATCGTGGCCTATGCAACAGTACACATTTAACAAATATTTTGCTAAAAAAAGTTTTTTGAAAATCTTTGGCGGCGAAATTCGTATTTTTGATGAGAGCAAAAACAAACTTCTTTTTTTTGTAAAACAGAAAGCCTTTAAACTAAAGGAAGATATTTCCGTTTATGCAGATGAAACCAAAACAAAAGAACTCTTAAAAATAAAAGCACGAAGTGTGATCGATTTTTCTGCTATTTACGATGTAGTAGATGTTACTTCGAATGAGGCGATTGGATCACTCCGCAGAAAAGGTTTTAAATCTATCCTAAAAGATTCTTGGGAAATACTCGACACAAAAGACCAAGTGATTGGTTCCATTGATGAAGATAGTATGTTCAAAGCAATTCTTCGTCGTTTTCTAACCAATTTAATTCCTCAAAGTTTTTTTATTACATTAAATAAAAATCAGGTGGGAGTTTTAAAACAAACTTTTAACCCTTTTGTTCCTCAATTCAATATAGATTTTTCTTCCGATAATGCCAATGCACTCGATCGAAGAATGGGGATTGCAATAGTCATTTTGTTACAAATCATTGAAGGAAGACAACAATAGATTTTGCGATTGTCTTACAATTTACTATCCTGCGTTAAGGATACGAAGGGCTTGGTCACCTGCCATCATTAGATGGAAGGTGACGGGAGCGAAAGCGAACCCCGGAGTAGCCTGACCCTTTACAGAAGAAATACGGCTGTTAGGAGGGATTGGGAACGCCCAAAGGGAAAAGAAACATTACTTATTTTTTTGTCGTTTAAAATAATTCCTCTAAACTTCTATCCCATTCTTTTGTAAAAGGTTTCTGTAGCCTTTGCTTCTTCCCCTTCGGGAGAGATGTTAAATGCAGTTAGGGAAAATTCTTTATCGCCGATGAATTGAATTTCTGTTCTCCAACCCCAAAGTTTTTCTCCGTATTCTGGATTCCCATAGGAACCTAAGACAGAAAATCCTTTTTCATCTCCTTCTCCACTCGATAACATGATTTGAGTTCCCATATGGAAACTATCAATCCAGGAACTTGTATATCTTTGGTAAGGGATATCAAAACCAAGGATCATTTTTCCCACAAAGGGTTTTCCATCCAAACTACTGCGGTAATCGATTGAGATAAATCTGCCATCTAACAAGGTAGTGATGGTGGCTTCTGCATTGGATTCATCTGCGAGGACATCTTTTTCAAACCAAGTTTTGGTTTTGCCAGCCCAATGACCCACTATACTTTGTAATTGTTTGTGAGCCCCATTTGTTAGAGATTCTTCAAATTTGTTTGATGACATATGGTTCCTTACCTTTGTGATTGATTTGTTAATTTCTATCTTTTGGAGAGAGTTCTGGTTTGATATTTCCTTCGGCCATTCGTAAATCACAGACATTTTTTTGAACTGCAATGGCAGAAAATAATCCATACATTAAAATCGTAATATAAAAACCTTTTTCGTTTAACATCATTTCGGAAGTTGTATTGACCTTTTCCGATTTGGTCAAGAATTTTGTTAGTATCATATAAATAATCCTGATTGAAATATGGAGTCATAGAAAGATTGATTGGTTATGGATTCTGAAATCATCTCTATAGAGAAAAAATACTTAGTTGGTAAAAAAATTGAAATGTCTTTGTCTCAAAGTCTAACACCAACTTTATGGAAGTCTTTTGTTCCCTCCATTAGTTCCATTCAAAACCGAGTTTCAAAGGAAATGATTTCTTTGTCAGTTTATCCGATCGATTATTTTCAAAATTTTAATTTAAATCGAAGTTTTGTCAAATGGGCGGGAGTAGAAGTTTCCTCTCTAACGAACTTACCGGAGGGATTGGAAGTTTTGGAAATTCCTGCGGGATTTTATAGTGTGTTCCCTTACAAAGGTTTGGCGAGTGAAGCGGGCCCGTTTTTTCAATGGATTTTTAGAGAATGGTTTCCTAACTCTGAATATGATTTGGACAATCGGCCCCATTTTGAAGTGCTCGGTGAAAAATACAAAAATGATGATCCTAGTTCAGAAGAATTGGTTTATATACCAATAAAACCGCGTTAAGGATACGAAGGGCTTGGTCACCTGCTATCGTTAGATGGAAGGGGACGGGAGCGTAAGCGCACCCCGGAGAAGCCTGACCCATTGAAAAATAAAATGTTTTTATAGAAAGAGATTGGGAACGCACTAAAGAAAAAATCATGTTCATTCTGGATCTGGGTTCATAATTTTATGAAGTGTTTGGTAGAATTTTTCAATGTATCGTTCTACCTGATTCGATCTCCATTCTGGATTTTCCATAATCTGGTCTTGGACATGTTTGACAACAGCTCGAACAAAGGAAGTTCTCTCTGATAAGGTAGAAATTTCCAAAAGTTCCAAAGTAGTTTTTCTGATGGTTAGTTCTTTTTTTATTGCTTTTGAAATCACCACAATGGCGTCTTCATTGGTAAGGTGAAGATTTTGAACTAGTATGACCCTTGATTCTTGGATCAGTTTCATTTGCATATCACTGAGTGGCATATTTTTCGATTTTTTCGATTTCCTTTTGGTTGGTAAAGTGAAATGTTTATTTGTTTTAGCAAATGAACCTGTTCATAATGTCTCTATTTTTATTTTTTAGATAATCACCTTCCTTCCACAGAACGACTTAGGATTTAAGATCAGATTTGAATCATCCTATACCAAAGGGGGCCAAACACTACTGATTTCAGGTTCTTTTGGCATGAAGACAATCCAAAGTTTATCACCGATTTTTTTTGTTAGATGGACTGATTCATAAATATTGCCAACATTTCCTGTATATTTTTTTCCACTTACTTCAAATACAAATTCAACAATTGTTGGCGATTTGCCGTTTAACGATTGAGTGTAGTCTTTGCGAATGTCTATGATTTCGCCAACTGTGGCCTTTCCTTGTTCTAAGGGAATGAGTTCGTCATTCGCAGTACGTAAACCCCTTCGCCAACAATAGATCCCAATGATGGGAAATAAAATCGTCCAAAAAAATGGAATTGTGAAAATGATTCCGATGAGGGTCATTACATTGCCTGTGTATTTGATCCTTCGTTTGAATTTTGTTGGAAGGACTCTTGGTGCGTTTGGAGGTTCAGACCCAAGATCGTCAGAGTTGAAAGAGTATTCGAGGGTTCCTCCACAATTTGTACAGTTAGTTAATTTTGTATTTGGATATTGAGTTTTGCACCAAGGGCATTGGATCGTTGTATCAAATGGCATAAAGTTTCCGATGCTTATTTTGAATGAATTCTCATTCAATTGTCAAGATTAGTTTTTGAAGGTGGTGGTTTCCTTCTTATAGCAAATTCGAATTTACTTTTTGGTGAATGCATTCGTTTTCACATTCGCATAACATGTATTTTGTTGTGAACAGTGATCTTGGTTAGAATGATTTAAACTTCGATTGATTCTATTGTTCAATTGTTTTGGTACATAAAATCTTTCCAAACATAAGTTGAGTAATTCTATACGAATGAATTGAATTCTTAGTTGATCGAAAATTCAATCAGGATAGAATGTATCGATGCGTTTCGGACTTCTCTTCATACTTGTTGCTTTCATCCATTGCACAGAGCCAGAATTCAATAATCCAAGTGATTTTGGAACTGATTCTTATTTAGAAAACCAAACCATCCTATGTCTCACAGGGCAGACTGCTGCATGCCGGATGGCAGTTCCTGTTTGTACAACCTGTAAATTTTTTTCCACCAGTGTAACCTATAATGGCAATCGGGGAGGCATTCTCGGAGCCGATGCCAAATGTATGAATGACTCCAAAAAACCACCAATGCCAGTGGGTGCGGTATATAAAGCTTTTCTTGTGGATGAGGTGAATCGAATTGCTTGTACTTCAACCGATTGTCTGACGGGAGGAACTTCCGAACATGTGGATTGGGTTTTGAAACCCAATACTGCGTATGTACGAACAGCTGATAATGTGACCATTGCGACGACCAATAGTTTGGGAATTTTTACAAGCCAAACCAATGATGCAGAGAATCCGCAAGTTACTAATGTTTTTACAGGACTATTCACAAATGGTTGGACTACACTATCCGGAGGAAACTGTGCCGGTTGGACGCAAGGAACAACAGCTTCGGCACGTGTTGCTTTATATAGTTCCTCATTACATGTTTCTACTAATGGCGATTGCGCCAATCCTTCCGTTATCTTTTGTGTGGAGCAGTAAAATCACCTTTGCATTTGTTTTTTTAATCTTCTTCTGTCTGACTTGGATTTTTTGTTTTATTCCCCAGATTAAAGTTTATCTTCCCCAGGGAAAATTGGGTTCTATCCACATTTTATATGCGGAAGGAGCTAGTTTTCTTTGTTTTTGTTTTTTAAGTTGTTCTTGTATCGATTACAAAAATAAAAAATACTGGCAAGGAATCGCCATACACGAGTTTGTTCATCAGCGCCAACAACGTTTGTTTTCTCCGTTTGTCTTTGGAATTCTCTATTTTGGAGAATGGATTTTTCGAAAGTTCTATTACAAACAAAGTTGGGGTGAGGCATATCGAAATCTTCGTTGGGAAAAAGAAGCAGAAGTGGCGCGCCTACGGTTTGAAGAAAATATTTCTTAAATCGGTTTTGGAATGGTACGGAGCATTAGCTCTGCAAAAACGATTTCTAAGTTAATGAAACAAGGAATTACAATTCCACAACCTGGATCAGCAACTCCATTGCATCGTAAGTTTGATGTTGTGATCATTGATAGTCCGCCGGGTTGGTGGTATTATTCCATGCTTGCCATTTCTCTGAGTGATGTCATCATTCCTCCGATTAACTTTAATAATGGATCTTCTGTGATCAATTTAGTTCGATTCACAAACCAATACTTTCCTGAATTATTCAAACATTTGAATCCAACTACAAAGGAAGAAAAAATAAATTTCTTAAATTTGAGGTCTCCCGTTTTTTCCCATATGATCATTAACTTTTTTGATAAAAATGATAAAGAAGTTAAGGAGAAAGATTTAGATCAGGTAGTAGCAAAATACTTAGAAAAAGAAATTAAGGATTCCTTTATCAGAAATTCTTTGTTTAGAAATGAAAGGGCCGATGGAATTAGTGGTCGCACCTTCGATGCAATTCGTTTGCCTTTAAATCGTTCGATCAATCAGTTATCATCGCTTGCTCTAGAAGACAAAGACAGGAAAAAAGTTGAAAACGAAGTGCTTAAACTAGGAGAGATTATTGTTTCCGATTTATTTCCGTTTATGAGAGGATAGAAGGATTTAAGATCAGATTTTTAACTTCTTATACCAACGGTCGCCAAACACTACTTTAAGATTGTTTTTGAATAATGAATTAGGTTTTCTGAATCGTTTCTTACTTGCCTGTTCCCTTTTGTTTTTCCAATGCACAAAACTAGACTTAAATAACCCAAACGAATTCGGCACGGAAGCATTTTGGCAGACACAATCGATTCTTTGTCTTACAGGTCAAACGACTGATTGCCAAACGGCAATTCCCGTGTGTACAAGGTGTCGGTTTTTTTCCACGAGTACTAGTTATACTGGCGCACGCGGAGGTATCTCTGGTGCCGATGCCATTTGTATGAATGATGCAAAAAAACCAATGCTACCAGCTAGAGCAGTGTTTAAAGCTTTTCTTGCCGATGACGTGAATCGCATTGCGTGTACTACAAGTGATTGTTCAACGGGAGGAGTCACTGAAAATAAAGATTGGGTTTTAAAGCCTAATACTCCTTATTATAGAGCAGTTGATGGAGGGAACTTTATGATTACGAATAGTGCAGGAATTTTTACTGCGCATTTGCAACATGCGGAAAGTCCGACGATTGTAACTTCGATTTTAACGGGTTTCAGTACGGGTTGGCTTAGCGCAACAAACCATTGCAATCGTTGGACGATTGGAACTACTTCGAACGCAGGTGCCTCCGCAAATAGTGTTACTTTGCACTCCCCTTCCATAGGGAACTGCAGTTCAGCTTCAATCATCTTTTGTGTGGAGCAATAAATGGATTAAATTTATTAATTAAAAAAGAATTAGATTGGGCTCTGTATCTGAAAACGAATCAATTTATTGACTTGCATAAATTCATAACATGATGGTAATTAGGTGTACATGATAGAATAGGAATCAATGCAGGTATGATGCGCATTGATCAAAACGGATTGGGTGTAGTATTTCGAAATGAACAGACAAAACAAACGCATTCATTAGAGGGCATTCTTTCTTCGAAAACTCTCAAAATTGAAAACAAATAAGCGAATTAGGAAACTTTAATATGAAAAAGACAATTTGGATTTTACTCAGCACCTTAGTGTTTGGGAACTGCATTGCATTTTTAGATTTCAATCGAACCAATAATGAATTCTCTAAAGACTCTTTGTTGGTACTCTTAGGTTCTAAGGATGTAGGGGTTCCTGCAGGTGGTGGAACGGGGACTCCATCGGGAACACGCATCCAATCCAGTGACGAACTTTTTACGATTTTGATCCCTGAAGGTGCGATGGAGGAAACCGTCGACTTTAAAATTACGAAATACGAATCAACCCAAGCACCACTTCCTTCTGGTTATGTGCCAACAAGTTCCATCTACCAAATCACTCCATCTTACCAATTCAAAAAAGAAGTTTTAGTCACCATCACTCTGGACCGTGCCAAAGCACAATCGATGAATCTTAACTTTGGAAAAAGTAGAGGTTTTCATGTCTCTACCAAGAGCACAGAACCAGATGCAGAAAGAATGCCTGGTTGGGCCGGCGTCAACACAACACTTGAATCAGAAAGAATTGTCTTTCAAACAAAAAGTTTTTCACTGTTTGGCGGGGGAACTCCTCCACCAGGGAATTTACCTCCTGTCATCAATGGTGCCTACTATTATCTAAAACCTAGCACTCGCCATATTCCGTATGAAATAAGAGCTGATGTGTTTGAACCAGACAATGATGCCATGAATGTGTATTTGGTGGTAGGACCTGCGGGTGGACCAACTAACTACTTCTCGATGACAAGAGAAGGAACAACAAATTGGTATAGATCCAATATCCCTTACGAAGCAATGAGTCCTGGTGGAATCTTAATTCAGATCGTTGCCGTCGATATCCATGGTCAGAAAACGGCTAGGCCATCTACAGGAACGTTTTTATACCCTACTGACTCAGGGAACCCTGCTTACATCAGCCAATACACTCCAGATCGTGATGGTGATGGATACAATGATGTTTGGGAACTCGATAATGGATACAATCCGAACAATGCAAGTAGTCCACCAGGAGGAACCACATACCCACCAGGACTTCCTGTTGTCATTGACAGCTTGGAAATTTTACCAACACAAGCTTGGGTGCAGGTGAATGAACCCATTACGTTTTCTGCTCGAGGGTTCCTTGCCGGTGTTCAAAAATTTGTGAATGTCAATTTCCACACCACTGGCGTTGGCCTTGGTGGAGGCCCCATAGGCAATCTGAATTCATCTACTTTCACAGCAACCACTCCTGGCATTGCGGGAGTGTTTGCCACGTACCAAACTCATGAAGCATCTGCTTCCGTTCATGTTGCCGATACCATTGCTCCGTCGAATATCACCGATTTGGTGGCAACACCGATGTCCTCATCCAGAATCCAGTTGCGATGGACAGCTCCGGGCAGTGTAGGTGCATTAGGACAAGCATCTGCGTATGAGATCAGAAGGTCCACTTCCCCCATCACAAACAATTTGCAATGTGATGCTGCTACTGGGATTGCACATACGATGATTCCAAAAAACGCAGGGTTAGTGGAAACAAAAGAAATTGATGGCCACCTCCCGCAATCAACATACTATTTTTGTGTTCGCGCCATTGATTCTGCAGGGAATCGCAATTCTTGGTCCGGAGTTGTCTCCACCACAACCTATGCACCAACAGACTTAGTCCCACCTGCTGATATCACAACCGCAACTGCAACTGTCGAATCCTACCAACAAATCAAACTGACTTGGATTGCAGTGGGAGACAATGGAAATGTTGGTTCTGCCTCCGCTTATGAAATCAGACGTCGTTCCACTCCCATCAATTCAGATGACGACTGTTCGGCGGGTGTCTTTGTTCCGAATACGGTAGTGGCGTCACCTGCAGGCACTCCATTAGAGTTTACCATCAGTGGATTGTCTTCAGGAACAGTTCATTATTTTTGTATCCGCGCTTTTGACCATGGAGGGAACCGAAGTCTTTGGAGTGGGATTTTACAAGCCACCACACCATTTGCCAACCAAACTCCTGTGATCCAGGTGGCAACGAATATTGCGATAACTTCAGGATTTGAAGCATCACTTAATGCAACACAATCGTTTGACCCAGACGCCTCCTTTTGCGGAGCTCAATCAAATTTATATGAATACAATTGGAGATTGGTCTCCAAACCACCACTATCCAATTTGGCAAATGGTGATATTCAAAATAGTAATAGTAAATTAGCTAAAGTTTTACCTGATGCAATTGGTGATTATATATTTGAATTTTCCTTTAAAGACAATGCAGGCAGTTGCGCAGGAGGAAACCGAACTTCCGCTTCCTTAGTAACAATAAAAGTGAATCCAGTTAATTTAGATTCTCCAGTCGTTGTAGAAGCTCAAGCAGGAGGAAGCAACGCTTTTGTACACTGGACTCCAGTAACAGGTGCTACCTCATACACAGTTTATTACAGCACCAGTCCAGGAGTTTCAAGTATATCGACTAATATAGGATCTATCACTAATCCGTTTACTACAATTCCTGGATTAACAAGTGGATCTATGTATTACTTTAGGGTGGCAGCGAATGGACCAACGGGGGGAAGTGCGTTGTCTTCAATGGAAGCTAAGGCTTTTATGCCGTTTGCACAAATAGGTACAGGTAGTACAACACATGTTGCTTTAACTGTAGGTCCAGTTGGATCGGGTATGGAAATAAGCGCAGTTATCGATACATTTAATCAAAAACTATTGGTTATTACAAATAACGGAGCGAATAATTCCAAACCAGGTTTATTCAGATGTAATTTTGATGGAAGCGGATGCAATCTAATTGATATTTCAGCAGGACAAGGAAGTTATTCGGGCTCTTACATAAATTCGATCATAGATTACATAAATATGAAACTGTTGGTTGTAACGGCGAATGGAACAAATAACGCTAAACCTAGCTTATTTAGGTGTAATTTAGATGGGACAAATTGTTCTCATACGGATATTTCGGTTGGTCAAGGAACTAATTCTGGATTCTACTCAAGTTTGGCAATTGATCTAGTTAATAAAAAGTTGTTAGTTGTTACTACAAATCTAGCAAACAATTATAAACCGAGTTTATTCAGATGTAATTTAGACGGATCTTCTTGTTCCCATACGGATATTTCAGTGGGTCAAGGATCCTTTTCAGGTAATTACCCTAGTATCGTTATCGATCAAATTAGCAGTAAGTTGTTGGTTGTCACTTCAAATGGAGCGAATAATTCAAAACCAAGTTTATTTAGATGCAATCTAGATGGATCAGGTTGTTCCCATACGGATATATCTGCTGGCCAAGGAAACAGTTCTGGATATTCTCCTAGTATCGTTATTGATCAAATTAACAGTAAGTTGTTGGTTGTCACTTCAAATGGAGCGAATGCTGCAAAGCCAAGTTTATTTAGATGCAATCTAGATGGATCAAGTTGTTCCCATACGGATATTTCAGTAGGACAAGGATCAATGTCAGGAACAAATCCTAGCGTGGTAATCGATAATTCTGGTGGAAAAATATTTGTGGTAACCCAAAATGGCGCTAATCAAGAAAAGCCAAGTTTATTCAGATGCAATGTGGACGGAACAAGTTGTTCCCATCGGGATATTTCTGTTGGTCAGGATACTTATTCTGGTATGTATCCCACTTTATTGTTAGATCAGATGAATGCAAAGATAATTGCGGTCACACGAAATGATACAGGTTCTAGACCATCGCTTTATATTCAGTAATCTTTTTTAGAAAAAAAAATTTTACCTCACGTTAAAAAATGAGAATTAATATTTCAAATGTCTCCGAAATATAACCGTCTCACCTGACAAAGGTGAGACGAAAGCGTCAGCGCATCCCGAAGTGAGCCCGATTGATTCAAGAGAAGGATATCAATCAACTAATATAAGACAAGTGCAGATTAGATTTTTGAAGTCAAAATTTGATTTTACTTAAAAAATCCAACACCCAATTATTTTATTCTGTCTGAATTGGATTCTCTGTTTTTGTTTTTTACATTGTTCTTTTGCCGATTACAAAAAGCCGAATCAAATAATCCTAGAATTCAATCGGCATATAAAAAGACATTTCAACCGTGGAAAAGGAAATTTTATAACCATTTTGTGCATAGAATGGCCCACCTAAACCCAATCTCCAATTGATAGAACCAATGGGAATCTCCCAAAAAAAATAAAAACTCTTTGCATAGTTGGTTGAGGAATTGACTCTTCCGATTCCTAAGGTTAACAAAGCATAAAGTTCAAGCGGACTTAAATTATTTCCAGTAGTTTGTGCATAATATAAAGCTAACAATGGATTGATCGTTTTGGGATTTACATCTCCCTTAATGAGGGTATAAGCTCCAAGCGCTTCTAAATTATTTCCATAAGATAAATTGGATAACAAATAAGCACGATAGGGATCACCATCAATGTTTCCGTTATTTAATAAAGAATATCTGCCTATGTTGTCGATTCTTTCATCGAGATTTCTTCCGCCACTAAATACCATTAGGTTAGCAAAATAACCATTTCCATCATTAAAATCTGCGGTACCTTGTATGTTGACTTTTGAATATCCTAAACCTAACCCAATTCTAAATTTATCATTTCCTTTTTTGCCATAATAAATTGCAGGAAGTAACATGTGATAACTTCCATAGGTTTCTGTGCCTAGGTCTTGATTTTTATATTGTTTAATTGGGGAAGATCGATTGGATGAACCGGATTCTCCTTCACTTGAAGACATATTCGTAGCGGTAATGTCTGTTATTTTCTGTTTGGATTGGCGAAAGTTAACATTCCGATTTAGAATGAATAAACCCCAACTATCTCCCATTTGCCATTCCTGCGATTTTAAATCATAAAGGAAGGAAAGATTTTGATCCATTCGTTGATCGTCCATCATGACCGCACGACTTCCAGTAGAAGACACAATTGTCAAATCTGTTAAGTTTGCTTGGACTCCAGGATAAAATGTAAAGTATTTAGCACCATTTTCCTTTTTAAGAGAAAAATCTTTATCTGGCTCCGGAGTCTGTTTTTGTAATGGCGGTTCAAATATTGAATCGTTTTGAATCTGAATTCTTCGACCTTTTGTTTCTTCGTTGGATAATTTTGATCCGGGATTTTCCACTTTCTTTGTATTGGTAGGTTCTTCTGCAAAAAGTGATAGAGAGAAACTTAGAAAAAAAATCAGACAATTTGTACGATAGAAAAAGGACATCATCGGCAAAGATTTATATTCGATAATAATAAATCTATAACATTTTTTAAGTTAGGTTATGAAAGTAAATCTTAATTTAATAGGGATTACACTCTGTTTTAGGGAGTTTGCCCTATACGTGATATTAAGAAGATAAAGGGATTAGAAATTTTGTATTGCCTATATTCTAACAGCTTGCGAAAAAGAATTTATATTTTATTTAAGAGAAATGAAATGACTCAGTTCGTTCGACTTTACCTACTTCTTCTTTTGTTTTGTTTTGTTTCACAATGTGCAGTTATGGAAAGGATGTTTCTATTTCCGGGAACAAGGTGATGTTGCGTGAAAAACCAAGTGAAAAATCAAAAGTCATTCGACAATTAGATGGAAATAACATCGTCACGGTGTAGGAAGAAATCACGAATGACAACTCGGATTACAGGCTTTGGACTAAGGTTCGTTCCTTAAACAATTCAGAAGGATATGTCTATTCAGATTATATTTTTTTAACTCCACAAAGTTCTCTTCCTGGCAAAAATACATTCCCAAAATTGAGATTTGAACTGAACGATGGAAATTTAAGGATTTTAGATGGAAAATCCTCCAAACTATTGGACACAATACCTGTTGATAGTCGCTATCAGAAAGTTTTTAAAACAGAACAAATAGGACATTTCCTTTTAATTGTCATAAAAAATGAAGAGGAAGAATATGAAGGTGTTGTGTATGATTTGAATCTTCGCCGTGTGCTTTTGAAGAATCTCAGTAAACAAATTCACGTGCATATGTGTAACTTTGAATCCGTTTCTCCGCAAAATTTATTTCTAGTGTTTGATGCTGGTAAAGGATTTGTTCGCACAAAATATGTATTTGATCTATCAAAATCCAAATTCCATGTTTTTGACGATATGAGAATTGAATTACAGTGGATAGCACCAAGAACCTTTATCTTTTATGCCACTCCAAAAGAGGGAGAAACAGACTTACCAATTAGGAAAGATGATACCATCTTAGAAGAAAAAAGAATTTGGAGAAATGGAACCATCCATAGAACCAAAACCACACGTTATACTTACCAAGATTAATAAAAAAAGAATTTTTGAAGTCACTTCGCTTGGTAAGTTAATCTCTGGCATCCTACTTTTTGAAGTATTTTTAAAACTAACAGTCGTATGATTTATGTCAGAATAGAAATTTAGATGATAAAAAACTTATAAATTGATCATTGATTGTAATAAATCATACTTGCAAGTTTGGCTCGGAAACTCGAATTTTATCCCATGTCTTCACCAAAACAAACCCTATTTCATCGATTCTTAAGTTTCTATTTTCGCTTACTTTGTATACTGGCAGTCGATTTGGTTGTAACAACCATCAACGGACGGGTATTGGGTCTTACGAGTATGTATGAAAAACCCGTTGTGACTTTGATCGGTATGGGTGTGATCCTTCTGCTTTTTTTCTTTTTGTTCTCCATTATCGATAGGCTAACTAAGATCGTTTTGAAAATTACCGTGGAAATGGGAAATCTTTTGGTCTTCCGTAAAACGGCTATCTTTCTTATCTTATGTGGGATATTGTATGGAATCTATATGCTTTATTATCATACATGGTTCGGAGCATGGCCTAACATTAAATTGATATAAATAAAATTTCAGAATTCAAGGATTGGGCGGTATTGGAATTTCTTTATACCTGTCTGTTATCTCCCAATCACCTTTTCCATCTGGTTTCATCATAAATGCCTCACCACCTTTTGTCCACCAAACTAAAGTTTTGTCATCTGTATAACGAACTCCTGAGGCAGCCATACCTTGATTCAATGTGACAGATTGCCCACTAGGAAATTTTAGAGTCACAGAGAATGTACCTTCTTCATTTGTTGGATTGTGGTAAACTGCCGTAATCCTTTGGCCATCTTCCGCTTGGTAAATGACTTCCATTTCTTCGTAAGCGGTTGAACAAGAGAAAGAGAATAAACAAATGGCGGTCGTTATCGCGATGATAAAAATAGTGATAAATTTCAAGTGGTTAGAAGTTTTCAATTTGGCTTAAGTTAAATCTATTATATCAAACGGAAAAACTCAAATAGAAAAGTAATTTTGAATCACCGAGAATCGCCTTTATCATTTGTTTTCTGTGTTCGACTCCGGATTAGATTGATTTGACTCTTTAGAATATCTCCCATTAGATATTCTGACCATATACCCGCATACCAATTGAATGGTGTGTTGATATAAAACCGACTAGATAGTGTTAGTTTACTGGTTCCATCAGGTAAACTTTCGAGACTGTAAACATCTTGCAATATGTCTACGTATTTTCCACCAAGCACAATATGTTCATCCATCACTGTTACTGGGATAGTGGTTGGATCTATATCTATGTTGAGAACCAGGCGCTTTTCATTCTCAAATTTTGAAATTGTTTCATTGAAATAAAGTCCTTTTTCATATAATGCGATCCTTCGGCCACCAACTTCCATTTTCTCAATGGTTGTGCTGATATGTTTTGGAAATCCTAAAAAGGTAGAAAGGTTAAATTTTTGTTCTTCGGGTTTGATTTCGTTAATGTTTGTCAGCTCTTTCCATACTTCATTCGTTGGAGCTTGGATTGTTACAGATTTTGAAATGTAGAAATCCTTTCGACTTAATGTGCTGTCTCCTTCAATGAAACCAACAACTAGTGGCAAAAAAAGAATGAAGGAACCATGCAAAGTATTCCGATTTTTTTTTGTTTTATGATTCGAATCTGAATTACTTACCTTTTTAATTTGATAAGCTAAAATACCTCCTAAACTAGCGGTAAATGCAAATAAAGGAAAAATCATTAACCAACAGATTTTACCTTCAATATTTAGAGCAATGGTGACACACATCAAAATAAAACAGGGCAAAAACGGTTTAAAAATTGCACCTGATAAACTTTTTGTATGTTCTTTTGGTAATAGGTAAATTGTCAAAAAACCAATCGTAACGGGCGCAAGGATGAGGAAACTAATACTGATAATGTTTCCTAGAAATGGATCTAATAAATCATGAAGGATACGTAACAATAAGCCATATACTGTTGCCGCGGTGACTGCTAGGGTTGTTGGATTTTTCACGTTACTAAATTCCTTTTTCCATAATGATTTAAAAAATGATTCTATCTTGGATCCCATTCACCTGAAGAAATATCATATCTCTTTTGCAATTGAATCTTATAGGCAAAGTATCTCCTAAACCTTTACTTATGAAAAACTGACAATCATCCTTCATTGCCTTTAGAGTGTTCCACTTATAAAAGAATTTTCCAGGGTACAGGCCATTTTTATTTTCCCAAAATACAAATTGGCAACCATGTAGATGACCAGCAAACGCTGAGTGATGGTGGTCCTTAAGGTTGTCGATAGCCTTTGGATTGTGTAAAACTAAAATGGAAAAATCAAATTCTTTTTCTTCAGTTTTCAAAAGATTCCCAACAATTCGAATTGTTGTGTTGTTGATTTGAAATGTAAATGACCGCTTTTCAAGCCAAAAGACATTGTTTGCTTCCATACATTCTTTAATTTTGTCTATTCCGAAAAAATAGTCATGATTGCCTGCAATTGCAAAAAGATTTTTCCGATGTGATAATGATAGAAGTAACAATTTTAATTGGATCAGTCCCTTGTTTGAATCAATATAATCACCGCCAAATAAAATAATTGTGGGGTTTAACTCTTCAATTTTCTTAATTATTTCGTAAACTTTTGTTTTGTTGAACCCATTAAAATGTAAATCCGACAGAAACAAAATACTAAAGTCATCGTTACAATTGCTTTGGTGAGTTTCTTTTCTAATCTCAAATGGGAAATTATACCCGATCTCTAATTTCATCTTTATACCAAATCAATATGGCAATACAGCCAACTAACCAAAACCGAAGTGGATTTTTAAAATTGAATAATCCACACAACATAAATATCGCAATAGGAATGACATTGAGTATAACATGGATTAACCCTATTTTATAGGTGTACTTTATACTTGTAGCTATTGGGTTTGTTTTATTATCAAAAAGAACTGGAAACAGGAACAAAAAATGAACTTCCACAAAATAAAAAATAAACACGAAAGAAGGTAACAAAAACAAATTAACTTTTATAATAAAAAAAACATAGAGGATCGTGATAGAAACTGAAAGTCCATATTTAAAGATCCCATAACCTAAAAAACTGATCGAAGGATCATAATATCTTGAATTCTTAGGACTAATTTCATTTAACCTATCATACATCCATTTTGAACCAAAATCTAGTACATGGATATCTTGATGTTGATGAATCTTTTCCGTAGATTGATCTAGGAACTTATTAGCCTGCGATAATAAATCATAAAACTTCATCTAACGTAAATAAAATGGAACCAAGCTAACCAAGCGATACCATTTCCAAAAATTAACATTCTATGATATAAATTTTCTAGGTGTCCGCAACGTTTTTTATGAAAAATAAATTCATCATAACAAATAGCCGAAACCGTAAAAATCAAAACAAGGATGATTGGAATCAAAAATTCAAATGGTTTGGTGCTGACCATTGCAAACCACATTAGAAAAAACATTGGCAGACCTCCCAATCCAAGGGCGATTGCTTCCACGATTCTCTCTTTTCTTGAAATTTTCATATTGAGAGTTTTTCTATGAAATCTCCAATCCAAAAACCCACCTATCGTTGCTACTATTCCTGTAACAATGATTACATGAAATTGCCAGGTCAAATAAGGAAAACTTTCTGAAATCGAAAGTTTAGAATGATCAATGAATAAAATAAGAAAACTAAGAAACAACCCAGCTGGCGCAAATAACAATATGAGTGAAAGATAATTGTGTATTAAGTGAATTACAAACAATGAATTTAATCTCTATGCATTAGGGTAGGGCAGTCCTACTTTCCTTTAAAGATTCGAATTGTTTGTGACTTGTAAACTCTGTTTTTAGAGAATAAAAGTAAGATTCCTCACTCTTAGCTTCCCCCACAAATTATCTGTTAGATGATGCTGGGATATCTGTATTCAAAGAGATTCTAATAAACTTTAGCTAATAACCCGGTGGAGGTGTTTGCTTCGAAAAGCACCCATGGATGGGTGCGGGCGGGAGCTCTGGCCACGGAGGGCCAGGCGAACGCGAGAAGCGAATGCCGAAACTTTGGAGACGCCGGGAGTCGGTCTACGGTGCCTTCCCGTCCGGGTCAGGCAACCTCTGACCCGTCCTGCTCGAGGTCTCAGGCATCCTGCCTTCGACAGAAACAGCTTCACGCTCCCTATGGGTCGCTACTGTTTCTGACTCTCGCAGTCGTTCGACTCCCGTCGCAAATTATTTGTTAAACGAAAATAAAACTATGATACTAAAAATAAACTTTGGAGACGCCGGGAGTCGAACCCGGGTCCTATCGCCCTCAAATGCAGCTTCTACACGTTTAGTTTGCAAATAAATTTCGGAAAGACTTACCCTACAAACGGGGGACTAATTCCTATCCTACTTAAAGTTCAATCCGGTTCGAAGCGGGCGACAAATCCGAAAGGTCCTTAGAGAGGTGTCGGTTTCTTGGCCACCTAAGGAAACAGCCATGGAAACCGTAGAGCTTAAAATTAAGCTGCTAGAGCAAATTCGTTATTTGCAGTTATTGTTTTGAAGGTTTTTAAGAGGTCCCTCACCCCTACGTGCCACTGAATCCAAGCCAACAACAGTCGAAACCAATGTCGTCCCCAATTCTTACTACTTAGACGAGTAAAACTCAGGGAGTTTGGAAGGAAAAGCAAAAAAGGTTGAATTGGAGTTTTGTTGTGCTGGAATGAAAGAATTCCTATGAAATTATCCATTTTGTTTCGAATTACAGTCACTTTACTTTTCGCGTTTGTTTCTTTCGTATCCTGCTCACAAAAGGAAGCGCCTTCCGATTCAGAAATTAGGCAAGCTGTCTACGGGAATGACCAAAACAGGAAAATTCGTGTCTTAGGCCAAAAACAGATTAATTTGGATGAAACTCCGGAAATGGAAATCTTAGTTTTGTTCCAATCGGGGACAAGTGAGGTTCTTGCTGCCTTCCGGAAAGATGGATCGAGTTGGACGTTTCTTTGGAAGTTGGAATTCTTTTTACAGAGCCTAGGAGAGATGTTTTACGACGCGAAACTTAAATCCTGGGTTCCGGGATCGGCACCGGGAAAGGAAAAAGTTACTTTTGCAGGGGATTGCCTTCGTAGGATTGTGCTCGCTGAACTTCCGGGAGATAATTTTAATTCCGTATTTATTGAAGTTTTGTCCGAAGAACCACCGTTAGGTTTGTTTTCTGTTCCGATGGGTTATCGTAAAGGTAAAAAAGTTTGGGATGGGCTCCAATTAAAAGAACACGAAGAATTAAAAAGAAGTAAACGTGTAGATTTTGAATACAATAACAAAGAAAAATCTTTTCGTATTTTCCCAACAAATCCAAATTACTCACAAGAATTTGTTTTTAATGGTTGGGAAATGATTCCAAACCTTCCGATGCAACCTGTTCCAGCTTTTGTATCCTTGGAAGTGACTCCGAAGTTTGAGATTGGAAAAGAATCTCTTGTAACATTACAACTAAAGAATCGCGGAAACTATGTTAGTTTAACATATTTGTCTTTATCTTTTCCTGAAGCTGGTTCTGTGAGATTGGCAGGAGAAACGCAAGGAGTAAGGTTGTATAAAAAAGGTGACATTGTTTTTAATGTTGTCCAAAATAAAAAAATCCCAGCCGAATATCCTTTATTAGAGGTTACAAAAGAAGGATGGGCAAATAACTTTCGTTATGGTGTAAAATTTTATTACACACCGAAAGAATCTGTAACGCCAAAAATATTATTTCGTTCCACTTATAAGTTTTATCATGAGATTGTTTCCATTCCCAATCAGTTTTCAATTGCTCCTTTTGAACGCGACCAACAAGGATTTCCCTCTTATCTTTTAGGAACACCGGCGAATTAAGCGGAAATGAAACACCAATTGACGGAAGAAGTAAAACTTGCCAGGAGGGAAATCGTTCGTGTGCAAGTGGATCGATTTCATCTTTATTATTATGATTTTTTTCATCGAACTGAAACGATAGAAATGGCAAAATTCTTTTTTGAAACTGTTTATAACTTAGATGGCAAAGAAGAATGGGAAACATTAGCATTTTCTACTTATGACAAAGTAAAAAATATGATGAAGGAAGGCACAAGAGAAAGTGTTGAAAGATTGATCGAACTCAATGCAATCACTGATGAACTGGACATCCAAATGGCAGAACTATTAATCTCTAAAGGTTGGGAACTGGGAAAGGAAATTAGTCAGGAGGAATACTTTTTATTATTCTGTGAATTGGACAAAAGAGAAGTTCGAAAAAAACAATTAGAGGTTGTACTTTTTAATCTTAAAAAATTTTATGAATTAGCACACAAGCCGGTCAGTGCTTATATCATTAAACCTGCATCAATGATGGCGAGGTTACTTGGAGTGTATCCTTTGTTTAAAAAAGTAGAACAAGGTTACTACGCTACTTTGCCTGTGAACCAGGATTTATTTAATGAATTCTATGCAATAGTCCAAGAAAAGGAATGGGATTTTTTATATAAAGCTTTCCCAACCCTCAAAGGGGAAACATGAGAAGACGTTCCAGATTTGTATCCAAAGAAGAAGAACATATAGAAGCGCATGATCGTTGGTTATTGACCTATGCTGATATGATCACCTTATTATTAGGGTTATTTATTATATTGTATGCTATCAGTAAAGTTGATGCTAACCGCCTAACGGAAGTGGCAAAAGATATCAAAAGAGGATTTGGTCTAAATGTAAGTTCAGTTGGAGCGATTCTGGAAGGTGGTTCCGGAATCTTAGAAGACGACACGATGGAACCAAAGTCACAAGTGTTTCGTCTTTGGGAACGAATTGGTTTCGCATTAAAAACACTTCGAGAAAAAGCTAAACTAAAATTGGGTCTTGCTGAAACGGAAGAACTCAAATTGACTTTCGCCGGATCTGATTTGGCATCCGATGATGTATTAAAGGCCGATCCTGATTTAAAATTTGCTTTTGAACAATTAGCCGTATTATCAAAAGGTATGGACATTGATATTGTGGTTCGTGTGCAAATTCCTTATGAATCACAAATTGATAAATCGAAATTTCAAAACTCATGGGATTACCATTCCCATAGGGCTTCTTTACTCGCAGAAAAATTAGTCAATGAATATGGCATTCCAAAAGAACAAATCTCGGTCCAAGGTTATGCCATGTTTCAAAAATCAAAAGATTCAGATACACCAGAAAAAAAAGCCAAAGAAGAACGAATCGAAATTTTGATTCGTAAAAAAGAAACAGCAGAAACGATCAAATAACAAAGGAAATCCAAAAGAGTTTATGAACTTACTTAATATAATATTTTCGAAATTGAATATGAAAAATGGAATTCGTATTTTCTTATCAATCTTTGTTTTAGTAACGGTTGTATCATGTAAAAAAGATAAAGGGATCATAAATGTAGAATGGCAGAATGAATCGTTAAGTTTAACATCTGAAATTTGTGCCAAGTATAGAGAGTGTGCTGATAAAGAATGGAAATCTATTCCAGGAAATCTTAAAAAATTCACCGAAGGCAGACTCGATGAAACCCAATGCCAAAAAAGATTTCGAGAAAGTAATGCATACAAACTTATCGGCGAAGATCCGTTAACAATCCAAACTGCCTATAAGGAATGTCATAAACAGATTTTGTTGTTTAGCTGTAAGGATTTACAAGAAGGAAAAATTGATTCCGTTCCATCTTGTGTGGCTTTTCAAAAAATTCAGAACGGGAATTAGATTTATCTGATTTGGGAAGGCGAGGACAAGATAGAATCTGTCAAATAACTGCCATTCGGATAAGCTCGCTTTTAAATTTTAAAGATAAATGTCATACGAATATCTCGCAAATAGACTTTCATGCGTGAATATGCGTTATTCGTATAGCCGCCGCCGACACAGGTGGTAAATATACGCATTGCGCATAACATCCTGTCCATTTCTTGGACTTCTTGTCTGAGATTGTATATACGCAATGCAGATAAACACTATGTGAAAGTTTTCTCGAAGATCTATATTAGCAATTGTTATGATAAAAAAAATATTCATTTTAGCTTTCTTAGTTTTGTTTGCCGTCTCCGCGTTATATAAGGCTTTTGATTTAGGACTCATTTGGTTTGTTTATCCTTCTGAAGAAAGGTATCCAATTAGGGGTATTGATGTTTCAAACCACCAAGGCAAAATAGATTGGGACTTAATTCCGAAAAAACAAATTTCCTTTGTTTATATCAAAGCGACAGAAGGAGGAGATTTTAAAGACAAATCGTTTCCTTATAATTGGAAAGAAGCTAAGAGAGTGGGATTTAAAGTGGGAGCCTACCATTTTTTTACATTATGTAAAACAGGTGCTGAACAAGCTGAGAATTTTATTCAATCAGTTCCTTTAGAAATAGATTCATTACCACCCGTTGTTGATTTAGAATTTGTTGGAAATTGTAAAGATAGGCCCAAAATTGAAAACGTTCAGAGTGAAATTTCTATTTTCTTAAATAAAGTGGATACTTACTATAAAACCAAAACCATTCTTTATTTAACGAATGAATTCATAGAAAAGTATCTTGGGGATCAGTTATTTAACCATCCTATATGGATTCGAAATATTTTTGTACATCCCAATACATTTACTTCGATTGATTGGATGATTTGGCAATACAAAAGTACTGCGAGAATTGACGGAATCAGCGGCCCCGTTGATTTAAATGTTTTAAATGGTAATCTTGAAAGTTTGATACAAATGAATCATTCAAACTAAAGGCTTCAAATGATTCGAAGCCTTTGGCGAGTAATAGTAATACTCTTTTCATAAATAGGAATTAGTTGGCACGATTAGAGTGATTAATCAACCGAACTGTTATCTGCTTTTTTAGTGAATAATTTTTTCAGAACACCTAGGGCTGCTACGGCACCAATGGCGATGACTTTCCAAAATTTAAGTAACAAAGCAAAAAATCCCGCTTTAGCCAAAACCTTTCCTGCGATCAGTCCACCAATTCCATAAGCTGCGAGTTTATCAATACCTGGTGAATAATCTGAGTATTTTTCTCCATCGTTAAACTCTGTGGATGCGATGATGGCTGGTATATCTTTTTGGACAAGGTTTAGTTTTTGGATATCAGAAATTGCATTCAATTCGAGAATCCCTTTTCTTCCAAGGATACGAATATTATAATTTAGCGTATTCACTTCGTCACCTTCGAATTTGATTTCTTTGGCCCAGTGGAGTTTTTTAGTATTTGCATCATAAAAAGGTTTATTAGCCCAACCTACCAATTCTAAAGTAGGGTAACCTTCTTTTTTGCGATCTTCATTTCCTTCGGAAATATCTTCCTTCATGGATTTTAAAAGATCATCGTAATTAATTTCATTGGCATCGGAATCGCTCACGTATCCGTCTTCTGAAAAGGCGTATGTAATCGCGTAAGTAAAATTGTCACTAATAGGGGACTGGTCTGCTTTAAAAAGCATTCCCAGAATTCCTTCATTTAGTGGGTTTCCCCATACATCATGCAAAACAAATTGACTTTGTTTTGCGTCCAGGAATTTAAAACCCTTGGGAACATTGACAGTAGCAAGTTTATCACCGATGGTGACCTTTCCCGTTTGGTATTTGAGATTGTTAATTTTTTTAAGAACATCATCTTCCGCAGATAATGGTGATAAAGAAATCAAAAGCCCGATCAGTAGTGTTTTTAGATTTTTCATGAAGTTTACTCCTTAGTTTGAGAATTTGTGATATTGGCAGAAATCGAATTGGAATACAATAACAACAGTCATTGTTAGATGGTGGTAATTTGATTACAATTTATTTTTATACACCACATAGGAAGATGTTAGTTTATCATGTATAGCTTGTTTTTTAGATCCTAATATTGTGATTAAAGATAGTATTCCCAAAGTGATTTTGGCAATATAACGAATGAAACTTTTGAATAAATTTAAATTTTTGGCATCTGTCGAAACTACCCTTAATCCTTTGATATAATGACCAGGTGTAGCACGAAAAAAACTTACACATAAAGGATCGTATAAAAAGAGAAAAACAAAGAAAACGTATTGGGCCATCCGGCCATCTACATTTAGGAATAAAATGATTTTTGCCGAAACAAAGATAATAAACAGGAAAAAAATCGCATCATAAATCATCGCTATGTATCTGTCGCTCATGGATGCTGCGGCCGAAATAAGATCGTTAGTTGGTGATTCTGGAGTGGTAGTCATTTCTGTGTCCTAAACTGGATGTTAGGGGGTTGAAAGTAAATATTAAAATTCAAATTTTTCCTTTGGTAACTGTAAATTCTCCAAAAGTTTCAACATTGATCCGTTTTGTGAGATGGAAAGGCCGGCCTAGAGCTTTGGTTTGTTTAATCCGCCACTTTCATTTTGCCACTTGTTATATTTAGGGATTCAAACTTTACCATTTTAAATGGTGTTTGTCCATCAATGGTACCATCCACTTCGGCAATGAGAACCGGACGTTTTGCAACACGAAGGTCGATCATCAAAATTCCTTCTACTTGGTAATCGTTTCCGGTGGCACCGTCATCGACAATGTAAGCAAAAGGAACAACTCCATCGCGTAGTTCTGGTGCAAATATTTCATCATCTCCATTGTCGATAATGTATTTATCCAAAACATTCTCTTCTTCAATATCACCAAACCGATCATAGAAATCGATTTTTTTGTTTTTGCTCATTTGAAACCAATCAAAAAGACGAATGTTCTTTTTCGCTTTTTGATTTCCTTCAAATGGAATGGTGACATTTGCCGACTTGCTAAAAAGTTTTTTATGTTCCCCGATGACTTGATTGAATATGGTTTCAAATTGATTCATAGATTGATTTTTGATATAGTAGTTATTTTCCGTTTACCACAGATGCAATGTTAACGCTATTTAGGATCAGGAACGAATGCATCAAGATGTCTTTCCATTCTTCCTCAGGAAATTTTGGATGATAGATAAGGTTGATGGTAACTCTATAAGTTTCATTGGTATCTTTCATAAAATAAAAGGCGTTTATTTTCGTTCCGAGCAATTCCCCAGGCCCCATTAGAATTTTTGTTTTTTCCGTTTTAAATGTAAGAAGTTCCACCCATTTGTTCACTTCGTACGGTGGGTTGCCAAAATCAGTAGCCCTTGATTCTTCCACTAAAGTTTCATACGATTTTAAAGATTCTGGTATGACAGATACCGCAATCAGTAACGAAAAACATTCTTTTTCTTGAATGCAGTCAGCTTTAAAGAAAGTGATGGGGAACTTATCTTTCATATGAAGTGAGTCCGATCGTTTTGCGATTTTGGGAACGGTAATGGACATGGCCTTTACTTTCTGAACTTCCGTGACGGAGAAATCAATTCCGCGAAAAATATCTGAAGTTTCTGATTCTGTAGCGAAAATAGCGAGGAAGGGGAGAGTGAGTAAGGCAAGGAGTAAAAGTTTGTTTTTCATTTTTTATAAGCTTCCGTTTTACTTTATTAACAGTCACCTAACAGATTAGTTTCATAGAAATATAAAATTTTAGAATTTATTTTTGAAATATAGTTTATTAGACTATAATACTCGATTAAACTCCAAGGGATGAAAATGCCTAACTTTGAGGATCCGAAATAGAAAAGATTTTTTGACCCATTTTGGCTCAAAATTCGAATTTAAAATTAGAGTATTTTTTACCAAATCTATATCGCAATCGGTGCAATTTATAAGAACTTGTTTGCCTCTAATTAAAAATGCTTCTGTTTTGTCTTTTGAAATGAATAGTTTCCTTTTGAATTTTACGGAGAAGGGTAGCATGCTGATAATGAGTTAGGTTTTGTGTGTAGGCTTGTCTTTCTATCTTGGTAGATTTTTAGATTAAAATCAAAAATTTGAACATAAACTATGGGAATGTTGTAAGAAAAAGTATAACTTATATATTTTCCTTACAAATCAATAATAAAAAATTCGATACATAATTCTAATACCTTGGAGTTGATTCATAGGCAAAAGAAAAATAGGAATAAAAATTATTGAGATATTTGTTAGGTATTAGTTTGGAACAGATTTGGATCTTCTTTTTCTGATATTTTGAGGAAAATATGAAAATGAAGTATCATATTTATTATCTGTCACTCATTGAAACTACTGCAATTAGTACATTGTTTATTGAAAGTGAGGTCTTAAAGTAAATTTAGAATTTGGAAATTGTTTGAAAAGAGTGTAGAAAGTTAAATTTTAAACAATTTATCATTTTCAGAGAGAGATAAAATTTCCATCGTTTGGATTTCTATATCTTTTGGAAGTTTGTCTCTTAGTACTGGGAGGACATATTGACAGTTTACTTCCTCTACTATCTCCGTCAGCAAATTCGTAATTTGATTAGAATGGACATTCTCAATTTGATCTTGTAAGACGAAATGTAAACATGGCAGATCAATTGAATCTGCAAATTTAATGTATGCTAAATCAAATGATGCCATTTGACTTTTTTTACTGCCCGTTCCGGGGTTACCTTCTACATTCGACATAGAAAATTTATAAACTCCTTCAGAATTATCTGCACTCAGAAGTGAATGAACGCCATCTAGACGACTTGAAATTTCTGAAAAAATAGAATTAAATTCTGCAATTCTTTTTTGAATTAATTCATCTTTTGAAGTAATTTCTCTATTTATCGCCTCAATCTTTGTATCAATTGTTTTGATATTCTGTATTGATAGTTCCCAGCTTCTTTTTTGTTCTTCTAAGACTCCTTTACGCTCGTAGAAAATATTTAGTTCATCAATAACTTTTTGAAAGTCTTCATAAGTGTTTGACTTAGAGATAATATCAGAAAGTCTTTTTTCCGTCTGTAAAAGTTCTTTTAGATTTTGTTGATTTTTTTTTAACTCTGATTCAATCGACGGTAATTCTTCTGTGATAAATTGAATTTTTTTCTCTACCATTCCATTGTGAAAAACAAGAACATCTGAAAAATTCTTTTGTAGATTAGGAATTAAAACTTTTGCTCGGGCATATAAATTCTTTATCTCTTCCAAATCGATATTTGCTTTATTGGATTCGAGATCTTTTTTACTTTCCTGAATTAATTCCTTTCTAATTTCTAGTCTTGAAATTCCACTTATTAACAAATTTATTTCTTTTCGAACTTTGTTTAACAAAACTAATTCATTTTCAAAATCTTCATTAACATCAAATTTTTTTTTTAATGCAATCAGTTCATCTATTCTCTTATTCGCAATGAGGAGTGCTTGATTAATTTGTGGTAAGTTACTATCTTTTTTTAACCGAGCTTGAATCTTTAATTCGAGATTCCTTTCTCGTATAAACTGATCTTTTGATAAATTTATGTCTATTCCAAACCAAAATAAATGTAAGGTTTCATAAGTAACATCAGTAATTACATTGGGAGCAAGAACTCGAATAGTATTTATTAGTTTATTTTTTTCATCTCTAATATTTTTTGATATTAATTGTCTAAGGGTTGGTAGTCTAGAATCAGTTCGAAAGATTAATTCTTTTAATTTAGTAGAAAATTCTGTATTCTTATAATCAATTCCATTTATCTTTTGAATTCTATCTTTAGCTTTTTTAAAATTTCGCTCAATTGTAAATGTTTTTGAGAAACTATCTCCTATATCTTCAATTAATGTTAGTTTTATTGAAACATTTTCTTGCTTTATAAAATTTTCTACTGCTATGTTATTTTTGTTAAATTCCGGGTCTTTGTAAATATTTTCTCCATTTCCATCGAGGCAAAAGTCGATTAATCTTAAGACAGTAGTTTTCCCAACGTTATTCCCTGAGCTTGTTTTTGAATTATTTTTTGTTTCGTCAATGATTAAGTTGATACCTTTTTTAAATTTAATCTCACGGATAATGGTAAATCCATTCTGTATGATTAAACTCTTTAAAAACATTTCTTTATATTTCCATTCTCAGTAAGTTCAATCGTTCCTAGTATATAAAGCCAGTTTAAGGTCAGAGCAAGCAGATTAGGAGAAATGACTATTTCTTCATTCACAATTTGCAAAATATCTAAAAAACTAAATTCATCCCCCTTCTTTCCGGAGACGGCTTGGATTACTTTTGCACCAAGAAAATACAAATCTCTCTCTGGATTTGTTTCTTTATTAATTAGCATTTTGAGTCGGTTCCTCTAAAATCTTGCAACGAATGAATGCATCTACCAAAATCAGTCTAAGGCCAAGAACAATATCTTCTTCAAAGAATTGAGAGTCTTCCATTTTCTTATAAAGTTCATCGTAAACTTGATCAAAAATTTTATCTGAATTAGCTTTTATAATCTTTATTGGGTCTTTAGAATCAAGAATAAAATCTCCTTTAATCTTTTCATAGACGAATTTTACCCTTTCCAGTAATCGTTGTTTTCTTATTGAACCTTCTTTTTCCAATTCTTCATATAAAGTATTTAATTTGCCCTGAAAAACTTTGTATTCATGAATAATCGAAGAGTTCTTTTTTAGCTCATTGAAACGGATTTTTTCTCCAGGATCCATAATGTTCAATACCTGAGTTTCTGGATATTTATCAATATTTACTTTTGAAAATGCACTGATCGTATTATTTAGCATAGATGGATTTGCCTTTAATCGCTGATTCAAAAAATTACTTTCGTGGTTCCTCTTCATTTCTTTTAATTTTTCAACCGTGTAAATATCGATATCATTAGTTTCTTCATGATGTTGGACACAAAGAAGAATTAAATTTTCATAATCTGCTCTATTTTCATCGGTCATATATGTATTGTATCTCTGACCTCCTTTATTGGCGGCCTCAATATGACAAATATTTGATTCTTTAGCATTTTTTTCATTAACCATACGTTTTGAACATCCTGGAAATGCACATTCATTTCCAGATAATGCAAATAGTCTTTTCAAAGTTTTATCAGAATAATCTCTTGGGCCTTGTCCCATATAATGCTCCTTTAATTATCGTGCAATAATTGGAATTTCATTTCTACATCATAATTTAGGTAATGTTCGACAAATTTGTTTTATGATATTTTATAATGTAATTATTTCATGGATCAATTTAAGCATGATCACTTCAAATTAATTAATTATTTTAATCTAACTTTGCACCTGTTGAGATTTACTTATTTTGCATTTCTGAATGTAAGCGTTCAATTTCACTATTAACTTTTGTCAGAATAATTTTTTGAAGTTCTACTGTTGTTTGTTCGCATATTGATAAACAGAGCTTTTGTTTATCAAGTTCTTTAAAAATACTTTCAGCGCCATAGTTGTCTTTTTTCGTTTTTTGTTTGTAAAACAAATTATAATTAAAGTCTGTCGAAAGGGTAAGTAAATTCTCTACGCCGATTTTAAAATGGTTGTTTTGTGAATTAATAACCATCTTGCAAATTGACAGATTGCCAAATGTTTCCTCTTGTTTATTGGTATCACTATCATAAAGAAGTATGATCTTAGTTGGAATTAGATTCATATTTGCTAAAAAGAATGTTCGTGCTTGATTTAATGCACTATCTCCAGTATTTTCTGCGTTGCCTTTTTCGTTAATACGTCCTATCCATTTAAACTCAATATTCTTTTCTTGATGATTGAAAATTTCAATACACTTTTGGAAATACTTTTCGTCTGTTTCTCCTTCGACAAAAATTAAAGTTTTGTCTTTATTTAGTATTGGAGAAATGTTAAAAGCTCTTTGAATTATCTTCTCGGGAGACCATGAGTAGAATTTTGGTTCAGGTGAAATAATTGTTTCAGAGTAGTTATTCTTTTGTAGAATGATCACTTTGTCAGCATTTCTATTCGAATTATGAATTATAAATGGCGAATGAGTAGCTATAAATAACTGTGAAGTTTGTTCTCCAGTATCATTTGTAAATAGCCTCTTAAAAAAACTGAGAATTTTTAACTGCCAATTTGGGTGTAGGCTTAATTCTGGCTCGTCTATCAAGATGATAGCACCTTTTGAACTTTTTTTATCTTTGAGTAAAAAACTCCCTCGAAATACTATTTGTTTTTCTCCAGAACTGAGATTATCAATATCCATTTCTTTCCCGGCTTCTTCAAATATGACCTTTTTATAATTATTTTCGTTTTTTATTCCTTTGAATTTTTTATTAGGAAACATAAATTCAAAAGCGGAAGTAAATCTTTTAATTCGAATGTCTATCTTGCCTAAATCAATCGGCATTCCATTATTTTTCCTTGCCCATTCTGTAAACTCTAATGCGTCTAGACTCTGAACATCAATTAGTAACTGTGTTATATCAGTTGCGAGGTTTAGCGTTGATTTTTCACTATTGAAATCATTACTATCAATATTCTTTGAAGTAACAGTTTGTATTGCTTTCGGAGAAAAGTTGATTTCAGCGTTAGAAAAAATCATTTTTAGGATTTTTTTAATATCTCGGTCATTAAATAACCATGAGTCTGGCTTTATTAAGGAATTATCGATCGTTTTACCAGTTATGGAAATTTGATTCCAGTTGCCAGTTATCGAATAATCAATGTTTATTGATAAAATATTATCTTTTAATGAATTAATAAATAAATGTTTATAATTTTCGTTTTTTTTTAAAATATCTATTTCATTGTCTGATAATTCAATTTCAAAGTTTCTTTTTTCATTTCTTGTAATTTGTTCAGGCTGTAGACTTGAAAATTTAAAAATTGAATTCAGTAAGTATGATTTGCCGACTCCATTTTCGCCGGCAATAATTATAGTATCTACTGTTTTATCCTGATTGTCAGTAAAGTCGAATAAAATAGAACCTAAAATATGATTATTTTCAAATTTGATTTTTCGAATTTTCATTTGATCTTAATATAGGATGTTTTTTATCCTATCCCCCACCGAATCACCGCTGCCGCTATCGCTGCACCCACTAACGGAATCACCACGGGGAGCCATGCATATTTCCAATTGGAATTTCCTTTGTTCGGAATCGGTAATAACCAATGGGCAATCCTTGGTCCTAAGTCACGAGCGGGGTTAATCGCATAACCAGTAGTCCCACCTAGCGAAAAACCAATGGCCCAAACGAGGAGTCCAACAAATCCAGTTCCTACAACACCGGTAGCACCACCGTTGAACGGAGAAAAGATGGCATGAATTCCTATGATGAGGATAAAAGTTCCGAGTCCTTCACTGATCACATTGGAGAGAGTATGATGGATGGCAGGGGATGTAGAGAAGACAGCTAGAATGGTTCCAGAATCTTTGGTTTCTTTCCAATGGGGAAGGTAGTGCAAATAAACGAGAGTGGCTCCGAGGACTGCACCTGCGATTTGGGCTAGGCTATACGGGAGAAAGATCGAAAAATCTCCGGTTTGGATGCAAACAGAGAGGGTAACCGCAGGATTTAGATGCGCTCCTGGGCTTCCTAAGGCCTTTGCCACCAAAACACCGAAACAGACCGCAAGGGCCCAAGCTGTGGTGATGGTGATCCATCCGCTGTCTTTTGCCTTTGACTTTTCTAATAAAACACCAGCAACCACACCGTCACCCAGTAGAATGAGAACAGCAGTTCCAAAAAATTCTCCAACCAGTTCCAAATTAAGCCCCCTTTGGCTTTTCGTAAGGACTTTATCTAAAGGGACATAGAACCAGCCGCAACCATTTTTGGACGAGCTTCCCTCCAATTTATTCTAGGATTTTCCGTTGAATCATAAATCGTGGGAAAATAGACCATGAAAGAAAGCGCACTTGAGTATCACGCTCGGTTTCCGAAAGGAAAAACCAAAGTAGTTCCGACAAAACCAACGGAGAACAGTTATGACCTGTCCTTGGCATACTCACCGGGTGTCGCTTACCCTTGCCTCGAAATTGAAAAAAAACCAGAACTCGTTTATGAATACACAAACCGAGGAAATTTAGTTGGGATCATTACCAACGGAACTGCTATTTTAGGTCTTGGTAATATTGGAGCCTCCGCTGGAAAACCAGTCATGGAAGGAAAGGCAGTTTTATTCAAAAAATTTGCCGGCATTGATGTGTTTGATATTGAAATCAATGAAACAGATCCTGAAAAATTCATTACAATTGTAAAAGCCCTCGAACCGACGTTTGGTGGTATCAATTTGGAAGACATCCGTGCCCCGGAATGTTTTCATATCGAAAAAACTTTAGATGAAAGTATGAAAATTCCTGTGTTTCATGATGACCAACATGGAACGGCTATCATCTCTACTGCAGCACTACTCAATTCACTAGAACTTACCGGTAAAAAAGCTGGTAACTTAAAAGTTGTGATCAATGGAGCGGGAGCTGCTGCCATTTCGATTGCTGAGATGTTAACACATATCGGCGTCAAACATGAATCCATTTATATGTTGGATTCACGTGGTGTCATCAATCACAAACGAACAAACTTACATGAAACCAAGTTACCTTTTGTTCGTAACACCGATGCAGAAACTCTAGAAGATATTTTTCCAGGAACCGATGTGTTCATTGGAGTGTCTGTTGCCAATGTGGTAACAGAAGCTATGGTAAAAACGATGGCTGACAAACCAATTATGTTTGCTCTTGCCAATCCCGATCCAGAAATTCCTTATCCCGATGCCAAACATGCAAGACCAGACCTCATCATGGCAACCGGTCGCAGTGATTATCCTAACCAAGTAAACAATGTACTGGGATTTCCATTTATCTTTCGCGGTGCACTCGATGTTCGTGCAAAAGTTGTGAATATGGAAATGAAGTTAGCTGCGGCTTATGCGTTAAGCGAACTCACAAAACTTCCTGTTCCTATCGAAGTTTCTGAAGCTTACAACGAAAAAGAAATTCGATTTGGTGCTGACTATATCATTCCAAAACCTTTGGACTCAAGAGTTCTTTATCATGTGGCTCCGGCAGTGGCAGAAGCTGCTGTCAAAACCGGAGTCAACCAAGTAGAGTATCCTGGTCGCGAGGCTTATGTAAAGTTTTTGGAATCCATCATGGCCCAACAACTTGAACCAATCAGCGCTTTAGAAATCTAAACCAATCTAAATCCAACAAGCCGTTCATTTGTATGAGGGACTGTTGTATTTAGATTAAAATCTTTTTAGTTTTGGTTTTAATTTGATTTCGCTAAATTCACTTTCGTTTTAACTTTCAAATGATTTCATTCAGTTAGATTGAATTCTATTTGCAACCCAGCTATCAACCGCTAGTTGGCCACCACCGGCAATCATCAAAATCACTGCCATTCCAATGGCTAAGATATGGTATTCAAATCCTTCGCCCGCTTGTTGGTTGAACCAATTCATAAAAAAGCCGTTTTTTCTCACATAAATGGCGGCTCCAATCATGGTAATCGCAATCCCAAACGAGGACAATCTTGTGAAAAATCCAAAGATAAGGCCCAGGGCCCCAAAAGATTCTGCCACAATGACTAAAAATCCAATGGCATAAGGTATCCCTTCCGATTTAAAAAATTCCAAAGTAGCGGAAAATCCATAACCTCCGAACCATCCACATAACTTCTGTAATCCATGTGGTAGGATGACTAAACCTAAAACCAATCGCAGTAAGGTAAAAAACCAACTTGATTCTGTATAGAATAACTTTTCTAACATTTTGATTTCCTTTTGTAAGTGTTGGTTGTATCTTACGGAAAAACGATAGGTTGGTAAATGGAGAGAATTGGATTTTTATGGTAGTTTTCGTTTCAGTTGTCTAAAAGTTTCGGGTGAGCTGTCCGTATGATTTTTAAAAAATTTACTGAAATAGGAATTATCAACAAAACCTAAAGTCAAAGCAATTTGATTGATATTCAAATCAGAATGAAGTAATAGTCGTTTGATTTCCAAAACCAATCTCTCTTGGATGATTGCCTTTGCCGATTTCCCATATAGTTTTTGGCAGAGTTGGTTTAAATTTCCTGAGGAAGTTCCAATTTGTTTTGCATAATAAGAAGTTGTTTTTTGGTCTTTAAAATGATTTTCCAATAACCGAAAAAAATCCCATAACTTAGAATCGATTGAGATTTTGTCTGCAAAGGATGTATTAAATTCTTTCAGCGATTGTTGTAAAACCAACTGAATCAAAAGATAAGTCATAGAAGAATTGGATTTTGAATTTTTTTCACCGAGTAATCTTTCAAAATCGTTTTTGAATTGTTCTGTACCTTCGACTGTTAGTTTAGAATTTTCATTTCCCAATTGGAAAAAAGGATAATTTTGAAAACTGGTGACTTGGCCCCCATGTTCGGAGAGGTAGTCCGGATAAATTTTTAAAGCAAAACCTTTTACTGGTTTGGAAAAAGTCCAAGAATGCACTTGGCCTGGTCTTAAGAAAAAAAGACTGTTTTCTGTAATCGTATGGGAATGGAAGTCGATGGAATGAGTTCCTTCTCCTTCCATAAAATAGAATAATGCATAATAAGAATGTCTATGAGAACTATCAAAGGTTTGGAATCCATTGGGCAATTCTTCCAAACGACCGACATAAAAACTGGAATTTTGATTTTCACCATGAACATCAGTTAAATGAACCATGGGAATGTTTTTGATTTCGGTTTGTTTCTTAGGTGGTGAATTTAGAGTTTTCATTTCGAAAGTTAAATTAAAGTAACCATCTACCCACCAAAATCCAGAGGATTCGAATCTTAAAAGATGCGGATAGCGGCATTTTCCCTTTAGGGGCAATTCTCTAGTGTTGAATCGTCAATGGGGGTTACGAAAAAAAAATCCAAAAATTTACAAATTAGGATAAAAAAGTTCTTGAAGGATTTTGTGCAACGCACATAACTGTGTTGTGCGTTGCACAATTAGGTGAAAACCAGGAGCTAAATTATGGAAAAACAAATCATGGACATTCTTAACGCAGGTATCGGACTTTTCCAATCAGGAAAAGAAGGTCTTGAAAAAGCAAAAACTCAGTTGGAAACAACTTACAATGAATTAGTATCCAAAGGTGCTTTGGACAACACGGAAGATTCTGTAAAGATTCGCCAATCCGTTGACAAAATCCTAACAGACATTAAAGAATTCTCTAGTGTTGCTGGAAAAAACTACGACGAAACTCGTTCTAAAATCGTAGACAACTACAACAAAATTGCTGAAGAAATCAAAGCAAAAATGCCTGAAGGAAAAATCGAATCCGTAAAAGCAAAAATCAATGAAGTTGCGGAATCTATCAAAAAAACAGGTGCTGCAAAAGCATAAGTTTCTTTAAAGAAGAGGAGGTCGGAATCCCGACCTTTTCTCTTTTCTTTATCTGTATTCTTTTTTTAAAATTCTCATTTAAAACAACCAAACTTCTAAATCTTAACTCACTTCCATTCCATCTGATTTACTTTCCCTATTGACAGATGATTCTTTTCACTTCATCCTGGAATCAATGTTTCGTTCCTACTTATCATTCATTTTAGTTTCATTATTTTTTATCTCTTGTTCTTTAGCCGACTTACGTCCTCCCACCTTACAAAAAGAAGGTTTAAATCCTGATCTAAAGAAAAAAGGATTATCCACCATTACAAACCCACCAGTGAAAGAACTCACTCCTGGTGATTGGAAACAGTACAAACAAATTCAATTTGTTTTGAAAGATGTTTGGCATTCCAAGTTTGTTCGATTTTTTACACCGATCAAAGAATCAGAACAAAGGCTTCGTGTGTATTTGGATTTTGAAAAAGATGCCATGGAAGTGGAATTCCTTGGTGGAGAAAAAAAAGGTCTCATCCTTGGGCTTGTGAAAAAAGATCCCTACCAAATTGCTGCGGATACGGGAAAAGTTTTTACGGGCGACGATGAAGTTCGTGTCTATTTAGAATCCCTTCGTTTGTATCTAACACTCCCTTGGAGACTCACTGAATATCCAATCATTCAATATGCAGGCGCTGTTCAAAAATTAGGCCAAGACTATGAAGTGGTATATTTTACATCCGTCCAAGCCGGTGCCACTCCCGACACAGACCAATACGTTGGTTACTTTGAAAAAACAAGTGGTGCCTTAGAATGGATGGAATTTACTTACCGCGAACTGTTTAGTTTTTACAAAGGTGTGATCAAATACGGATACTATGAACCGTGGAACAACAAACAATACCCCAGACGAATTAGTATTTTAGACAAATTTGAAGATTCTGATTTTGTTCACGAAATCCGAATCGAAAAAATGGAAATTCCAAAACAACCAATGGAAGAAGAAGATAAGGTATTGGAGTTACCGGAGTAGGAGTGAACCGGTGCTCCTGAAAAAAGAAAATTTTTGCAGAGAGAATTTGTTTTAAAATTTTATCCAAATTTTTAAAACTTAGAAAATTCGATTGAATTTCCATGGTTATTACTTATGTTATAACCATGGAAAGTTCTGCAGTCAAAAAAACTACGATTCGTGCGATTGGTAATTCATCGGGGGCTACGATCCCAAAAGCACTTTTAGAAAAATATAATTTTCATGAAGGAGACACTGTCTTTCTTGTGGAAACTGAAAACGGAATTCTTTTGTCTCCCTATGATCCTGATTTCGAATCAGCCATGGAATTTTACCAGGATGCTTCTAAGAAATACCGAAATGCGCTTAAAGAATTAGCGAAATGAAACGGGAACCTAAGTGGCTAAATAGAAAAATTGCTGAGGCTATTCATTTAGATCAAATCAAACAACACGGAGGTTCTTTGGGAATTCGAGATATCGGTTTACTTGAATCAGCGCTGGACCGACCAAAGAATCAATGGCATTACAAACCTGAGTCTACTATTTTTGAACTCACGGCTTCTCTTGGAATCGGTGTCGCAAAAAATCATCCATTTATGGATGGAAACAAGAGAACTTCGTTTTTGTTGATGTATGTATTTTTAGCTTCTAACGGTTTCATTATAGATACATCAGAGGAAGATGTTGTGAATGTTATGTTAAAGGTAGCAGATGGTTCCATAAAAGAAGATGAGTTAGCCAAGTGGTTAAAACATTCATCTAAATCAAATCAATAGGATATACAAATCTTTTCGTTATACGATACTGATTGATTTGTCACGTGATTTCTTCCAGCGAAAGGGATCGTAGCGGAAATCCTGCTCTGCAGATTGCAGCGGAGAGCCCGGTCCACCACCGCAAGGTGGTGGATTCGCCCCAATGATTAGTTCAAAGTAAATCGAATGGGAACGAGCACTTTAACTGTGATCGGTTTTCCTTCTAAAATGGAAGGGGAAAAACGTTTTTTGCGATAAACTTTGACGGCTTCTTCTTCGAGTCCACCACCTAACTGCTTACCAACGGATCTGACTCGTAACACTTCGCCTGTATTTGCTATCACAACTTCTAATGTCATGGTTCCTGTAAGTCCAAGAGCTTTTGCATCAGAAGTATATTCTGGTCGAATGTTAGGTGATAAGTCGATGGGAGAAGTTGCTCCAGAGATGATTGGATCAGAAGCTCCCGCAACACGTGGGTCTTCTTTTTTCTCTTCTTTTTCTTTATCAGTAAGATCAAAATCTCCATCTGTTGGTTTTGTATCCACGGATGGTTCTTGGATTTGAACATTGTCGATAAAAGCTACTTCTTCCACAAGGTCATCCAAACTATCGGTGTCCAAATGAGGTGTGAACCAAAAGAGAATGATGATAGCTTGGAGAAAAGCAGAAATGGCAAGACCGGTTTCGATTCGGTATCTATCGATGAACCGATGAATTCTTTCTCGTTTGGATCTTTTCTGTGTAACAACTGTTCCGTTCACTTTACTTTCCTTTTAACCCGCCACCTTGAGTGGTCTTGGTAACGAGGGAAACCTTTAAGGCTCCTATCTCTCGGAGAGTTTCGAATACATTGTCCAACTCTTCATAAGTAAGATCTTGATCTGCATGAATCAAAACTTTCAAATCAGGAGTGGTAGAAAGTTTTGCACGGATCTCACTCATGGCTTCGTTGAGTTCCATCTTGATCGAATTAAAATAGACAGTTCTTTTGTCATCAGCAGTCAGATAGAGATTGGCTATCTTTTTGTTTAACTGTTCTCCACCAGGAACATCTGGTAGATTGATGGGAAGGTCTGGATCCGAATCCAATACGGAGGTTACCATAAAGAACACGAGGAGTAAGAAGGCAATGTCTGCCATCGAACTTACGGGAACTGAAGGTGCGACTCTCTTTCTTCGTAACATATTATTTCTTCTTTCTCACTGAGATTTTTTCAAATCCACGAAGTTGAACTGCGGATAAGGCATCCAACATCTTTGCATATTTGGTATCACCGGTTGTAACAATGAGTGCTAGTTTGTTTTTAAGATCTGGGATTTCCATTTGGTTTAGGTCATCGCGAAATTCTTTTAAACTAGAATATTCTTTGGTTCCGAATGCTGTGTTACGCATCTTGTATCGATCTTGTGTTACCAAAATTTCATATACATTCTTACGTAAAAAAGGCTGAGGTTCGGATTGTTTGCGAGGAAGGGAAATGTTGAGTCCTTCCTTTACAAAGAATACAGCAGTTACCATAAAAAATACCAAGAGTAGAAAGGCAATATCCGACATGGATGCTGCCGATATTTCCTCTAGTTCTTGTTTTTTCTTTAACTTAATCATGGTTAGTTACTTTCCGTTGTTTACGCTCTTTTACCGGCTTTGAGTTTTAAATATTCTTTGTAGATTTTGTTCGCAGCTTCTTCTACTTCAGAAGTAAAGAAAGCAACTCGACCTTGTAAGTATTGGTAGAATGTCATTGCAGGAATCGCAACGATAAGACCAGCAGCAGTTGTGATAAGCGCTTCTTTGATACCACCAGCAACTACTTTAGCGTTGACTTGGTCAGCGTTTGCAATCGCATCAAAGGCGTTGATCATACCTGATACAGTTCCAAGGAACCCAACGAGTGGTGCAATGGTAGAAACAGCAGAAAGAACAGTAAGACCTTTTTCGAGAAGAGTCATGACTTCACCTGCTTCTCTTTCAATACCAGATGCAAAAATCTCTGGATCGTTTTGGGAAACTTCCATTCCATTTTTTAATACATCAGTGATTCGTTGTCCTTCGTTTGCTTTTAAAAATTCTTCAATCCCATTCATTCCAGATGCATCAATCGCATCTTGTAAGTCTTGGTTGTATCCTTTTCTTACGAGTTTTGCAGTGAAGAAAAAGTAGATTCTTTCTAGAATCACACCAAATGCAACGATGGAAGAGAGTAGGAGCGGCCACATTGACCATCCACCAGTCAAAAACAAACTTACGAGTCCGATTTCAGATTCTTGTTGTGGTGCTTGTGCAGGAGCTTCTGCTACTGGAGCGGGAGTTTCCGCTGGTGTTTCCGTTGTTTGCGCCGATTCTGTGCTAGGTGCTGCTGGTGTTGATTGCGCTTCGATTCTACCTGCAATCGTAAAAATTGTGATGAGTGCGATCACAAAAGACAAAGTGATTTTCGCTTTTGTCTGGTTACATGAGAATTTCATGAATGTCTCCATATCTAATTGATATGTTTCAAATCTAGAATATCCCTGTTACAAATAGATTACAAGTGGATGACAAAGTCGGGATTTAGATGGAGGAGAAGATCTCCTTTAGTTTTGGGATTCCTTCTAGAAACAAAGCAGGCCCTGGTTGTAATATAATACTTGGATCCATTTCAAAAATTTTGTTTTTTTGGATGGCTGTTACATTTTGCCATTCGGGTTTATTTCGCACCCAGTCCCAATCCATAGCCTTCCCACACCAGGATCCCACGTAGACATCTGGATTGGCCTCTCTGACTTCATCTGCTACGATGATACGGTCTCTCGCTAGTTTTCTGTCCTTTAGATGGGAAAAAGTGTCGATTCCGCCTGCAAGTTCAATGGCTTCACTGACCCATTGGATGCCTGTGATGATGGGTTCATCCCATTCTTGGAAAAAAACTTTGGGTTTGTGTATTTTAGATTCGTTTTCCTTTTTCCAAAGGATAATTTGATTTTTCCATTCTTCAATCAGTGTTTTTGCTTTTTCTGATTGGCCCACAAGGTTTCCGAGCATTTGCATATTGGATAATATTTCGGAAATGGATCTTTGGTTAAAGATAAGAACGTTTAATCCTCGTTCTACGAGATCTTTGGCAAGTTGGGATTGGATGTCAGAAAACCCAATGACAAGGTCTGGTTCAAGAGCCGTTATTTTTTTTAAGTTCCCACTGATAAAGGCAGAAACTTTTGTTTTTTCTTCCTTAGCTTTTGCGGGTCGTTCTGTATAAACTGAGATTCCGACAATTCGTTTTTCTTCCCCTAAGAGATACAACATCTCTGTTGGTTCTTCGGTGAGACAAATGATTCTTTCTGGGCCCATGGTTTACGTTTCCAGAAAACGAGCGAGATCGGTTTGAGATCCAAATAAAACAATGATATCGTCTTCTTTGAGGATTGTGTTTCCATGTGGAATTCCTAAAATTTTTTCAGTTTTGGAATCGGAGACACGTTTGGATTCTTTATTTACTGTGGGGCGTTTGATCGTGATGACATTGATATTGTATTTATGACGTAAATCTGCTTCCGCAATGGTTTGGTTGATATAACGTTTGGGAACTGTGACTTCCACCACACTGTATTCATCAGAAAGTAAAAAACTAGAACGCATTCCTGAAAAGGATAATGTTTCTGCCATACTTCTCGCGGCCTTTTCTTCTGGATTAAAAAGATCTTTGATTCCAAGAAGTTCCAAAACTTTCATTTGTAATTCTGTTTGGTAACGAGCGTAGATATTTTTCACACCACATTTTTTTAAACTATCGGCACAGATGATGGAAGTTTCAAAATCATCAGCAAGAGCAATGACTGCATAATCTACATCGGTGATTCCTTGTGATCGTAATGCATGTTCATCGGTGGCATCCAAAGTAACAGCTACGGTTACAAAATCTTTGATTGATTCAATGATTAATGGATCCTTATCAATCGCAATGACTTCATGGCCATCATCAAAAAGATAACGAACAAATAACTTTCCAAAACTTCCAATCCCAATGACTGCTATTTTTTTTCTTTGCATACCAAATTCAACCTACAACTACATACTCTTTTGGATACTCATACGAGGTACGATCTACTTTTTTAGAAACTGCCACAAGTAGAGTCAAAATTCCCACTCTTCCCACAAACATCACAGTACAAATGATGATTTTACCAGAATCTGTCAAATGAGGGGTGAGGCTACGAGTAAGACCTACCGTTCCAAAGGCGGAGACCACTTCGTAACATAAATCGATAAAATTCGCATTTTCAGTGATTAACAAACCAAGGATGGCAAGAAAAATCACAAATAAAGAAAGTACAATGGTAGCACTGGCTCTAGCAATAGATGAATTGGCAATGGTTCGGTGGCCTATTTCCATTCTTTCTTTTCCTCGAATTTCGTTGGTAATATTTAAAAGAGAGATGGCAAAGGTTGTGGTTTTGATTCCACCTCCTGTGGATACCGGTGAAGCTCCCACCCACATCAAAAAAAACGAAATGAATGTAATAGGAAATCCCATTTGGCTTAACTCTAATGTATTAAATCCAGCCGTCCTTGTGGTAACAGAATAAAACAAAGAATGAAAGATTTGTTCTGAAGTAGTGAGCCCTCTTAAAGTATAATTTAACTCTAAAAAATAATAAGAAACCCAACCGAATAACAAAAGACAGCCGGTTGTCCAAAATACTAGTTTGGATGTAACAGACCATCGAAACTTATAATCAAAAGGATTGGAAAGTTTTGTTCGGATTTGGAATAAAACAGGAAAACCAAGTCCTCCGAGAACAATCAAAAACATAATCACAGATAAAAATCCTTCTGAATGTTTGAAGGCTTCTGTGGCCAGTCCACTTGGTAACAAACTAAAACCAGCATTACAAAATGCAGATATGGAGTGAAAAATTGAATAATAAATTTTTTCTGAGAGAGCAATTGGGAAGTTCTCTGGAAAACTATAAAATAATAGAATCGCCCCAACCGATTCAATGACAAGGGTTTGGATTGTGATTTGTTTTAAAATTTCTTTGGCACGACCCATCGTTTCTTCGGAAAGAAGGTCTTTGATCATCATTGTATCACTGACAGAAACTTTTCCGGCAAGGAAGATGGAAAAAAAACTAGTTAAGGTCATAAGACCGAGCCCACCCACTTGGATGAGGAGTAAAACAATTAGTTGTCCTGTGAGTGTGAATTGGCTGCCAATGTCAACGGTGGAAAGTCCTGTGACACAGGTTGCACTGATGGTTGTGAAAACTAAATCAATGGATTTGACCTGGCCATTGGTTGACTTCGGAAAATGTAAAAAACAAACTCCAAGAAAAATGATAAAAGCAAAAGAAGAAACAAATACAATGGAAGGATTTAATTTTTTAGAATCATTTTTTCTGGAAAGTCGAAAGAAATGAGCCAAGTTAGAAAATAAAAACAGAATCTGATTGGCAGATAAAAAGATGATAGTGGTGTCATCTCCCGAAATATGGTATGACTTTAAAATGGAAACTATATCTTTTTCATAAATAAATTCCAATCCTAACATAAGCAAGATGATTAGTTCTATTTTATGAAGAGAAACATATTCTCTCCATCGTTTGTTTGTGAAAATTAAATGGATGGATTCGTAAAAAATAAAAAATGATACAAGTGTTCGAATGGAAAAAGTGACGTAAGGTTTCCAATCTTCAGGATAATAGAATCCAAAATCTAAAATCAAAATAGTAACCGATAAAAATCCAAATAGGATATATATGGTTCTTCCTATCCAACGGAAGTGGTCTATATAGAACTTTCGAATTTCGAATCTTTGGACTTGTAAATAAAGGTAAAATCTTTTTAAAAAAACAAGGAGTCGTTTGAACTTCAAGGGTAAACTTCAGCCAGTTGTTTTTTCTTTTCTCGGTGTTCTTCTAATCTTTGCCTATCGGCATAAACATTTGCCCCGGAAAGACCGGTGGTTCCACCAATCATGATGATACTTCCTGCAATTGTTTTTTCAATTGCCAATGCTGAAGCAATTGCTGTAGAAGCACCTAACGCAAATGGTAAAGTTAAAAAGAAAATGATATAAGCCCGGCGAAATTTTGTTTCTTCATAAACAGCATCTTCGTCAAATTCTTCTTTTTGTTTTTTCTTTAACTCTTGTTTGGTTCTACTTTTTTGGAGTTGGTTCTGAAGTGCTTGTTCGTTGATTTCACCTGTAAGGGGGTTAATTGGTGAATTTTGTGCGCCTGTCATACTATAAGGATTGTTTGCATTTTGACTGGAATTGGATGTTGTTCTGGAATTCATTAAGGCACCAGCACCAGGAATGGAATCAATCCCACTGTATTGCGTTTTTGCATTTTTGGGTGTGGATAAAACGGGAGTGTCAAACTTCGGCGGAAGGGTCACATCCTGTAAAACATTGGATTCCGGATCAGACTTGGGAAGATTTCTTAAGTCATAATTATTTGTGTCATAATATCCTTCTTTGGTTTGCCCAAGGAGTGGGCCCACCGCCAAAGAGAAAACAATCATTGGCACAAAAATTTGGGAAAAAATCCGCATACATTCCAGTTTACCCAATCTGTATCAGGGTCAATCCAATTCACGTCCAGAAAGTTTGGTGGATCTGTAAGAAAATGACTTTTCCCGAATGGACTCCAAATCTTTTTCGGAAACACCGGCAGTATGAGCGTGCCCATACTCTTCCGACATAGTGGTTCCAAATAGACCTGGATCATCAGATCCAATGGTGAGTTTGATATCGTTTTGCAAAAACCTTGTGATGGGATGATCAATATGTGATTCTAACATTCCAATGTATAAATTGGAAGATGGACAACATTCAACAACAGCCTCTGTTTGTGATATTTTTGACATAACATAGTTTTGGAAGGTATGGAGGTATTGGGACTGAGTTCCATCAAACTGAATTTTTAAAAGTTCGGAATCGGGTTTAGTTTTTAAATCCTTTCGTTTGAGTTCCAATTCTTCTTTGGGATAATATGAACCAAAACTTGTGATCTCTTCATAAGATTCCAACTCACATTCGATTTGGTCTTTTGCCTCAGATACTAGTTCTGTTCTTTCATCACCCAAAAAATAATCAGAGTCAATCCCAAGAGCCAATGCATGACCCAGTCTATGTGCCCCGTTTTCTGCTGATTCTAAAACCCAACGTACGGCAGAGGAAGGTGTTTTATCACGGAAACTTTCTCCTACATGATAAAGAATGGAAAGAGCCGTATTTGGTTCTGCTTTGTTATCTTTTAATACGGATTGGAAAAAAGATTTTTTTTCCTTTGGTGGATGACCTTCTTCGATATGACAAAAATCGATTCCCACAAGTCCATTGCGAATGACTGAATCTTTTTCCATCCAATTTTTCATCCAATCATAATGCCTTTCATAATTGATATCTCTATGTAAGGACATAACTAGTTTTGTTTGGATGGTTTTGCCTTCTTTTTTAGCGGAAGTTTCTCCTTTGGAAAGACCTTCCAAACAAGCCATGAGTTTGCTATAAAAACTTTCTTTGGGTTCTTCTTTTCCAAACATCAAACGATATTCTGCATAACTGATATCTTCCAAACTATTGGAAAGAACTACATCATGAGTTACTTCTGTAATTTCTTTGTCATCAAACTTAACAAGTGCGATGATCAAATTGAACTTAGCTTGGAAATGTAAAAAAGGAGCCTTTTCTCTAAAATGATAGAGTTTGGAAAAATCTTTTATGTCCGAATAATCTTCAAAAAAGGTAGAAGGTCTAATTTTTTGACCATAAGCCTTTTCATAGGAATCCAAATACAAGTGCCATCGAGGTTCGGGGTTATTTTTGCCGATTCGAAACAAGGTTTCGGGGGGTAAACATCCATAAAGGTGGTTGTGTAGATCGCAATACATATAAGAATGACAAAACTATGCTTCACAAAATTAGACGCATCTTGCAGCCAACTCGATTGAATCAGAAAATTCTTGGATTAGCAATCCCAGTTTTTTTTGGAATGATCAGTTATACAGCCATCATGGTAGCAGACACTGCTATGGTTGGTAAACTGGGAGAAGTCCCTCTCGCCGCTGTTGGGTTTGGTGGAATGGTTTATTTTTCCATTTTTGCCTTCCTTATGGGTGGATCCATGGCTGTGCAAATCATCGTAGCACGTCGATTTGGCGAAAAAAATGACAGAGGGGTCGGAATCACACTAGTTAATTCCGTTTATTTATCCTTTGTTTTAGGTGCATTACTTTCCTATTTTGGATTTATTTACGCTCCGCAGCTTATGGGTTGGATTGGTGATGATCCACAAGTGATCGAAGTGGCAGGAGTTTATTTATCCTACCGATTTATCGGAACCGTTCTCTTTTTTGTGGGATTCGCTTTACGTGGTTTTTTTGACGGAATTGGAATTGTACAAGTGGGTATGATTTCTTCCATGTTAGCCGCAGGTACCAATATCTTTTTCAATTGGTTACTCATTTTTGGAAACTGGGGATTCCCTGCTTGGGGAGTGAAGGGTGCAGCGATTGCATCTAGTTTGTCTTCAATCCCATCTCTACTGGTTGTGGTGTTTTATTTTTTCCGCAAAGACGTCATCAAATTCTTTCAGTACAAAATCTTTGCACCAAGTTTTGTTACGATCAAAGAACTTTGTACGGTTGGGTTCGCACCTGCTGTCGAAGGAACACTTGTAAACTTTGCTTTCTCTGGATTTTATAAAATTGCAGGAATGATTAGCACAACCACTTTAGCTTCTGCAAGTGTTGTATTAACATGCCTTAGTTTGTCGTTTATGCCTGGATTCTCTTTTGGGATTGCAGCCACTACCATTCTCGGCCAATCCATGGGTCAGGGAAAAATTCGATTGGCTTACGAAGGAACCATGCGTTCGGCAACGTTCTCTGCGATTGTGATGGGAAGTATGGGACTCTTTTTTATCATCGGTGGCCCTTGGCTCATTGGACTTTTTACCGATGTTCCTGCCGTAGCAAAGGTTGCCTATCCTGCACTTTGTATTGTGGCTCTCATCCAAGTGGGAGATGCCTATCATATGGTGATTGGTTCTGCACTTCGTAGTGCGGGGATGATGTACTATGTGATGTTTGTTTATCTCATCGTATCCTTTCTCATCATGTTGCCTTTGGCCTATTTACTCGGGATAGTCCTAGCATGGGGAAATTTTGGAATCTGGTCTGCGTTTTTTATTTGGATTTTACTCATGGCAGTGCTTTTTGTCAGAAAATTTCGTAAGAAGGAGTGGGTGAACATACGAATTTAATAGAACGAGGGGAAAATGAAACGAACAGAACAAGAAAGACAGGCCATTCAAAAATTTTTAAAGTCTGTGGATTTGTTCAAAAAACTTTCCCCTTCCGTTTTGTTACGACTTGCAAATAACGTTCAAGAAAAATTAGTTCGAAGCCACGAAGCTCTCTATTACAAAGGAGAGTCTTCGGAATCCATTTACATTGTAAGATACGGTGAAATACTTCTCGAAAATGTCGCCGGCCAAAGCCACGTCTATGTGGGTTCTGGTCAAGTGTTAGCCGAAAATTCACTTATCTCCAGTTCCAACCATTCCACTTCTGCCATCGCAGTCATTGATTCCCTCGTTTATGTTTTGAATGGAAAATTGTTTTTACAATTAGCATCTCAAGAGAAAGTTTTTGCACAAAACATCATCCAAATGATGGGATCTCGGATGCGAGAAAACTTAAACAGATCCAGTCACAAAGATAGTTTTGTCGGATTACGCAGGTTATGTGTCCATGTACCTTTGGAACCAGAATACCATTTTGGTGAAAAAGTAAAATCGTTCATTGATGAATATGGTGAAGTCACCAAAAAATTATCTTCTGCCATTCCCATTTCCACTTTTAAAGGAATGGATCCCACTCAGATTTCAGAGTATCTCACCAATCTTAGAAACAAAACTCCCTTACTTCATATTTATTTCGATGAATCCACATCCAGAATGGATTTACATTATTTGGTGGTTCAATCCGACTTTATTGTTTTTTGGGAAGACGAACCCGAAAAGTTTTATAAAGAAAAAGAAGAAATCATTCATTTTTGGAAAAGTCGAATTCGTAACTTTGAAGGTCGCGCCATCCGTATGATGGAAAGTGGAGTACGCAAAAGTTATCTTCCACAAGACCAATCTCTCAAAAACTTTTATCAAAAAGATACATTGGCAAGGTATTTGGTCTCCAAAACTCGAGGTTTAGCGTTAGGTGGTGGTGGTGCCAGAGCACTCGCTCACGTTGGATTGTTAAAGGTTTTGCATAGAGAAGGAATTCATTTTGATTTTGTATCTGGTGCTTCTATGGGAGCTGTGATTGCTGCTCTATATGCCAGAAAAAATTCTCCAGAAGAAATTGAAGAAATGATAAAAAATTTCTTTGGTGGATTGGAAAGTGCCTTTGATCCTACTCTTCCCGTCGTTGCCTTTTTTAAAGGGAAACGAATGAAACGAATGTTAAAGAAAGCTTTTGGTGACCAAAGAATAGAGGAACTTCCTCTTCCCTTTGCCACATCCGCAGTGGATTTACAAACGGGGAAAGAACATATTTTTGACCAAGGCCCCATCACGGAAGCACTCACCAGTGCTATGAGTTTGCCTGGTGCCTTTCCTCCCTATCGACTCGGCGAAAAGTTGTTAGTTGATGGTGGAATGATCAATAACGTTCCAGAAAATCTCATTCGTTCCAAAGGTGCAGATGTGGTGATGGGTATCAACGTATCTCCTATGCAAGAAATTGTTCCTGTAAAACTTTTTGAAGATCGTAATACAACAGAAAAGGGATTTTTTCGTTATATTTGGGATACTTTAAAATACCCACCTATTTTACAGATTATGACAAGAACCATCACCTTGGAAGGTAGAGAGATCACAAGGCTGAAACGCCCCAAACTGGACCTGTTTGTGCACTTCCATTTAGAAGAGTTTCAGTTATTTGATTTTGCCCGTTACCAAGAAATCATTGATAAGGGTGAACAGGAAGCCGAAGCCAATTTAGCAGAAATCAAACAATTGTTTTCTTAAGCATAGATAGTTGGGAATTATAGAATAGAGTTTAGTAATTTTGAGTTCACCTTATTGAATGGATTGATGATTTTCAATTTGTTAATTTTTGTTCCATCATTAAAGTCTTCAGACAATAAATAATCACAATTGAGTTCTAAAGCGGCCAAAACAATCAAAGAATCATAATAAGATAATTTATTCTTCTCTCTTAATTTCAGAGCATTTTTGTAAAACTCAATTGTTGGGAAAAAAGAACAAATCGGATCTAAGATTTTTTCTATGAAACTTGAAATATCCTGACCCTTCATTGGTGGTTGTCCTTTTGTAAGCATAACATTGCTAAATTCTTGGATGACTTGGTAACTTATAGAAAATCTATCAGATTTAAAAGAAGCCTTTATGATATTTGAAGAGATTTCCTTTTTTTCAAAATCCTTTTGTGAAAAGAAGTAAATAAATATATTCGTATCGATGAAGATTTTACCTTTCATTTGCTTCTTCACGTGTTATTTTTCGGTTTATCTTTACATATTCAAATTTTTTCAAATATGCATCTAGATCGAAATCTTTTGGCTCAGATTCAGAATAAGCGCGGAGCCATTCATTAAAAATGTCATTGAGTGACCTTTTTTGTTTACTTGCTTTTAGACGAGCTTTTTCAATTGCCCTTTCATCAGCTCTAAAAGTAATACTTTTCATGTTTATTATTTTACACGAGTTTCGTGCAATTTGTCAAATTGAAAATTGGTTATTTTAATACAGTAAACCAGTTTCTGACTAATTTTCTTATTTTCTGATTATTTTGTTCCAATCTCCACCTAAAGAAAGTTAGATACTTTCTCAAGATGGAGTGTTTTTTTTTGGTTTGCGAAAGTTTGGTTTAGGAGATTCGAATTACAAAGAAGAGAGGATTTCTTTTTTCTTTGCTTCAAATTCTTCGGCGTTGATGAGGCCTTGGTCGAGTAAACCTTTGAGTTTGGCAATCCGAGCGGCAGGATCATTGCCGGCAGGTGCTGTCCCACCACCTTGTCCTCCACCTTGGTTCATCATATTACCCATCATTTGGCCCATATTCATCCCCATACCCATGCCCATCCCGGCACCCATAGCCCCACCACCTTGGCCTTCGTTTTCTGCGGCCGCTTGTCCAATATCGAACATTTTCTTTTGTTGGTATTTATCCCCGAGCATATCGATTTCAAATTTGTCGGTGATGATTTTTTGGATTCTTTGGTAGTTGGGATCGTTTTGATCAAAGTTCACCGAAGATACGTTAAACTCTGTTAAGTCGATTCCATATTTTTCAAATTCAGGAGCAAGTTTGACCTTTCCAGCGGTAGAACTTTCATCTCTATATTTGTTAATTTCAACTACAGAGGTGTTGTTGTTTAAGATCACTTCTGCAATAAAATCGCCGATACCGCGGACAATGTTTGGTTTTAGAAATTCATCTATGGATTCGTTCGTGGTTCTGTTTCCACCTTTCACTACATTGAGTAAAAAGGATCTCGAATCTTTGATTCGGAATTTGTAATCCCCAAAAGCACGAATGTTTAATACAATTTTGTATTTAGGATCTTCCAATGGAATTGGGGTGTTTGTTCCCCATTTCATTGCAAAAATGGCTTTGTTTACATAATATACTTCTGCAGTGAATGGAGTTTTTCCACCAAACGGAAGATTGACGAGTGCTTCGAGGATGGGAATGTTTCCTGTTTTTAAGGTATGAGTTCCTGGCCCAAAAGTATCCAAGGCTTTTCCTTCTTTAAAAAAGATGGCTTCTTGGTTTTCGTCGACAACGAGTTGGCCTGCGGTACTGATTTCATCAGATGGATACTTCCAAACGATTTCGTTGGGACTACCTTCAAATTTAATTCTATCTATTAGTGCCATGTTTTATTTCCTTATCCTGTTATTTTAAAAAGATTGAGTTTCTTGATTCAAATTGAGTTTCGAAGTCTAACAAAAGTTTGTTAGTCGATTCAATGGCTGCTTCTGGATTGGTGGCAAAAGCGGTTGGTAATGTTTCCAAAATTTCTTTTTGTAAAACACCTGCTTTTTCCAACATAGAAAAGTCATGGTTTAATAGTTTTTCTATTTCTGCCGATGTGGCTTTGACACCGGTGCCAAGTCCATTCATTCCATAACCTGCTGAACTTACCTTCATGATGATTCGGTCTAATAAAGTTGTGGCTGGATTTGTTTTCCCGATGTTTTGGATTTGAGCTTTCGCCACAAAACCTTCTTCTAGTTTACGAAAACTTTCTTTAAAGGTAGAAAGTAACGCTCCTAGTTCCTTACGAACCAGAAGATCCGTTTTTTCAAACTCTTGGTTGGCCAGAGCTTCTTCAAATAGTTTGGTTTCTTTTAAGAACTTACGGATGGGATCTTGTTCGTTCTTAAATCGTTCTAATGTGGTTTTTAACCAAGTTTGATCCATTTTATTCCTCTGTTACGTTTCCTTCTAATGTTTGTATGGTGTCACAAGTGATGTAATTGAAGATGACACTTTTTTCTGATTGGTAGATGGCTTTGGCAGGAAGTGATTTCCATTTTGTTTGGTCAAATTCGCAGTCATGTTTTTCACCTTTGGTTTCACCACTGGATTCAGTGAAATGGACTAAATACTTTTCTTCTTTTGTGCCTAACCTTTCACAACCAATACTTGTACTGGAACATTCGCGAATTTGCGGAGTGGGCCAATAGGGTTCTTGTGTGGTTCCAAATCCTTTGGCCACAGCGTTGCGATCAAAGGCCCATTTATCAATTCGGTAACTACAATGGTCATCATAAACAGGTTCTTTTCTGTATTTCGTTGTACAACTTTCACTTTCAGAAAAAGTTCCGTCTCCACGATCCGAACGAACTGTACGGCAATCTTCTCCATCAGGAATACTGTCATAACTTCTGATCTGACGGCTTCTGGACACACTGTACGCACCCATTGGCATAGAATCACACCATTCGGATTCTGATACAGGTTTGAATTGGTCAATGGCAATGGTACGAGACCATTCATGGTGAGTGATTTGTAATTCTACTTTTTCAGTCCATAACACACCAAGGCAAACAAATCCAATCCCACCGAAAACAATGGTTCCCAGTAACCATAACACCCATTTCGGAGTTTTGGGATGTGGTTTGATGAATTCTGAATTTTCAAATGCTAAATCTTCTTTTGCTTTTTGCACTGAGTCTTCAGTGAGCCCATCTTGGTCGGAACGAAGTTTGACAGTTTGAGCGCCATCGAGAGAACCACCGCAGTTTCCACAAAACGTGGCTTTGGCACCATTGGCAGTTTGGCAGAAAGGACAGGTTTTATCTGCGCCATAATAAATATGATCTTGGACAGCAACTTTGTCTGCTTCGTTTGGAAAGTATCTACGGCCTGGATCTTGTGTGGCACCGCAGTTCGGACAATGCCTATGTGTTTTACCGAGTAACTTTTTAGAACCGCAAAACTCGCAGTCCCAAAGCATTTCATAGATTTTTTCTTCTGCCATCGCAACCAAGGTTTATCCGCAAAAAATTGACTTTTGCAAGAAAAATATTTTCAATTCCCAAAATCCATCCTAGAATTCTTGGAATATGAGATTGGTACTAAAACCATTTGGCAATTTTCGTTTCTTAATCCTGTCTTTCCTCCTTGTTATTTTCTCTTTTGGTTACATTCAGTCGCGGTCAAAACAGAATGCGGTTCATCCATTAGATAGTTTATACTTAAAACTTTCACCTAATACAGTTAAGGCGGACAAAAAAATTACCTTTCGAAGGCTTTCCCTCCAACTCCGCGGGGTGATTCCCAGTGTGAGCGAATGGAAAGAATTAGATGCCTTAACTCCCGACCAAAGTTTAGAATCGTTTGCTGTTAGTTTTTTAAAACAACCTGAGTTTGCCGAATATTGGGGAACTAAATTTACATCCATGTTTCGTGACAAATCCAAAGGGCGTAAAATTCCCACAGGGGCTTTCTTTCAATATGTAGCCCAATCGATTCATAAAAATAAACCTTATGACCAATTGGTGCAAGAGATGTTAACCTCTACTGGCAATGTAAAAGAATCACCGGCTACCATGTTCTACATTCGGGACGGGGCCGATCCTTTACAAACTGCAGAGTATGTTGGAAGGTTATTTTATGCAAAACGAGTGGCTTGTGCTAGGTGCCATGACCATCCTTATATTTCTGATTTTACAAGAAGGGATTATTATGCTTTGGCTGCTTTTTTTAGCCAACAATTCTTTCGGGATGGAACTTGGGAAGCCGATCGGTATGGAAAATCGTTTAGTTATGTTCCGAGAGAATTAGAAGTCCATCTTCCCATGGAAGACCAAAAAAATCTCCAAGATAAAAACAATGATTGGAATCGAGACAATTGGAACAAATGGAGCGACGAACAACGAAAAGACTACCAAAAGAAACATGAAGTAGAGTATGCCACACTTTATTACCAACCGAAACTCGGACTTCGGTTTCCTCATACAGATGATGCTCCAGGTGGAGATTTGGTTCGACCAAAATTTTTGGATGGAAAAGAAGCCAAACTCAAACTCGGTGAAGATCGTAGAAAGGCCTTTGCTGATTGGTTGACAAACAAATCCAATGACCGGTTCCGTAAAGTCATCATCAACCGAGTATGGACAGAACTTATGGGTTGGAGTTTTTTCACACCACTCGACGATTGGAATGAAGACACAGTTGTTACGGGTGAAGAGATTTTAAACCACCTCGATTCTTATTTTTTAACCAACAGCTTAAAACTAAAAGAACTCATTTTATACATTGTCACATCCAGCGCTTACAATCGTTCGCTGACAAATAACCCAAGTGACCAAGATCCCATTCGGTATTTTTCTCCCAAACGATTAGACAGTGACCAACTTTTGAACTCTCTCATCCGAGTTTCCGATTCACAAAAAATCAGTAATATCCGCGAAAGGAATTTATCTTGGATCACGGGCCTTATGGATAAAAAACCTTATGATTTGACTGGTACAGGTTCTGTTCGATTCCCTCAAGACAACTTAAAAGAATTCACTAATGCTGTGGAAGTGGAAAGGCCTGCACCCTATCACACGATGTTATCAGTCTTTGGATCTGGCCCCCGTGTGGATATTTCAGATGATGTGGAAGAACTTACCATTGAACAAATGTTAACACTAATGAATGGTCGTGTTGTGGGAAAACTGGTATGGGATTTTGGGAACAAAGATTCTCTTGTGAAAGGCGAATTTGATCAAGTAAAATCAATGAATGCAGTCATCACCAACCTTTACTTCCGACTTTTAGGTCGCGAACCAAACTTAAAAGAAAAAGAAAAAATAAAAACACTTCTGTCAAAACCAGATACTACTTTTGACAAAGATTTACTCCAAGACATTCTCTGGGCTCTCATCAATAGCCAAGAGTTCCAACATATCAACTAAGGAATTATAATGGATCGCAAAGAATTTTTAAAAAAATCAATTCTCAGTTTGGGACTGAGTCCCTTTTTGTTTTCTGCCAATTCTTCCAGTAGTTTGTTTGCCGATGAAGAAGAGGAGTCCATTGTTCTTCCTTCCAAGGTAAAGTCAGTCATCTTTATTGAAATGATGGGAGGGATGAGCCATGTAGACACTCTTGATCCCAAACCAAACAGTGCTTTTGGAAAAGTCAGTTCCAGTATCTCGGGGCTTTCTGTTTTAGAACCTTTTTCTCTTACCGCCAAACAACTGCATTCGATTGGAATCGTTCGTTCCACTTGGAGTGAAGAAGGGGATCATGGTTTTGCACAGATGTTACTCAGTACTGGATACCGAATGACAGAAGCTATGGGATTTCCCGACATCCCCCATTTCGGTGCCGTGATTGCTTATGCCAAAAAATCAAAACTCAAATCTTCGTATTTCCCCAGTTATGTGTCGATTGGCGGTCGTGGTGGAAAAAATGGAAACTCTGGGTTCCTTGGAATCGATTATTCAGGTTATCACATTGGAAATGTGGATGAACCCATCCAACACTTAAATCCATCCTATGGAAAATTTGCTGATGATCGAATCCTTCGAAGAAAAGATTTGGTTTCTTTTATGAACGAGGAATTTGCAAAAACCTATCCGACAAGTGAATCCAAACATTGGAAGAATATGCTTGTAGCAGCGGAAGAATTTCGAAATTCCAAAAACATAGATAGTTTTCGAATCAGTTTGGAAGATGAAAAAACAAAAGCACGTTACGGAACCACTTGGCAGGGAAAGGCGATGTTACTTGCCAAACGACTCGCAGCCCAGGAAGTTCCATTCATTCATATTTCGATTGGAGGATGGGACACTCATACCGGCAACAAAGCACAAATTACAAAAATTATGAAAGAAACCGATATGGGAATTGCGGCTTTGTTAGAGGATTTAAATCATACTGGTCTCATCAAACAAACGTTATTTGTTCTTACTAGTGAATTTGGCAGAACCCCTGATGTGGGATCAAGAGATGGTCGTGACCACCATCCCAAAGTTTGGTCAACTTTACTTGGTGGAGGCCCATTTGATAAAGGATATGTTTTGGGAGAAACCGATGAAACCGGATCCAAACCAGTAAAACCAAATGAAGCACTTCATGTTCGGGATCTTGTCGCTACCATTTACAAAGCGGCAGGAGTCGATCCCGATGCCTCACTCACCAATTCCTTTGGCCGTCCTTTTCTGTTAACGACAAAGAAAGCCAAAGTGTATGAAGGACTATTTTAGTTTTTTTCTGCTTTATCGATACAAAGATAGGCAGTGGTCAGGATGGAATCGAGAGATGTAGATCTGTCTCCTGGGTTCAGATAGGTTTCCGTAAATAGGGAACCTGTCCCATAACTTTGGCAATTGGCGATGGCTGATTCACTTGTATCATTTGGCTTAACATAAACTACAGTTGTTACCTTGGTTGTATCGCCGTTTGGTTGGTATCTGCAAACTCCTACCAAGTTTTGCACCGAACATTTTGTAGATGACTTTGTATATCCCAGTGGGCAGGAAATCTCTTCTTTTACCACTGCATACTGTTCCATGCAGGATGGTGAATAGTTGGAAGTTCCAGAACAAGAACCTAAAAATTGGAATGTTCCGCTGAATCCTGGTTTTCCTGCATTGAGACTTGCCAAATACATAGTCTCCAAACACTTGTTTTGTGTTTCTTTAATTTTATCTTCTCTTTGGGCTTTACATTGTCCTAAAAAAGAAATTAACAAAAATATTGTGATGTATGTTCTTATCAATTGGTTCATTTTAATAGAATACCTGTATTTGTGTACGAACCACATGATCCCCTTCCGCAGCCGTTGGAGTTCCTGTATAATAAAAGTAATCCGTTTGCCATTTTAAATTGTGTTCTGCGAAATAATAAGAGAGTGCTCCTCCCACTTCCCTAGAGTACTTCAAACTAGGATCGGTTTCTCCCAAGGGACGAAATTCACCAAATCGAAAACTAAGTTCATAATTATTTGTAAACAAATATCCCAATTGAACAAAGTGGCCTTGCCCACTTCTCGAGTATTCTCTGGAAAGTGCGGAGCTTACTGTTCTTTCCACATAAGCGGTGTTTGCTCTTCGCCATAACCATTCGTATTGGAAGGAAAAACCCATCCATTTGAAATAGATATCTCCGGCCGCATGACTATAATTGAATTTTGCAAATGTATATTCTGTTCCATGTGTACTGAGGGAACGGTCTGAATTTTTGTTGTAAGCGCCTGAGACTCCAATCGACAACTTGGGTTCTTTGTATCTGGCAAAATCACCTTCGGATAACCAATCATTATCAGAACCGGATTTTGACATCCCACCAAAGGGAGAAAATATAAATCTAGCAACAGTCAGTACACCGGGAGTTTGTCTTTCGACTCGGTTTCTTCCTTGTCCACCAAAAACACCTAGATAATAAGCAAACATTCGTTTGTTGCCAAAAAGATCTTCAGAAAAAAGATAAGTTCCTACATCACGATCTAAATTAAATTCAGCGGTAACAGAAGACCGATCAACCGTTTGTAAGGCACCGGATGAATTCCAACGTTGCCTACTAAATGGAACCTTCATTTGGCCAAAAGCAACCTTTACATCCCGATATTGGTTGTACACAATGTTCGCATCCCGTAACGTGTTCCGTCTTTGGCTTTCCATATCTCGTTCAGCAAAACCCATTTGTAGATTCACAAGCCAAGTATCATTGAATAATCCTGCTTTCAGTTGTAATCGTGTACGACGGACAAGGAAGTTGGTTGTGTCCTGAGAAGGATCCAGTTGAAAACTTTGGTTTCCTTGGACTTGGGATCGGAACCGCAGTTGGATATTGTGTTTACCATCATTGGATGTCGCTTTGATTCCTTTTCCGAGTCCCGTTTCCCAATTGGATTTGTTTTCAGGAGTGGTCACCGCTTGTGTCGATTGTGCGGGAGCCGTTACCACTGGTGTTTGCGTGGTGGCAGGTGGGTTTGCCTGGCTCGCACTCGTTTCTACTTTGGGCTCTTGTTTTTCTTCCGCTACCATTGCGAGAGGGAAGGAATAGACACACCAAAAGAGAGATGCCAACGGGAATGGATTACGAATCTTATGTAACATAACTGTAAACTTTGTAATAAATGTCACAGTTGGAAAAAGGAAAGAAATAGCAAAAGGAAATCGGGTCTACTTTTTCAGAATATTTGCCCTTTCCGACTCATTTTTCCTTTTCTTACCAAAGAAACTAAAAATACTGATCTCTGATCTATGAAAAAAGCACTCATCACCGGAATCACAGGCCAAGACGGTTCCTATCTGGCAGAACTTCTGCTCCAAAAAGGCTACGAAGTCCACGGAATCGTTCGCAGAACAAGCCTTTTCAATCGCAATCGCATTGAACATCTGCACGGAAACCAAAATCTCCACCTTCATTATGGTGATATGACAGATTCCTCTAACTTAAATCGTATTTTAGAAAAAATCCAACCTTCTGAGATCTACAACTTGGCGGCCCAGTCGCATGTGCAGGTTTCCTTTGAGGTTCCTGAATACACTGCCGAAGTGGATGCTGTTGGAACCTTACGAATTCTGGATGCCATCAAACAAACAGGGATCAAATCCCGTTTTTACCAGGCTTCTACATCGGAACTTTACGGCCTTGTCCAAGAAGTTCCACAAACAGAAAAAACACCATTTTACCCTCGTTCCCCTTATGCAGTCGCTAAACTTTATGCGTATTGGGCGGTTGTGAATTATAGAGAAGCGTACGGTTTGCACGCATCTAACGGTATTTTATTCAATCATGAATCACCAAGACGTGGGGAAACCTTTGTGACTAGAAAAATCACACTGGGTGTTTCTGCTGTCAAAGCGGGAAAACTTCCCTTTATCACAATGGGAAACATTGATTCTAAACGTGACTGGGGTTATGCACCAGACTACGTCGAAATGATGTGGATGATGTTACAACAAGACAAAGCAGATGATTATGTTGTCGCAACAAACGAAACACACACAGTTCGTGAGTTCATTGAAGAGTCTTATAAAATTGCAGGATACGAAGTCGTTTGGGAAGGCAAAGAAGACAAGGAAGTGGGTAAGGATAAAAAATCTGGCCAAGTCCTTGTGAAAATTGATCCAAAATACTATAGACCGACGGAAGTGGAACTTCTCATAGGAAACCCAGAAAAAGCAAAACGTCAGTTAGGTTGGGAACCAAAAGTTAAGTTTAAAGAACTAGTTCAAATCATGATGAAAGCTGATTTGAAAGACCAAGGATTTTAGACTTTCACCACAAATACAGACTTAAGATTGGTAATCCTGTCTTAAGTTGTAATTCTGAGAGCTTTGTACCTGTTTACAAACTCTTGGTTGGGAACTTGCGGATGGCCTTCCCTTTGTAATTCGGGAAGGAGTCCTTCTACAAAATACATTTTAATATTTCCTTTGTGTTTTGCGGGGATCTCCCCTCGGTATTCACAAAGGAAAAAATCTTTGATGAGTTCATAAGTAGATGAGGAGATATTGATTTTTCCTGTCATTCCTGAAGATTCACACCGACTAGCAGTATTCACTGTATCACTCCAAACATCGTAAGCGAATTTTTTATCCCCAATCACACCGGCAATCAGTTCCCCTGAATGAATTCCTAGTCGGAGTTCCCAATAAGGTAATCCTTGTGCCGTTTTAATTTCTTTCATTTGGTTCATAAATGCTTGGATTTCCAGTGCTGCTAAAACACTATCGATGGCATGGGTAGAATTGGTTTTGGGAATCCCACCAACAAACATATAACTATCACCAATGGTTTTTAATTTTTCGAGTTTGTGACGTTCCATCAAACTATCGAAGTAAGAAAAACAACGATCGAGTTCTTCCACAAGTTCAGAAGGAGAAAGTGTCTCTGCTATTTTTGTAAATCCTTCGAAGTCCGTAAAACATACTGTTGCCGATGGATAATGTTTTGGTTTACTCACTCCATTTTGTTTTAATTCTCTGGCAACTTCCAATGGTAGAACATTGAGTAATAAACTTTCGGATTTTTGGTGTTCTGCGATGAGTTTGTCTTCAGCCCGATTGACTGCTTTTACAAACTGATTGATTAAAAGAATAAAAAAGACAACAAGTAAGACCAGAGGGGGCATTAAATAATCCGCTGGCACAACCCATTTCGGTGGACCAAAAATACCTTCTCCACCCATCACCCGATAATAGTATTGTGAACTTAAAAATAAAAATGCAGATACACTCACAAAGAGCCATCGGAGTTTAATATTTTGCCTAGGAATCATTAAAAAAGGAATCACGGCAAAAAGTAAAAATCCAAGGGGTGCTGGATCATCGGCTTGAGATAAACTAAGTATTGTTATATGAAAATTACTAGCAAGTAGGGCAAAAACAGCACTCATTGCATAATTTCCTTTATATAAAAGATAACGAGAATATCCTAAAGGTAAAACAAAAATAATATAAGAGGCAAAAGAGATTAAATGAGTTTCGGGAGGTTCTGTAAAATAAATCACCGGTAGTAAAAAGGTGGGAATCAAAAACATAATGGTTTGGAAAGTCGCATTCACTCGCAAAGCACGAGCGCTTTCATCACTCAAACCTTTTGTGAGATGGACAAGTTGTAACCGGTTTAAGATTTTTTGAATGCGTTTGGACATAACGGGAAATTAAAAATTGATAGGAATGGAAATCAATTCAAATTGTTATGATTCGAAATTAGTTTTATATAGATTGTTAGGGGTAAACAAGTAACCCAATCGGAACCAACTCTAATTCGGAGTGGGTTTTCTGATTGGGCCTTTTAGGGTTGCAAAAGAAAAGTTAGATTGTTTTAGAGACCAAAAAATTGATCCAACATCAACTTCTTCAAAGTTTCTTTTAGTTTCTCTTGGATGTTGACAATCTTCACTGACATTTTCTTTTCGTCGGCTTTGTTTTTGAAAGAGAGGAGACGAGAAATCCCAAGGGAACTCACGATCACCACTTTCTCCAAATCCAAATAGATTTCTTGAACGTTCTTTTCTAAAATTTCTGCCAAAATTTCGCGGAGCTCTGGTGCATTTCCGTCCAGAATTTGATCCATAAAACGAACACGGATCGTGTTTCCTTTTTCTTCGACTAGTATCTTATCACTCATATTTCGTTGGCCTCTAACGTAAGTCAGGAGGGGAAAGTTGGCAAGAAGTTATTTCAGCTTCTTGAGCTTATTCTCCATGTTAGCCTTTTTATGATAGAATTGGACGAGTTTTTCTAGCTCTGCCATGTCGGAACAAACAATTTTTCCCATATCCATACGAATAAATTTATTATTCTTCATGATATCGGAGATGATCAGTTCGTCTTTGGGATCGGTGAGGCCTACCATCTTAAGAAGGTCTTTGGTTCCAATTTCAAAATTGTAAGCTTGTTTGGGAGCCACTTTGATTCGGTTTTTTTCAGCCAAAGTCATTAGGGTATCTACGATACGGCCTTGTGGGTCTTTGAGAAGTAAGTTCGCAAGTTGTTTGTAGGCGATCCAAATTCTTTCTGACAAAAGAGTGATGAGCCTTGTCGCCAATTGTGGTTGGGCTTTTACCATTCCTTCAAAGTTGGCTTTGTTGATGGCAAGTAGTTCTACGTCACCCGCAGCCACCGCAGAAGCAGAGCGAGGTTTGTTATCAAGGATGGCCATCTCTCCGAAAATATCTCCCGCTTGGAGAACAGCGAGCATCACTTCGTTTTGGTTTACAATTTTGGAAATTTTAACCTTTCCACTTTGTAAAATGAATAATTCCTTACCTGGTTCGTGTTCACAAAAGATCATCTCACTATCTTTGTAGTTTCGATTGAATTTATTGTAATCGATAGGAGGTGCTTGGAATGGTTGGTTGATTGTCTGCAAACGTAGTTTTGCCTGCGGAACAAACTGACCATTGGGAAGGTGTTTTAGATAACTTTGGTAAGCAAATGTTGCATGTGATGTATTTTGCTGTTGGAAGTAGTATTCACCAATTTTAAAGAGTTCGTTTGGATCTTCTTCGACTGCATTTCGAAAGGACAATCTGGTGATGGTGGTATCAAATTGTCGTAACTTCATAGAGAAGAAACGAATGATATTCATAGCCACAGCAGTGGACTTTTGGATTAGGGTTCCAAATTGGTCGTAACTAACAGAGATTAAAGATACATTGGTAAGGGATGTGGCAGATTCAATTTGAGGGTGTTGGCTCATGGCTGCAACCACACCAAAAAAGTCACCAGGTCCTAAAACTTGGTTTGGATCTTCACCGACAACAGCAGTCTCACGAGTGACACGTACCTTCCCCTCACGGATGATATAGAAATTGTTCGCATCCTTTTTCCCCTCTACAATGATGTAGGAGTTCGCTGGGAAAGTAACCATTTGAAAAAACGACATTCTTAAATCTCTGAACCCTTTTTGCTCAACGTGCCTAGTTTATTATCGGAGATCCCTAGGGCAATATTTTCGTAAAAATTACTTATTTTTACTCTCTCCTAAAATTTCCATCTGAGTCAGTTCTAATTCCGCTTCCTGAGCAATTTTACTGGAATACGTATTTTTGATAATGTCCTGAAAAATCTGATGGGCTTTGTCTTCTCTGCCCATCCGAACATAGGCTTTGCCAGAAATTAAGTAGGATTCGAGTCCTTCTTCTGTATTAGGATATTCTTTATAAATTTTGAGTTCATTTTCCGCTAGAGCTAAAATATCTCCCGTCATTCGGTAATTGGAACTTAGGGCCTTTCTTACCTCTCGAGTTCTCGGATGGCCGGGATAGAGAATTAAAAAACTTTTACAAGATTCTACGGATTGGTAGTGGTTTCGGTCTTCCAAAAATTCTTTTGCCTTTTTGAAGAGGAGATCCCCTTGTTTGGTTCTTTCTTCTGCAAAAATTTGGCTGACGGATCTGTCGGCACTCAGGGGAGCCATTCCCACAGAGATAAGGAATCCTAACATAAAAATGCCCTTATTTCCCAACTGCCTAATCATCGAATTTTGTCTCATTAGTATCAGTTTCGGTCAGAACCTTAATTCTCGTGAATGGGTTTTTCTTCCGAGAGGGCAAGAATTTTCGGAACTCCCGTCAAATCCCACAATTCAGCGGAAGCCTTCATTCGTTTTCCCTTGGGGAGTGGAAAAACGAATCGGCCTTTTCCTTCCGTCCCCACCTTCAATTCAATTTGGTGTTTGGTCAGATCTCCCATCCTCCTTTCTCTCAGGGGTGGGATGGGAAAACTTCGTAATTTTTCTTCTGCAGGATAGAGATTCAACTGAACCATATAAGAAGTATTGGTTTTTCCTGAGTATTCGTAGTTGAGAATATAGCCGGATTCGGATCCATCTTCATAAGGAAGAATATTGAGAATTTTGATTTGGTTTTGGTAGTTTGTGGATGTATCTTGCGTTTGCAAAGGTTTTGATTCGGAATTTGAGAGAATTGCCGATTCTGGTTCTTGTGCGAAGAAGATTCGTTTGAAAGAAGAATCATAATCTTCCGGGCGTTTCAATGGATAATAGTTTCCATCTCCTAAAATGGAAAGCCGTTTGAGATCTTCTTCCCCTTTAGGGTCAATATCGATCCCAAGAACTTGCATTCGAAATTTTTTTCCTGAACTTTTTAATTGGTAGAGAACTGCTTTGGGATCTCCGTCACAACTTTCCACTCCATCTGAGATAAAAATAATTTCTGTTTCTTGGACATCATTCAAAAGAAATTCACCAACCACACTTAATGTTTGCGCAATGGGAGTGGATCCAGCGGGAACAATGTTAGAAATTTTTTGGCTCACAATGGAGGCTGCCCCGCGTTGGATGGGATGGTACAATCTTGCAGAAGAACAACCAGCGATTCGGTTCCCGTAAGCCACAAGACCCACACTCACATCTTTGGGCATTCCTCCGAGGACTTGTAAAAGTTTTTCTTTGGCAACCGCCATCCTTGTTTTTCCATCCCATTTTTCTGACATGGAACCACTGGCATCGAGTATAAACACATATCTTTTGTTAGGTTGTGATTGTGTGGAAAGAGGAAGAAAGGAAAATAAAAACAAACCACAATATACGATTCTACAAAATTTGCCAAATCGCCAACCTAGGATTTTATTTTCTTCCCGCACTTGTACACCATCGGCGAAAACGGGAATTGACCTTAGAGGGATTTGGGATCTAAAAAAGGCGGAACTACCAGGTTTGGTTTCACGAGAAGGGGAGTTCTGTCAAAGGAAGAATGCGCCCGTAGGAATCGTAAAATCATTTCGCAGGTGGCACCCCAAAGCAGGCCATCCCCCAAATCAAAATAATAAGCAAAATGTTCCCGGCCAGGGACTTGGATGGCATAAAATGGTTTTGTCCAAAGATCAGAAAAACGAACGAGAAGGACTCGATCAACTTCATCTCTGTTGTGCCTAAAGGAAAAATCACCTTCGTAAGTGGCTAAAAACGGGGTAATATGGAAACCGGTTCTTGTATGGAGTCCTTCTAGTTTTCCAAGAACATTTAATGTAGAACGTTTGACTCCCATCTCTTCTTCCCATTCCCGAAGGGCTGTAAAAAGAAGGTTGGGGTCATTTTCTTCTTTGACTCCACCCGGAAAAGAAATTTGGCCTGGATGTGATTTTAGATGTTTGGCCCGTTCCGTTAGGATGATTCCTTCCGCGAATTCTTTGGATCCAAAAAGTGGAAAGATTACACCTGACTTGACTTCGGTTGTGTCTGGAATCTCGTCGAAGTCCCTTGAAAGTTTTTCTACAAAGGACTGGTAAGGTAACATCAACCTTCGTCTTTTGCGTTTTGGTTTTGTTTTTTCCTACGTTTGGCAACAAAGGCTTCTTTGGAACGAATGGCCACCAAACGGTTGATCATCGAATCAAATGGAAGTCCTTGGATGGCAGCAAGTAAACTTGGACCATAGTTTTGTACTTTCCAATCGGAAAACACATGAAGGGCTTTTAATTCCTCTAAAGATTTTGGTGCTGCTCGCAAAATAACAATGAGTTGTTTGTTCGATGGAAGTAGGGAGTGTTCCATCCGTCTAGCACGCATAATACGGAGTCGCCATTTTTTAGCGTTTTCGAATTTATGATTTTCGTCTTCGTTTAAGTCTTCGCCATGACGTTTTGAAAGTTCTGAAGTGTCGATGGGATCACTGTATTCAGCAGTCAAAAGTTTAAAAATTTCTGTTCCGTCTTTTTTCCCAAACCATTCTACACATTTTTCTTCGTTCGGATGTCCTTTGACAGCTTGTGACAATCTATCGTTATTAAACACACGAAAACTTGCTTTGTTGATTCGTTTTGCTTTTTCATCACGGTAACGAAGGAGTTCTAAAACCTTTCTTCTTTCGAGTGGAGTGAAATTAAGAATGTCAGGAAATTTTCCAAGGGAGAATCCTTCTCCTTCTTTGGCTACATACTCTTCTGAGGCTATGAATTCAAATTCTGATTTTGCTTCTTCATAGAGAGTTCTACGTTTTAATTCTTCTTCCATTTTTAACCAAATGGATTCTAAATAAGCCGTATCGAGTGCTGCGTATTTGAGTTGTTGTTTTTGAAGGGGACGAATTTCCCAGTTAGACTTCTGTTCTACTTTAGAAAGTGTCACTTTATGATAATGTTCCACAACATGTGACAATGAACTTTGTTCTAATGACAACAACCGAGAACTGATCATTGTATCTGCCGTGTTCACAAATTTAAACCCAAAGTCTCGTTTTAAGGCTTTGATGTCGTCTTGTGCCGAGTGGAAGATTTTGAGAATGTTCTCATCTTCGAATAAAGGACCCAAAGCTGACAAATTTGTGATCTTTAGTGGGTCAATTAGGTAGTTTTTGCCATTAGAATTGATCTGGATGAGGCAAACTTTGGGATAGTACGTGTAATAACCGGAGGACTCGGTGTCGATCGACATGATTTTGGACTGTCTGAGATTGATCAGAGCTAAATCCAAAGCTTTTGCTGTATCAACGAGAATATAGTTGGAATTGATTTGCATCTAATTGGGATTTTGGAAATACTGCAATTGTCATTCTAACAATGATTCTCCAATCTGACAAACCAAAAGAAGAATGTGCCATTTTCGGCATCTACAATAGCAAGGAAGCTGCTAATTTTACCTACCTAGGTTTGTACTCAATGCAACACCGAGGCCAGGAGTCCAGTGGGATCGTCACAACCGATGGATCTCACTTATACCGGTATGCCAACATGGGTCTCGTGGCAAATATCTTCACTCAACCGAAGATCAAAGAGCTCATTGGGGATGCGGCCATTGGTCACAACCGGTATTCCACAACGGGAGCGAGTTTTTTACGAAATGCTCAGCCCATCCGCGTGGAATCCCACTTAGGTCCTGTGGCTCTTGCCCACAATGGAAACCTAGTCAACTCCTGGGACATTCGAAATAAGCTCGAAAGAGACGGATCGATCTTCCAAACCACCATTGATTCTGAAGTCATCGTCCACTTAATGGCGAAAAGCCATAAAACAGATTTGTTAGAAGCACTCTGTGAATCACTCGCACAAGTTCGCGGTGCCTACTCTCTGTTAGTTTTAACTCCTAGATACCTCATTGCTGTGCGTGATCCAAATGGTTTCCGTCCACTCGTGATGGGGAAACGTTCGGATGGGGCCATTGTCTTTGCTTCGGAAACCTGTGCTTTTGATATCACAGAAACGGAATATGTAAGAGATGTGGAACCAGGAGAGATGGTTGTCATCGATCATACCGGAATGCGCTCTCTCTATCCATTCCCAAAAGCAAAACCAAGCCTTTGTATTTTTGAATATATCTACTTCGCAAGACCTGATTCCTATATTTTTGAAGAATCCGTTTACAAAGTAAGAAAATCTCTCGGTCGCCAGCTTGCACGTGTTATGCCGGTGGAAGCCGATGTGATCATTCCTGTTCCCGATTCTGCAAACATTGCGGCACTTGGTTACAGTGAAGAGTCAGGAATTCCTTACCAAAGTGGTCTTGTGCGTTCTCATTATATTGGTCGAACTTTCATTGAACCGGACCAAAAGATTCGGGACTTTGGAGCCAAAATCAAATACAATGTGGTGAAAGAAGTGGTGAACGGAAAACGCGTGGTCATCATTGACGACTCGGTGATGCGGGGAACCACAAGCCGCAAAATCATCAAGATGATTCGTAATGCTGGCGCTAAAGAAATTCATTTCCGAGTTTCCGCACCACCAACAGTATCCCCTTGTTACTACGGAATCGATATTCCTACGCATAAAGAACTGATTGCCTCCACACATAGTATTGATGAAATCCAAAAGTATCTTCGTGTGGATTCCCTTGCTTATTTAACATTGGATACAATGCACAAAGCAGTGGAAGGTCATAAGGGTGGTGGGTTTTGTGATGCTTGTTTCACATCCAATTACCCAGTGGAATTCCAAGACCATGCTGGAAACCAAAAGTCACTCTTTACGGAATACGCGACGGAAGAGTAATGGAAGAGCTTGAACTTTCCAAAACCTTTGGTTTTGAAGCCGCACATTTTTTACCAAATGTTCCCGAAGGCCATAAATGCAAACGGATGCATGGCCATAGCTTTCGTTTTGCTGTGTATTTGAAGGGTGAGATTGATCCGCATACAGGTTGGATCATGGATTTTGGGGAACTAAAATCCATCGTAAAACCAATCTTAGACGAACATTTGGATCATTATGTTTTGAATGATGTACCAGGTTTAGAAAACCCAACGAGCGAAAACATTGCTGTTTGGCTCTGGAACCAACTCAAACCAAAATTGCCGCTGCTTGATAAAATTACTCTCTACGAAACTTGCACTAGTTCCTGTGTATACAGGGGACCAAAAAAGTAAATGGTTTCCGTTACGGATTCCTCTCCCAAATCCAAATCTGAAAAAAAAGGTGCCGTTGTACTTCTGTCAGGTGGACTCGATTCAACCACTTGTCTTTATGTGGCAGCTAAAGAATTTGGTTATCCCAAAAACAAAAAATTACCAATACTCGCTTTATCTTTCGATTATTCTCAAAAACATAAAATTGAACTGATCAAAAGTAAAAAAATCGCAAAAACTCTCGGAATCAAACATGTGATCCAAAAATTGGATCCTGGATTTTTTTTGGGAAGTTCCCTTACCGAAAAAAAAATCAAGGTGAGAAAGAACGCCAAATCCTTGTTTAGTGGGATCGAAGAAGAAATTCCGAATACCTATGTCCCAGGGCGTAATATTTTATTTTTATCGTTTGCTTTGTCACTGGCAGAAGGCCATGGGTATGATTCCATTTATATTGGAGTCAATGCACTTGATTATTCTGGGTATCCCGATTGCCGGCCAGAGTTTATTGAATCATTCCAAAAGATGGCAAATCTTGGGACAAAAAAAGGTGTGAGTGGCGATGGTGATTCCATCCAAATCAAAACTCCACTTTTGCATCTGGGTAAAAAAGAAATTATTGAACTGGGAATCCAGGTAGACGCACCACTCCACCTAACTCATTCTTGTTATGATCCTATCAAAGGAAAACCTTGCGGAAAATGCGATTCTTGTATTTTAAGAGCCAAAGGATTTTTAGAAGCTGGAATTTTAGACCCAGCCTTATCACGACAATGAATTTTAGAAGGATTCTTATGAGAATTCGAATACTTTTATTTTTAATTATACTTTCTCTTACTTTTCAATGTACACAAACTAATCTCAATAATCCATCGGATTCAAATACAAAAGCATATTTAGAAACTGCTATATGGAATTGTATCTACAGACTTGTTCCCTGTTATGAAATCAAACAACAAAACCAAGGTATCAAACAATGGACTAGGTTGTTAGGAGGCACTATCGCAGTAACAACGAATTCTTTAGCATCTGCAACAGATTTCGATGGTAATAACTATATTGCTGGTAAGGTAACTGGGGCCCTTCCTGGGCAAACAAAAATTGCTAATGGGTTGTATACCGATATTTTTTTAGCGAAATACGATCCAAATGGGAATCGATTGTGGATTCGTCAGATGGGCTCAGTAGGCAACTATCATTCTGATATACTCGAAATTCATGTAGATACTTTTGGTGATGTCATTGTAACAGGATCGACGGTTGGTGCCTTTGTAGGATATTCATCTACTGATTTTGGATCTTTATTGATCAAATTCTCTAGTGAGGGGGAATTACTCTGGTCAAAAATTTTTTACGCAAATGCAACTCAACTAATTGCGGGAGTGGGCATCACTTCCGATTTACAAGGGAATATTTATGTTACAGGGCATACGGAGCTAACGAACATTGATAGTGAGAATGCTTCTGGTAATTACAACTTGTTTGTTTTCAAATATGACCGGTTTGGAACCATTCTATGGAAACGTTTGTTAGGTGGATATGGCATCGATATTTACGGAGTGAAAGCAACGTATGATTCTTCTACAAACCAAATTTGCGTCGTGGGCCATGTGATTGGCTCGGGAACTTTTTTTAATCAAACTCTTTCTGGCAGTCAAGATAGTTTTGTTTTAGGATTTCATCCAGATGGTTATTACAAATGGGCGAAGATTTTGGGTACAACCGGTGTCAATTTATGGATCAGAGGTGTTTCTGCAGACAAAAGAGGATTCTTTTATATTGCGGGTGATGTTAGTGCGGGTTACGATGGAGAAAGTTTTTCTGGTACCGTAGGTGAGCTGTTAGTGAAATTTGATAGTAAAGGAAATAGAGAATGGACAAAGTTACGAGGTGCCGGTACGGGTACAACAACTACTTCCAGAGGCATTTATGCAGACAATGCGGGTAATGTCTATACTGTTGGATGGACTAATGGAAATCTTTCAGGAGTGACATTGAATGGAACTCAAGATGCCTATCTATCGAAGTATCATTTTAATGGGAACTTGGAATGGACAAGGTTGTCTGGAAGCAGCTTGGTAACGTTAGATGGTATGGCTTTATCTTCCGATCGATATGGTACCATTTACTTAACCGGAGGAACTACGGGAAATCTAGATGCCCAAACAAAAACAGGGGCAAAAGATGCTTTTGTCATTCAATATAAATAGAATTCATCGGGAAAATTTAGTCTAAAATGCGATCATTTCTATTTCTTATCATTTTGATTGTATCCCAATGCAAACCTTTGTCGTTTAACAATCCTTCAGATGGAAACACAAAAGCATTTTTAGAAACACAATTACTTCGTTGTTTATTGGAAGATAAAGAATGCTTCGAAATCCCACAGGACAATCAAGGTGTCAAACAATGGACAAGGTTACTTGGCCAGACAGGGTTCGATACCTATTCACTATCCAATGCTGCTGAAAGAAATGGATTTATTTATCAACTTGGTACAACAACAGGATCTTTATTGAATCAGCCAAAAATATCACCTACTACTGATGATTATGTCGATATTTTTGTATCCCAATTTGATCGAGAAGGAAATGTTCATCGGTTGAAACAGATGGGCAGTTCCGTTGTTTCGTCAACATATGCTGAACTGATTCATATCGATGCTTTTGGAGATCTTTGTATCGTTGGAAGTTCCAATGGCCCTTTCAATGAACTTCCAGCAAGTGGTGGAGGTAGTCTTGTGATTAAAATGCATCCTTCTGGAGTCGTATTTTGGACAAGAATTTTTCCGACGGGTGATGAAACATTAGGGTCAGGTATCACATCCGATAATGAAGGAAACGTTTATATTACGGGTAACACCGAAACTCAAGTAGTTAACGGTGAAACAGCAGGTAATACTCGTAATGTGATCATTTTTAAATATAGCAGGAATGGTGATTTAATTTGGACGAGGTTGATTGGCCAAGTAGGCTTTACAGCTTATGGGCACCAAATTCAATTTGATCCGGTTTCTAATCGTCTATTCGTAACAGGGATTGTGGGGGGTTCCGGTTCCTTCTTAGGTACAACATTACCAGGAGGAGTATCTGATTCCTTTTTATTTTCTTTAGACACAAATGGTGTAATCAAATGGTCGCGGTATTTGGGATTAACAAGTGCAACGACTAACATCGTGGGAATGTCTTTGGATAAAAAAGGTTCTGTTTATCTGGTAGGAGATACTAGCGGGAATTTAGATGGCCAATCTAAAGATGGAAATACGGTTCAAACTTTAACAAAATTTAGCGTATCGGGTGAGAAAATTTGGACACGATTGTTGAATGGTGGCGGAACATCAAACACCAATGGAATTCAAGTTTATGCAGACAATGCTTTCCATGTTTATACTACGGGTTATACGACTGGTAATCTAAATGGTAACACACTCATAGGTGTGCAAGATGCCTATCTTTCCAAATATGATGGAAACGGAAATTTGATTTGGACCAAAACTTCAGGGAATAGCGGATCGACTCTTTATGGAAGAGGGATATCAGCGGATCGATATGGAACAATTTATTATTCTGGTTTTACCAATGGAAGTATCGATGGTCAGGTCAAACAAGGGGCAATCGATTCTTTTTTAATGAAGTATCAATAAGAGCTAACAAAATACATTGTGTAACCTCGAAGTCTTCGGATATACACAATGTATTTCTTATCAATCGAACTAGTATCCGACTGTAAATCTTTGTTTTACATGTTTTTTTTCTTCTAGTTCATCCACAAAAGCTTTTACTAAATCGGCCAGTGAAATATGACTATGCCCGTTGGTATCAACAAGAAGAGATTCTTTGGAAACACGATAGTTACCAGTTTTTGAACCTTCTGGTTCGATGATGGCAGAAGGAGAAAGGAAGGTCCAATCTAATTCCTTCTCTGATCGTAAGTGGTTTAATATCTGCCTTGCACCGTCTGCACCGGCAAAATACTCTTTTGGAAATTCTGGGGTGTCAATCAGTTGCACTCCAGGTTGTACTTCCAAAGAACCGGCTCCACCCATAACAATGATCCTTTTCACACCAGCCTTTTTGGTAGCATTGAGAATGGATAAAGATCCATTGATCATGTTCTCTCGGATATTTGGATCTGTCCAACCAGGGTTATAGGAATCTAATACAGCATCAGATCCGGAAATGATATTGGATAAACCATCAGTATCAAAAATATCCCCTTGGAATTTTGTTAAGTTTGGGTTTTCCAGTTCCAATTTAGAAGGGTCTCGTAAAACAGCTGTCACTTGATACCCCTTGTTTAAAGTTTCTTCTAGAGTTTTACTTCCGATAAACCCCGTTGCTCCAATTAATGTAATTTTCAATTTTTACTCCTTTGTTGTTTTGTTGTAACTTACATTATTACATCTTATATTAAAAAAATTTTAGTTCCTATGCTTGTTTTTTAGATAAACCTTTTTTTTTAGACTCTGTTCTTGTTCGAATTTCGGAACTAACGTCTGCTAAATTATATTTTGAAAGTTTAGATTCCATGGCTTTTTGTGCCTCATCTAAAATTCCCGTCAGGGCAGATTGGATATTTTTTCCAATCGGACAATTGGGATTGGGATGTTCATGCAAAAGAAATAAGGCATCTTCTTTTTCTGTAGCCTTGTAGATATCTAGTAAGTTAATTTCCCTGGCAGGTTTAGACAAGGAAGAACCTTTGATACCCTGACGTACATTGATGATACCTGCTTTTTTTAATTTCCCGAGTAACAAACGAATGATAGCAGGGTTAGTGCCCACCGACCCCGCAATTTCCTCGGATGAAACTTCTCCATCCATTTCCAAAATGGTTAGGATATGAATGGCAACGGAATATCTACTCGGGATCGACATAGTGGCTACTTGTAACCATAAATGTTACACCTTGTTTTTTGGGCAAGTCTTAATTTCCTATTTTCTCCATTTCCCCGGGCTCGAAAAGTTTTTAGTGCGACTTGGTTTGAAATGAAATTTGGATCCTGAATTGAATTTTGGTGCATTGAATCTGGCGTTATTGAACTTAAAACGCCCTGGTTTGATGTCTAATTTTCCTTTGGGAATGTAAGCTCTTTCTTTTAAGAGAGAAAACAAACCACCAAGGTCAATGGCTCCTGTTTCTCCACCACCTCCCCCTCCACCTGCGAGTTCTTCCTCTCCTTCTTCGTCCTCATCATCCTCGTCGTCTTCATCGTCATCATTACCAGATTGTTTTTTTCCATCGGCGGATGCTACATCCAAATTAACTGGTTTGGGTTCTATATACTTTGATTTAAAAGTAACTTGTGAATAAAAATCAATAATGTTTGATTCAGCTAACTTTGGTAAGGTCTCTAAGTTGGTTTCGTTTGGAAGACTTCTAGATAAAATATAAATTTGGCTTTGGGATTTGAAACATGAAAAAACATAATATTCTTTTTTAAACTGGTCAGTTCCCAGATCTGGTTTTGCAATTTCTAAGGTAAAAGTATAAGTTCCGTTTCTATATTCGGGGGAATAGGTTTCATGAATGATTCCTGATTTAGGATAATTTTTTTTGATTTTATCTATGAGATTGGAATTAATAAAATTTTTTAGAGTTTTTTCAATTCCATCTGTGATGATATCGGAATGAATTTTCTGATTCACGTTGATGGCTTGGATCTTAAACAAACCATGAATAGGATCAAAGAAACTTACATTTTTTTTCCCATCTCGTATGACGGCAAAACGTTTATCGACAGGGATTTCCGTTTTGAATAAATCAGAATCGGAAGAATAAGTCCCCCCAAGAACATCACCATAAACTGGATTGAGTCTTTTGATTGGTAGAGGTTCGCTGTTTTTATTTTCTAAAGCAGCTAAAAATTGATCTCTTGTGTGATCAAAGAATCGATAGTCTTTGTTATAGTTTTCTACATCATCAAATAAATTAAACGTAGGTAACAGAAGCCAAGTCATTACTCTCCGATATCCAAATTTATAAGTAGTGAAAGATGGTTTAATTTCTAAGGCAGTTCGTTTATAAACTGTAAAATAATGATTTTCATAATTTACACTGGGAATGATCCCAAGAGAAATTAAAAATAAAATTACATTATAATAATCTTTTTCTCTTTTTGAATAATATAAGTGGTAGTAGGTATCGCAGTTTTCAATTTCTTGTAACAACAATTTGGAATCATTAGAATGATGAAAAAAAGTATCTGCATCTGCGATTTCAGCATACTTATATAAAGTTTTTTTATATTGGGGTTCTGCCGTGTTATTTTGAATTTGTTTGAATCGATCAAATGATTTATTTTTACGAAAAGAATCTAATTCTTTTATATAAGGCCAAGATTCTGGGATTCCATAAATATGTTTGATATGTCTGGTATTTGTATTTTTTAATTTTAAGTTGGTTCGGATATTTTCTATAAATTGAGTATCGATAGCTTGTATATTTGCTGGTGAGTTTTCTTCTGGCGAACCGACTTCTTGAAATTTCAATACCGAAACAAAACAAGAAGTACCAAAATCTCCAACCAAATTTGGTGCATCAGAAAGGGGAAGTTCCGACGTTGTGTTTGGAGATACCCGGGTATGATACCAACTGATATGGCAATTGAAAAGAAGGAGAAAAAAAACAAAACATGATTTCAGAATCCAGTTCACGGAAAGGAATCTACGGTTAATTTTTGTTTTGTCAAAACAAAAAGGAATACTAACAAATCGTTGGTGCTCTTACTTTTTTCTCTTTTATATAACAGCCATTTTTTTTTCTGAAGCACCTAAAAGATTTTCCCAGCTCGACCCTACCAAAAGGAACGGAATCATCTTTTTCGCCGTTTATTCCATATATTTGGCGAAGAATTTGTGCTCAGATTCGAAAAATCGGGAATTCTGGCCTTCAAGGCGGACTGGGTAGGGAATCTGTGTAAAATTTTGTTTCCAAAATGGTCAAATTTTCCATAACTACTTCTAGTATATGGAAATATTTGTTACAGCCGTCACGATTTTCGTCCTCGCGATCTTCGTGGGATTTGAAATCATCACAAAAATCCCTCCCATCCTCCACACCCCACTTATGTCGGGTTCCAACGCCATTTCCGGCATTACCTTAATCGGTGCCCTCTATGCTGCCGGGATCGAAGAGAGTAATATCACCAAAATTTTGGGCCTTCTCTCGGTAATTTTTGCTACGATCAACGTAGTGGGTGGGTTTCTCGTCACTCACAGGATGCTTGGAATGTTCAAGAAAAAGGATACACCTAAATAATGGAATTAGTTAGCATTCTTAACCTTTCTTACCTGGTTGCTTCCATCCTCTTTATTGTTGGAATCAAACAATTGGCTCACCCAAAAACGGCAACTCGAGGAAATTTACTCGGTGCTCTGGGTATGCTCATTGCCGTAGTCGCAACACTATTTGACCAAGCCATTCTAACTTATGATTGGATCCTTGTTGGAGTCCTTGTTGGATCTCTCATCGGTATCATTATGGCAATTAAAATCCAAATGACAGCTATGCCACAACTTGTAGCAGTGCTCAATGGATTTGGTGGGATTGCTTCTGTATTTGTTGCAGGTGCTGCTTTACAACTTTCCATTCCTAAGTATGCGTTTGCAGTGAACTACCAAGAGATTGTTTCCATAGTTTTCTCTGCCGTTGTTGGTGGGATTACTTTCTCTGGAAGTTTTATCGCCTTCGGTAAGTTACAAGGTTTTATTACAGAAAAAGCAGTTCGTTATCCTGGTGATCAACTTGTAAAAATCCTCGTTGGCCTTGCTGCTGTAGGACTTGGAGTTTATGGATGTTTAGAGCCGACTGACGAATCTATTTATTGGATTTTAAGTGGTGTGAGTTTACTTCTCGGTGTTTTCCTTGTGATCCCTATCGGTGGGGCAGACATGCCAGTTGTGATTTCCCTTCTTAACTCTTATTCAGGGATTGCAGCTTCGGCAACGGGGTTTGTACTTAATAATAATGTTCTAATTATCTCAGGTTCCCTTGTTGGTGCTTCTGGAATTATTCTAACACAAATCATGTGTAAGGCTATGAATCGCAGTTTGACGAATGTTCTATTTGGGGGATTCGGGGCTGTCGCTACAGAAATGAAAGATGATGGCGATTTTTACTCTGGTAAAGTTAAGTCAACCAGTGCAGAAGAAGTAGCGATGTTGTTAGATGTCGCAAGAAGTGTAGTGATTGTCCCTGGTTATGGTATGGCTGTAGCACAAGCGCAACATACTGTTCGCGATTTATACCAACTTCTAACTGCTCGTAATATCGATGTCACATTTGCAATCCATCCAGTAGCAGGTCGTATGCCTGGTCATATGAACGTTTTACTTGCAGAAGCAGATATTCCTTATGATCGATTGAAAGAGATGGACGAGATCAATAGTACTTTCGAAAATGTTGATGTTGTGATCGTTAATGGTGCGAATGACGTAACGAACCCACTTGCAAAAACAGATCCAAAATCACCAATTGCTGGTATGCCGATTTTGGACGTTGGAAATGCAAAAACGGTAGTTGTGATCAAACGTTCCCTTAGTCCTGGATTTGCTGGAGTGCCTAACCCGCTCTTCATTGCTGACAACTGCTTGATGTTGTTTGGTGATGGTAAAAAAGCAACTCAAGAGATGATCACAGCTTTAAAAGAATCTTAGAGCCGGAAAATATGAAGAAACAAGTCTATATCGTTGATGACCACCCTCTTGTAGTAGATGCACTACAAAACTTAATTGCTAAATCAGAAGATTTAGAGTGCATCGGGAGTGCGGATAATATTGAAAAAGCATTTAACGATATAGAACAACTGCAACCAACACTCGTTTTGATTGATATCCAACTCAAACAAAACCAAAACGGATTGCAGTTACTCAAACGCCTTCGAACAACATTTCCTAATATCGCCGTCATCATCATCAGTATGTTGACGGATGATACCTTTGTGGACCGTGCATTTAAACTTGGTGCTATGGGTTATGTATTTAAAGAAGATACTACCACACAAATTGTAGAAGCCATCCATACGGTTCTTAAAGGTGATTATTTTGTCAGTTCGTCTCAAGCAACTCGACTGCTCGGACATCTCTACAGAGCTTCCCAAAAAGACGAAAAAGATCCTATCGACAGATTGTCTAACCGTGAGTTAGAAGTGTTTCTGATGATTGGAGAAGGGATGCCGGTCAAAGAAATTGCAGCCAATATGGGACTTGCCCCATCTACCATTGAAACACTACGTTCTCGTATTAAATCCAAACTCAGCATCACTGAAAACGAAAAACTAATTCGTGTGGCTGTGGAATGGAAATACACACAAGCCAAAACGGATATAGTCGTTTCTTAACTAATACCGAAGTTTGAAATAGTGATACAGTAAATCTTTTCCTTCCCTGGAAGAGAGTAACATTCTATATGCTTCTGCAATTTTAGATTCGTTTTGGGATTGTTTTTGGATGAAATGAAAGAAGTCGTTTGCTCTTTCATCATACCCTAAGTTTAAAAGCAAATTTAGATAAAAACTTTGGTCATATTCATCAGCGAATGGTGAGTATGCGATGGGTCGAAGTAAGTTTTCCGCATCTCTCCATTTTCGAATTTCAAAATAACATCTTGCATAAACTTTTTTTTCTCTCCATCCTAAGAGCCTTACATTTTTTAAATAGGTAAGTGATTTTTTAGGATCTTTTTCCGTAGAATAAACAACTCGACCCATTAGATGGGATGCTTGGACATGTTTGGGATCTTGTTCTAAAATGGTAACTAATTCTGCTTTGGCTTTTTCAGTTTCATTGAGTTCTAAATATGTTTTTGCTAAAATGAATTTTGCTTCGTTGTAGTTGGCTTTGTATTCAAGTGATTTGTTTAAGGATAAAATTGCGTTATTGTAATCTTTTAATATATAATAAGCCAGACCTAAATTGTAATGATAAAAAGGATTGTAAGGAGAGATTTGGTTGGTTTCCATCCAAGTATTTTTTGCTTCGGACCAACTGTCTTCTTGTGCATAGATCATTCCGAGTAAAAAACTTGCGGCTTCATGGTTTGGTTCTTTTTTGAGAGCTTTGTTTAAACTTTCTTTTGCTTCTTGCCATTCCATTCGCGAGTACAACAAACTTCCGTTTAAATAATCATATTCAGGATAAGATTTATAAACCTCTGATTGGATTTTTTTCCATTCTGTATCAGCTAAAAGAAACCTTCCATAACGAAGGGCATTGATAATATTACGACTGACCTTTTCTAATTCAATTTTTGCATTGATTTCGATGGTTTCTTTATCTTCTGATTCAGAGTAAATCATGTTGGCAGAGAAAAAGAGAAGAAAAACAAAGATTGGGATTTGAATTTTAGCTTTCATAAATTGATTCTAACCATTTCACAATTTTTATATGAGCATCGCGAACTAATTTTATTTTTGAATGAGGAAAATCTATTGGGAAGTTTTGTTTTTCTGTTATAGAAGAAAGAGATCCTAAATAGGGAATTCCTAATTCTTGTTCCGCAAATTGACCTAAAGATTCGTGGATTGGTGTTATGCCTACCAAACAAACTTTTTTCCCATTGGTTATGGATTCCATCATAGTTTGTCCAAAATATGTGAGTACAAATTCAGAAGATTGAATTTGTTTTAAGAATTCAATGTAGGAAACTCTAGGAATAAATTCTATATTTTGATTGATTGGTGGACTTCCTCCGATACGAATCACAGAATGAATGTTAGTTTTTTTCCCTTTAGATTCCAAATCCAAACACTGGATCAGGTAATCATCAATTTGTTTTGAATTTTTTTGATCTAGACTACCTGCATAAACAAGAACTCGACCTGGAATTGTGATTTGGTTCCAATCCAAGTCGGAAAGAGGGGAACTAAAATAGGAAATTAAATTTTTATTTGGTATTGGTGTGATAGGATTCGGCAGAAAAAAACTAGAATTGGGTTTTGTTGGTAAATGGTTGGTGTTATCAATATAAAACTCATGAGGTAAATGGAATTCATTTTCTCTTATGTCGAGGATATGAGGCAGGTTTTTTGAATGAAGGTCTGGTGTTGTTGAGAGTTCCACTTCATATCCATTCATTTCTAAAAATAAAGCCAAAGACTTACATCTTTCTAAGTGTCCAGTTCCAAACTTAGTAGGTTCCGCATAAACAATCCGAACTTTTTTGGAATTTCGATCCACTTTTGGTAATGAAAAAACCACTTGTTCCACCGAAGCATTGATCAAAAAAAACTCTGGTTTTTCTTTTGCCAATTGGATGACTTCCTTAGCTCCAAAAAATGGATCCTTTAGTCCCAATTCTTTCCATAATTTACAAACGAGTTCATAATCTTTAGGTTCATCAACGGTAATTCGTAAGGAACTTTGTGAAACATCTGTTAAATGGTTTAGATGGTGAGCTTTTAGTCGGATTTGTCTATGGATTTCTGGATGTTCTTTGATATGGAGTGAGACATGTTCCGTATACCTTTCTGGAATTGGTCCATCCATATCATTCAAAAGAGAATCTGCAGAAAAACATTCCACTCCCATCCCTAAAGGGAGACCCACCATCGAAAGGCTGTAATATGGACCAGAAATATAAGTGATTGCTTCATACAAATATCGTATGGATTCTAAATCAACAAATGGGTTATCGCCTGTTAATCGAAAGATATGTTTGGCTTGAAAATGAAGGCATGCCTTTCGAAATCGATCCCGAACATCGTTTTCTGATCCGATGAAGTAATTATAGTTTCTGTTTTGTAAAAATTTTACGAGTTCGGTATCACCTTCGGGTACTAAAAATACAATCTGATCTTTGGGAAAAATAGTGGAGAGTCGATTTTGGATATGATCAAGGACGGAAGTATTTGAATCTTCTGGAATGGATTTTAAGATTTTTTTTGGAAACCTTGTGGATCCTAGTCTTGCCTGAATGAAGGCAAAACAATCACGCGTTGAAAGTATACCACTCATCACAATTCAAACAAGGTGCAGGAATTTTTCCGTGTTCTCCATTAAAACTATGTTTAAAAAAATCTAATCCTTTCTGCCAAATATCGCCGAGAGTTTCTTTATATAAATTTCCAACGATTTCTTTTTGATTTTGTTTACAAATGGAAACGGTTCCGTCTACAGAAAGAGATAAATCGCGAACCAAATGCCAACAAAAATCCCTGTGGATGGGAGTTAAATCACTCACTCGACGTTCGGGGAGTTTGTTTGCAAAAGTATTATATTTCTGTAAGATGATGTTGATTCCTTTTTTCTCAAAATGGGTAAAATATGGATCAATTTCTTCTTCCACTTCTTTCATTTTGATCATTTGAACATGTAACGATTGTTTTGGAAGTACTTGCGAAAGTTTGTCTATAGTAAGGAGAACCTTTTCCAGTTCTGCTTTTCCATATAAGGATTTGTAAACATCAGGTTTTAAACTAGTTACATTGGCTATGATACAAAGTTTTTCTTTTAAAGAAGGATCTAAATTACTAATGAAAGTTAGGAATGAATCGGTGTTTGTATACAGTGCCGTTTCAATGATGAGTTCAGTCAGTAAATTTAGTTTTAGAATTTCTGAAACTACGTTTTCAAATTCAGGATGGAGGAGTGGTTCTCCATTTCCAGAAAGACTAATGGTGATGGGAGAGGTAAGTTCTGCATTTAGTTTTGTGATGGTATTTTTTACTTCTTCTAAAGAAACAAAACTTCCATCGTTAGATAAATCGGCAAACTCACGCGGACAAAATGTACATTTTAGTTCGCAACCTTTGTAAATCTCCCATTCTAAATAAGATGGAGCACTTCGAAATAAACCAGGATTTTCTTTTAATTTGTTAAGTAGATTGTCGTATGATAAATTTGTTCCCAGTGGTAACAAACCTTGGATGAGCGTTAAGGAACGTATTGATGCCATTCGAAAGTCCAAACGAAGTTGGCGAAGGTCAGGTGCCTTATAAAAAATATCTACATCATATTGGTTGATGTTTTTTAGAAAAAAAGAATGAATATCTGTTGTTAACGTATCTAGTAAAGAGGTTAAGAATTCGCGAGTGATGATGGTTGGTGTTAGACCTGGTGGTAAATTTTCAGAATAAGAATATTGGCTAAAAAAGTTTTTATGGCGTTCCCAAGCTTTTTCTGTGAGATCAGAATCTAAAAGTGGAGAAACCCCAGTAAAATAAAGAAAACAAACTTCATCCCAATCTGGATCTTTAAACTGTGATTCCGGTAAAAGATTTCCTAATTTAAGTAAAAATTCATATTCCTTAGAGATGTTTTCATGGATTGTCAGTCGGTTAACTAAGGAAGTGGAACCCAGTTTTTTAGAAAGATTAGAATCAACGTTGATATGAATGGGTATTTTTGGAAATACTAAGGAGAGTCGATTCACAAATTCTTCCCAGAGTTCTATTCTAAAGTTTAAATTTAGAAACTGAATGGAAGGGGAGTCCAAATAAACTACCGCAAAACTTGGGTTATAGTCTTTTCGGTTCATCATTAGTCTATGTTGTATTTTTCTTCTGGGTTACTTATATTGTGTTCTTTGATATAGATAGGATCAAAGATAGAGATAGATGTATTTTTACGTGTGGTTGTGACCCAGTCTTCAAAAGAAGTTTGTTCCTTTTCACGAAACAAAAAACCTTGGATCCCTTTTCTTACTGCGTCTAGTGGTGTTGGTCTCATCCCTTCAATAAAAACGATACAATAACGTTTACGATCATCTCTAAAAACTTCAGAAATTTTTCCAGGGCCACCTACTTGTGTTAATACAGAAGCAGTGATTGGTTGAGTTTTGTACAATTCAAATGTGGGAACCCAATTGACGAGACCCCCATTCAAACGATAACGAGATTCATTTCTTGGGCCAGAAGCTACAAGTTTAAAGAAAGATGGATCTTTTAATGATTTATTTCGGATTTCAGTGAGTTCGTTGAACACTCTTGTTTCTTCGTCAATGGATGCATTTGCTGGAGAAAGAACAATTTCGCGAAATCTAAACTCTGAACCCACCTTCGCCTTGTTTTTGTTATACCATGATTGAACTTCTTGTTCTGAAGGTAGGGGCGGACTCACTTTGATTTGTAAAAGTTGGCCCTTCTTGATTTGGTAAGGTAAATCTTCTAACCAAACATCATAAGGTAAATTGAATTGGTTTTGGACGGCCTTCTTAAATTGTTCTAAGTCACTGATACCTTGGGCTTCCATCCTTTTTTGAATTTCAGCTTCGATTCGTTTTTCATTTACCTGAATGGATTCTTCATCAGCGGCATTGTCCACCACGGCCCGATCAATTAAAAAATCTACTACCTGGGAATGGAGAGATCCTTTTTTGCGATAGTTCGGAAAAAAACGGGATAAGTTTTTATAACGTTCTACACCTTCTTCATAATCCAAACTAGAAATGGATTTAGGGCCAACGATGGCAAGAACCGCATTTAAAGATTCGTAAGAACTTAAACTTATGAGAGGGGTGAGAAGGAGGCTAAAGGTTAAAACCGTAGCAAAAAACGAAATCAAAAATCGAGACATTCGTGATCCTTTTTGCATACGGTCGTAAATTTATCCTATGAACGTAGTATGTAAAGCCTTTACTGCATCTTCCGCTTGGTTTTGTTTGATGACGCAGGAAATTTTAATCTCTGATGTAGAAATCATTTCAATATTGATGTTTTTTTCAGCTAACGATTGGAACATCTTAGCGGCCACACCTACATGGGATTTCATTCCTACACCAACAGCCGAAACAATCGAAATGTTTTCATCGATCTCGGCTTTCCCATTTCCATGGTCTTTCGCATAGGCATCAATGATTGGTTTTGCGGCAGCAATGTCTTTTTTGGCAATAGTGAAAGAAATCGTATTGATTCCGTCTCTAGGAGAGGATTGAACAATGACATCCACGATTACATCTTTGTTTGCCAATTGAGTGAATAACTCCGCAGCAATCCCTGGTTTGTCTTTTACATCGGCAATTGTTACTCGAGCTTGGTCACCTTTCGCAGTCACTCCACTCACTTTCATTTTTTCCATAATTTTGTCCTCACTCATCACTAAAGTTCCCGGTTTGTCGTGGAAACTGGATCGTACGTGGATGACCACGTTATAGTTCATACCTAATTCAACACTTCGAGAATGAAGGACTCCAGCACCAAGGCTTGCGAGTTCTAACATTTCTTCGTAAGTGATTTGTTTGTGCATCTTTGCTGTTGGAATTTTTCTTGGGTCAGCAGTGTAAACACCGTCAACGTCTGTATAAATTTCACATTCATCAGCACCAAGGGCAGCAGCAAGAGCCACAGCAGAAGTATCACTTCCTCCGCGACCAAGAGTTACGATATTTTCGTCTTTATCAATTCCTTGGAAACCTGCAACAATCACCACCTTGTTCTTGTTAAATGCTTCATCAATTCTGGAACGATCGATCATTTCGATTTTTCCGTTTGAGAAGTTTCCATCGGTTAAGATCTTTAATTGGGAACCGGTAAAGGATTGGGCTGGCACTCCAATTTCATTTAAGGCAATGGCAAGTAGAGCAATCGACACTTGTTCACCCGTCGAGAGTAACATATCCATTTCTCGTTTCGGTGGGTTTTTAGAAATTTGGTCAGCCAAGTCGACAAGTTCGTCGGTAGTATGTCCCATTGCAGAAACTACAACGGCAACTTTTTGGCCTTCGTCGTGGTAACGTTTGATACGTTTGGCCACATTTTGGATTTTAGTGGTGTCACCAACGGAGGTTCCACCGTATTTTTGGACAACGATTTTCGATGACATGGGTATATGGACAGGGTGCTACAGGCAAATCGGGGATCAAGTAGAATGAATTTTTTTGCAACCAAACCTTCTTTGCGGACTCCAATAAGTATAGGTTTATTTGTATGAATTCTTCTACCACCGTTGAGCCCGTCGTCAAAGAACAGGCTCCCTTACTTTTCCTGATTTTATTTTTTATGGTTCAGGCCACAGTCCTAACTGTTTTTACTGTTCCTTTTGCTTGGTCACTCGTTTGGCTTGCGATCGGATCCTATTTCCTTAGGATGTTTGGAATCACAGCCGCCTACCATCGTTATTTTTCCCATGCCTCTTTCAAAACTTCCCGAGTGTTCCAATTTGTTTTGGCTTGGATTGGAGCCATGGCTATGCAGAAAGGCCCACTTTGGTGGGCAGCACACCATAGAAACCATCATAAGTTTTCGGATACAGAAAAGGACATCCATTCCCCCAGTCGAAAAGGGTTTTGGTATTCTCATATGTTTTGGTTTTTAAGAAACGATTACAATGATTACGAAGCCAAACTGATTCCTGATTTTTATAAGTATCCCGAACTACGTTTCCTTGACCGTTACCATTGGATTGCGCCACTTTCTTATGCCATCTTATTGTATTTAGTGGGTGGATGGGCTTGGCTTGTTTATGGGTATGCCGTTTCTACTTTTTTTCTAGGACATGCCACTTGGACCATCAATTCCCTTTCGCACGTATATGGATCTGTGAGGTATGATTCAAGAGACACAAGTAAAAACAATCTATGGTTGGCACTTCTAACTATGGGGGAAGGTTGGCATAACAACCATCATTACTACTGTTCGTCGGTCAACCAAGGGTTCTATTGGTATGAAGTTGATATTTCTTATTATTTTTTGAAAGCACTCAGTTGGTTTGGAATTGTTTGGGATCTAAAAAAACCACCGAAAAAAGTGATTGAGGAAGGACTTCTTCGTGACCGAGAACAAAAGGAAACAAAACGAGTTTTGAAAGAATCAAAACAAACTTCTAAGATAAAAAACAAAGTAGAAGTATTGTCTATCTAACTAGGAGTTCTTATACCCCCAATCGTTTGCGAATGTCTGCCGGGATACTTTGAATGGAATCGTATTTCTTTTTTTTCCCTCCCGGCAGCGAAACATAATAGAATCCATTGATCATTTCTAAAAAATAATCCTCTCCTTTTTCACCTAAAGATCTATTATCCAATTCTTTTACCATTTTTTGGTATTTAGAGGGAAGGAGATTCCAATTCATATAATTGGTAACCACACCTTGGTCGTTTACAGTATAAGCGCCATCTTGGTGGAGAATTTTGATTCCATTGTAATCAAAAATTTCCATCACCTTTAGATTGTTGTCTTTCGTTTGTTTGGAGTCCTTTTTGGATTTACCAGTGGACTGGTTCGAAGGATCTTCTTGTCCAGAACTTTGTTTTGACTTTGAACCCAAGGGACTTTCTTTTTTTCTGAGTTTGCCAAATAATAATAAAAAAATACCAGCAAACGCAAGTGATGCGAATAGAAAAATTTCAGAAGTAGATAAGTCGAATAAATAACGCCACATATCTATCGCAAACTGGTTCCAATGACTTTACAAGTATCGGGAATGTATCCTTCGGTATTCCAGGTGATACAATCGATCAGTTCAATTGCGCGAAAACATAGTTTTAGGTCATCAATTTTGACTCTGCTGATAAAAAGTCTGCCTGGAAGTTTTTCTTTGCCACAAGCGGAGTTTTTCATGGCATAAGTTTCAAAGGTCTTTTGGTTTGCCTCAAAAGCAGAATAAAACAAATCATCTTTGTTTTGAATACATTGGAAGGATAAACCAAAACAAAGAATCGGTAGAACCACCACCCTTAGAAAATTAAAATTCATTTTTTAAGTTTGATCCGAGAGACTTCCCTGACAGGGATAGGAAGTTTTCCAAAAGCACTATCCACTTGTACGGTTCCGTAAATTTCGAATTCTGCATCTTCTCCGCGCTTTGCCGCATCCGTTAGTTGTTTTGCTAACGAAAGAAGTTTGGGAAGGATGGATCCTTTTTGGTCGGGTACCAGTTTTAGAACCACAAGCGACTCGGAATTTGGATCCACTTCGAGAGGTGTTTCGTTTTGGAGTTTGCCGATATATTCTTTTCCATTCGGAGTGAGGAGCTCAATCTCTAAATCAAATTGGTAAATACTTACCTTGGTGTTGTTTGGATTGGTTACGGAAACTTGTGGATACAAATCTACTAAAGGGATTAAAGGAAAATTCGGATTTGGTTTGAGATCTACACGAACATCCACCAAATCAAACTTACACGCCTTTAGACTTTCTAAATTCTTTTTTGTATCACTGAGACAATGAGTGAAAACAAAGGAAAATAGAACTGAGAATAAAAATAAATATCTACGGACCAAATACTACCTTCCCTTCGGTCATATGTTGTTTGTAAAATTCCAAACCTTCTTTGTATTCTTCGAATTTAAATCGTTTGTTGATTTTTGTTTGGAAAACAGTTTTTAGAAATTTTTGTGCTTCTTTCGCTTGTTTCTGAAATTCTTCTAATCCAATTTCATAAATCCAAGATGATAACCAAAACCCTTCGACCTTTTTGTTTTGGAATAAAATGATTCCAGAATTCACAGAGAATGGTTTTTCCGAGAGAGCTCCGTAACAAACTACCTTAGATCCATAAGGCATACATTCCACAAGAGACTGAGCTGTTTCTCCTGCTACCGCATCGATCGCATACGTTGCATTTAGTTTTTTGGAAATTTTGAATAAATCTTTTTGGTAGTTGGGGGAAGTGGAGTTTAGAATGTTTTCTGCTCCAATTTCTAAAAGACTGTCTTCTTGTTCTTTCTTTCGCACAACATTGATTAAAGGGATTCCACGTTCTTTACAAAGCCGTACAACCATTTTACCAAGGGCACTGGCCGCTGCGGTTTGGATCATGGCAGGGTGGCCTTCTTTGGAACATTTGGATACCATCGCCCAAGCAGTCATTGGGTTTACAAAAAAACTGGATCCTTCGTCTAGACTCACTCCATCAACTAACGGTAAACAGTTGTCTTCTGTGGTAATCATATATTCTGCCCAGGATCCGTCGTTTTGAGGAGCCACGCAGGATACGTTCATTCCCACTTTTAAAGTTTTAATGGCACTTCCCACGGCATCGACGATTCCGCTGGCTTCAAACCCAGCTGCGACAGGAGCTTTTTTTTTGAACCCATAAAGTCCACGGATGAACATAAGATCCGATGGATTGATCGGAGAAAGGTGGATTTTGATCCTTACTTCGTTATCTTTGGGAGTTGGAATTTCTTTTTCACGGAGTTCCAATTGAGGTTCGGATTCGTCGTATTTGAGGATGGTGACTGCTTTCATCTCGTCCCATTCAGTCATTTAAAATCTGCTTGCCAACTCTTTCTTTGGAAGGAAGAATTTTAAGTCTGCCGTGAAACCAAAAAAGTTATCGAAGGAATCCCTTACAGGCATCATTTTTTTTTCTATTTTGGTCTTTGCTTTTTTCGCAACTGTCGTAGAAACGGATCGCCCAGCTAAAAAAAATCCTTACCGATTATCCTTATTTTATTCTCGTGTGGATGGAATCAAAGAAGGAACAGAGGTTCGGATTTTAGGAGTCCCTAAAGGGTATGTGGCACATATCGACTCGAGACCACTCATTGATGTACCTGATCGCCGATTCCTTGACCATAACATGGATCATGCGATTGAACTCCACATTGCTTTGGAAGACCCCTTAACTCTTTGGGATAATTATGAGGTTGATTTTCAAACTGTGACTTTGTTTTCTGGAAGGATTATTAATATCAATCCAGGAAGTTCAGATGGGAAACGTTCCTTTTTCAAACCAACGTTTCGCGACGGAGAAAAAACACCTGACTATTTGCCCTCTGCCCGTTATTTTGATGATTTTTTCAAAGCAACTTCCGTGACAATGGAAGAAAATCGTGCAGATCTCAGACAAATCACATTGGATTTTCGTTCCATCTCCGATAAATTAAATCATACAGAAGGAACAATTCCCAAATTAATTGGGAGTACAGAAATGTATGATGAACTTCTTGCGACTGTGAAGGACGCAGAAACCATTGGAAAAGAAGGAAGGCGTTATATGGAAAGTTCTAGAAATTTAGAAAACACCATGCCGATTCCTTTTTTAATTACAGCATCGTATTACGGACGTACAACGCCAATTACGGGAAGAAGGATTGGACCACAAGATTAATGAAAGTTGCAATTATACATGATTGGCTCACCGGAATGCGCGGTGGAGAATTAGTTCTCGATAGTTTATTAAAAGCATTTCCGGAAGCGGATTTATTTACTCTTTTTTATTCCAAAGGAAAACTCAACGATAGGATTGAAAATAGAAAGATCACAACGGCTTTCACAAACAATCTTCCTTTCAAAGAAAAATACTATCGATACTATTTACCCGTTTTCCCTACTGCGATTGAATCCTTGGATTTAAAAGGATATGATGTGGTGATTAGTTCTTCGCATTGTGTGGCCAAAGGGGTCATCCCTCATCCTGATACTTTCCATTTAAGTTATATCCATAGCCCAATGCGTTATGTTTGGGATATGTATTATGATTATTTTCCTGGTCGCAAAGGTTTAAAATTTTTCCTTTTACAATCCATTGCCAATTACCTGCGCACATGGGATGCGGCTTCTGCCAACCGTGTGGATTATTTTACATGTAACTCGCATTTTGTGGGGCGTAGGATTCAAAAATACTACCGTCGTGATTATAAAATTGTGTATCCTCCCTGTTTGCCCCAAGACTTCCGAGTCCATGATGTTTCGAAAGATGACTATTACTTGATGGTTTCGGCCTTTGCCCCTTATAAAAAAATTGACCTGGCCATAGAAGCCTTTCGCGAAAACGGAAAACCTCTCATCCTTGTCGGTGGGGGGCAAGAAGAAGGGAAACTTGTCAAAAATCTTCCGAAAAACATCCTTTGGAAAAAGGGACTCCCGCGCACAGAAGTGGTCGAACTCTATAAAAAAGCACGTGGGTTTATTTTTCCAGGGATGGAAGACTTTGGGATCACCCCTGTGGAGTCGCAGGCCTATGCCACTCCCGTCATCGCCTATGGGAAGGGGGGAGCTCTCGAGTCTGTCAAAGAGGACAGAACTGGGGTATTTTTTAAGGAACAGACCGTAAAATCCTTAAATGAGGCCATCCAGAGGGCAGAAAAGATCCATTTCAAACGCGGAGATTTCCAAAATTCCATCAATCGATTTACGGAAGAAAAATTCGTGAGCGAAATTCGAAAGGTAGTCGATAGACATAAATAGAAATCTCTGAAGGGGGATCTCTTGGTCATTTTACATCGACTTAAAGGTGCGGAATTTGTTCTCAATGCAGATTTGATTGAGACCATTGAAGCAAATCCAGATACGATCATCACTCTTGTGAATGAAAAGAAATTCATTGTACAAGAGCCTGTTGCGGACGTTGTGGAAAAGGTAATCGCTTACCAAACAAGAATCCACAACCTTCCCCGAGTTGGTGAAAGAAGGCCTGAGGAAACATAAGAAATGGATATAGCTACAGTCATTGGTTTGGCCTTAGGATTGGCCTTGATGTTACTTGGGGTGGTTTCGGGGGGTCTTGCATTAACAGACCTTATCGATATTCCCTCGGTGATGATTACATTTGGTGGGGCCGCTGCCGCCACGATCATTTCTTTTCCTTGGACCTCTACCATTGGGGTGGGAGCTGTTACCAAAAAAGCCTTCCAAAATCCTCCCTCCGATTTACCAGGACTCATTACGACACTCGTTAGTTTTTCTGAAAAAGCCCGTCGTGAAGGTTTACTTGCCTTAGAAGATGATATCAATGAACTTCCGGAAGAATTTTTAAAGAAGGGAATCCAACTCGTAGTGGATGGAACCGATCCCGAACTGGTTCGAAATATTATGGAAACCGAAATTGGGAACACGGCCACAAGGCATGCGTACGGTCGTTCCTGGTGGGATGCTTACGCTGGTTTTGCGCCAGGGTTCGGGATGCTTGGGACCCTTGTGGGTCTTGTGGGGATGTTAAAGAACTTAGGTGGTGGGGATGCGAGTGCCATTGGACAAGGTATGGCGACGGCCCTAATTACAACATTATACGGATCACTTGCACAGAACTTATTTGCTGCACCGATTGTGAGAAAACTAACACGCCGCTCTGAAGATGAACTTGTGATCAAACAAGTCATGGTAGAAGGTACTTTATCCATTCAATCAGGGGATAACCCACGAATTGTAAAAGAGAAACTTGCGAGTTTCTTAACTCCTGCAGAACGAACTGCACTGAAAGACGACGGAGATTAATTTTTAGTTATGGCTAAAAAAGAAAAATGTCCTGAGTGCATCCAGAAAGTTCCCGAGTTCATGGCGACTTATGGGGACATGGTAACACTTCTCCTTTGTTTCTTTATCCTTTTGTATACAACGGGTAAAACAGATGCAAAGGAGATGCAGATCATTCTATCTGCATTCAAATCCACAACAGGATTTTTCACCGGCGGACAAACTCTTTCTAAAGGTTCTTTGGAAGAAATGGGAATGCAAATTGAATCGTTACCATCCCAAGTGGTTGGACGTAACCTTTCCAAAGCAAAAAAAGATGCTCATGAAGTATTTAAACCAGAAGTAGAAGCAGGAAAGGTTCGGATTTCCGAAAACGAAAGAGGGCTTGTGATTTCTCTTGTGGGTGCTGATTATTTTTATCCAGGTTCAGCCATCCTAACGCCTTCTATCCGTGAAACTTTACGAAAAGCAGCTGGTCTTATCAAAGGACTCGAACGATTTGTTCGTGTAGAAGGACATAGTGATGACGATGCAGTCAATCCTGTAAACCGTCCCGGTCGTGAAGAACGTGAATATATCAATAACTGGGATTTGGCGGGAGCAAGAGCAGTGAATGCTACCGTTTTTATGATCAATTCTGAAGAAATTGAACCAAGTTGGTTCCAAGCCGTTAGTTTTGGATCCTATAGACCTCTAGTATTGGAAAATGAAGGTACACCAGAAGCGAAAGCTTTTAATAGAAGGGTAGATATCATCATTCTTACTGAGAAGTCTACCAAACGTGCGCCAGGGGAAAGTAAATATGGACTACCTGACACTCGTTTGCCGAACACTGAAACAAATGTAGAAGGAGAATTTTAACATGGGTGACCGTGAAGTAGATGAAGAAGAAGGTGGGTTAGCCGAAGGTAGTTCCGCCTCTGCAGGGATGTCCCCCATTGTCAAATGGTTATTGTACATTGCTGCTGCGATTTTTGGAATTATCATTGTAACCGTTATATCAATGTTTGTTGCTCAAAAAACGGCAACAAGTGTGTTTAAACAACAAAAGAATATCTCTCTTGTGAAAGCTCCCCCTCCTTTGGAAGTTTACACATTTCAAGAAGAATTTAGAGTGAATACTTCTGATGTTGGTGAATCACACTTTGTGAAGTTAAAGATGTCTCTTGGATTTGAATCTGGACAACCTGCTCTTTCAGCGGAACTAGCAGCACGTGTGGCTCAAATGCAAAACATCATTAACCTTGTCATTGCACGTAAAACAAAAGACGATTTAAAATCCATTACCAACCAATTGGATTTACGTGAGGAAATCAAAGCCCACTTAAATCACATTTTGACCAATGGAAAAATCAAAGAGGTTTACTTTACCGAGTTCTTGGTAAACTAGGACTATGTCCGACCAAATCCTCGGTGTGATCCCTGCGCGCTACGCGAGCACAAGACTCCCCGGAAAACCACTGGCCCTCATTGGCACAAAACCAATGATCCAGTGGACTTACCACCACGCATCCCTTTCTAAATCTATCCACCGTTTGGTGGTCGCAACCGATGACCAAAGAATTCATGAGACAGTCATAGCCTTCGGTGGGGAATCGGTTCTCACAAGTCCTGACCATCCGACCGGCACAGATCGTATCATCGAAGTCGCAGAAAAATTTCCTAACTACGGAATCATTCTAAACATCCAAGGCGATGAACCCGGGATGGAACCAAATCTCATGGATGGGGTTTTGGCTTTAAAAACCAAACATAGAAATTGGGAAATGACCACAGCGGCAGTTCCTTTTACTCACCAAGAAGATCCAAAAGATCCTAACAAAGTAAAGGTGGTCTTTGACAGAACCGGACGTGCTAATTATTTTTCTCGTTCTCCGATCCCTGCTTCTTTTAAAGGTGAGGCAACTTACCATCGGCATTTAGGAATTTATGCTTATGAAAGAGATTTTTTAATGAATTATAACCATCTACCCACTTCCGATTGGGAAACGGTAGAGTCATTGGAACAACTTCGTGCTTTGCAGAATGGATCAACGATTGGCGTTTATCTTTCGGATAAAGCCAACTTGGGTGTGGATTCCCCTGCCGATTTAGAAGTGGTGATTCGCGATTTCAAAGAGAAGGGATTGATTTAGAGTCAATATTGGCAGCGGATTATTTGGGATAACTAGTTACTCTTATATGATATGCAGTAACTAGTTTATAATAATGACATTAACATTAATTCTAATAATTCTATTGATAACTTTTTTCTTAAACCAAGTTTATCGATTTTCTCATTTTACAGACAAAATTGGAAATACTAAAAAACCTGAGGATTTTTCGATACTTGATTTATTAAAAGTATTTTTAATAGGAATAAGAATACCAAAACCAGTCGACCACATTCGTATTAATAACAATTATACTTCTCACTTCTTAGAATTTAGAAATATAAAACTTAACTACTGGCTTTCTAAAAATACTAAGTCACCTACTATTGTTATTTTATTTCATGGATACGCAGTTTCAAAAACGCAATTATTCGATGAATCAGAATTCTTTATTTCGAATGGATACTCTACAGTATTAGTAGATTTTCGTGGAAGTGGTCAATCTTCCGAATCTTATACAGGAATGGGAACTTATGAATCAAAAGACGTCTTCCAAATTTTTAATCTTTTTAAACACAAATATAAGAACAAAAAAATAATTCTGTTTGGTCATTCCTTAGGTAGCGTTGCGATTCTTCGGGCAATTTATAAATACAAAATTGATCCTGCAGCTATCATTCTTCAGGCTCCGTTTGATTCTTTTCTAAATACAACCAGAAATAGATTTAGAATTCTAAAAATTCCCTACTTTCCTTTTGCTGAATTTTTGGTTTTATTTGGGAGTGTTACTCTATTTACAAATCTTTTAGCATTCAATCCATACAAATATGCAAAAGAGTTAAATATCCCGGTTTTATATTTAATTGGTGAAAAAGATAACAGGGTATTTCTTGAAGATATTCAACGAATTGTATATAATACAAAATCGTATAAATCCTTAGCAATTATTTCAAAGGCATCTCATGATTACCTTTACGCTTCGAATAAACAAGATTGGAAGAAATATATTATGGAATTTCTGACCAATTTAAATAAACTACATAGCATATAACAAGCCATTAAAGTTTTTCCCCTTTTGCTAACTTTTCAATAATATCTTTGATTCGTTTTTCTCTTGTTTCTATTTTTTTTGCTGTGTGAATTCGAAATCCAATAGAGAAAAGATTTGTCTTATTGAGACTCTTGAAGAACTTTTCTGCTTTTTTGTTTTTGCTGAGTGCTGATAAAAAATCATCTGGCACACTCATTTTACTTGGTGAATCGTATGCCTTTTCCCATCTACTATCTGCTTTAGCTTCTTCGACTGCCTTTAATCCAGCAGGTTTCATTTTTCCTTCATTGGTTAATCTTTCAACATGTCCAATGTTGACTTTTGACCAAATGCTTTTGGCTTTTCGGGGAGAGAATTTTTGCAACCATGCCTGTTCGTCAAACTTTTGTTTTTGGCTATCAATCCAACCATAACATAGTGCAACATCAAGGGCTTCTGCGTAACTGATGGTTTTGATTCCGGAATCTTTTTTAAATATTTTTAACCAAATTCCATTAGAACTTTTGTGATTCTTATCAAGCCAAGTTTCAAAAGTTTTTTGTGATTTAAATTCTATCGTTGGTATTGTATCTAATTGAGTCATAAATATTGCATTTAGCTGCTAATCACAATATTTTTTCTTACTTAATAATTTCATTAATAAGATCTGAGCAAATCCAAAATATACTAGGGGTTATCATTCCTATCAGTAAAGATTTTTTGAATAAGTTTGTTTTTGTATTTTTGGGTGAAAAGAAATAAAAAATTATAAAATGGCTCAATATAAATGGGAAAAAAGGAACGAAAAATGCAATTACCTCCGAATCTCCAATGATTTGATTATCGTAAATATAATCTGAGAAGAAAATATATCCAAGTAATCCGATACAATCACCTAGGAAAAAGCAAAATGGATGTAAAGAATATTTGAAGAAATACATGGAGATCCAATTTTTTAGAATGGAACAAATGATATATAGAAAAATTGCAAATACAGTATAAAAATAAATAACTTCTTGTGTATGTGCAATTAATAAAGACATAAGTTCTTAAAACTTTCGCATAACAAACTATTGCAGACCGGGCTATGGTTTGTCCAGAAATGCAGCGTTTCCTTGCTGTTATACGAAAGTTTGCTTTAAGGAATTACATTTGTTTTGCTAGTGCGATAAATTCTAGTTTGATTTTAAGAAGATTACCTTTTTCAAAACCTTCTAATTTACAAATTCTCCCTTTATCAAACTTAACACCTTTGTTTTGGAAAAAATTTAAGATTTTAATTTTGTCTCGATATCTTGTTTCCGCCTGATCTTGGAATCCAGAATAATAAAGATCTTCATCTGGTCGATAACAGCCGACGAGTTCGTTCCCTAAACGAGTTGATTTGTTTTTTAAATCCGTTTCGGAAAATAGTAGAGGGATAGGTTCGAAAAAGGATGAACTAATTGCAGAAATCACGGCTACGTTTTCGCCTTCTGCGTTTAGTGGAGAAAGACCTTTGTTTTTAAGAATTTTGATAATTTTCAATTTACTGCTAATTCTATTTTCTAGGCATTGATTCTTACAATTGTCATCATACCTCATAAGTCCAGAAGCGACGCTAAGTAGATTATTTCCAAATAAATCTTTAATTTGATAATCAGCACCAATATTGATTAGATGATTGAATGTATCAAAGTCACCATAACTAGCAGTATAATAGAGAGGAGACTTGTAACTTTTATCGTATTTGTTAACGCTTTCAGCATTCGGAAACCAATTAGTTCTTTCTTGATCAGATACAGTCATACTTTGGTTATACTTTTTTACGATTTTATCTGCAGAACTTGAGCATCCTACAACTAAAATAACTAGAAATATTAGTAATATGTTCTTCATGTTTTTATCCTTTTTTAATTTTTAATGAGATTGTAAACTTTCGCATAACAGTATTCAATGGAGTCTCTGTTTTAAACAGAGACCATTTGATTCTAATCCATTTGTAAAGGAAAAAAATTACGATACTTCTCTTTCGTTATTTCTCATCCCTCGAGAGATATAGTCATACAAAAATTCTCCAGTGATTACTCCGGGGATGATGACTTTTTGGGCTCCATCCGCCACTAACTTTTTAGCTTCCCCTGGTTCATCACTAGTGAGAATGATTTTTGCGTTGGGTGCGAGTTTGCTAAGAGTAGAAAGCAAACGGTTGTTATTGGTTCCTTTTAAGAACGAGTCAGAAATGGTGCAGATGACCATCGAAGCGTCATGAAGGCCAATATGAGATAAAGAATCCGGATGGGCAAGGTCGGCATAGGCCCAAAGGAATCCTTTGTTTGTGAGTTCCTCTTTGAAGGCCGGATTGTAGTCAGCAATGATGATCCGTTTGATAAGGGACGGAGATAAGTCTTCTAAGTATTCCACAAAGGCCCGAGCAATTCGGAAATATCCAAGGACAATGATGTCTCGCACCATTCCATCACCATGTCCTCCATGCCCACCGTGACCTGATTTGTCATCCTTTCCAGATTCTTCCGCTTGGTCAGAAATTCCTACACGAGCAAGTAATCTTTCGAACGTCGCCGCTATGTTATGGTTATACATAATGATGTATGTGGAGAGAACTGATGCAATGATGGTCGAAGTTAAAATCACCGCTTGTAGTTTTGGAGTGATGTGTTCGAATCCGGCACCTAACGCTAAAATAACGAGAGAGAATTCTGAAATCTGTGCTAGGTTGAGTGCAGTTAAGAAACCATTTCGAACCCCTTTGTTAAGTTTGATGATGACAGGAGCAATGGTAATCATCCTTACAAATAACATAAGAGTGATGATAGCTGCTGATAGTCCGATGACTTCCAAACTAGGAAGAGGTACTTTTAGTCCGAGAGCCACAAAGAATAGAGTCACAAAAAAGTCTCGGATACCAATCAGTTTGGATATGACATCGGCACCATAAGGGAAAGCTGCAATACTCATACCGGCAACAAGAGCACCCATTTCTTTGGATAGTCCCACTTTACCTGCAATCCCACAAACAAAAAAACACCACATAATTGATGTTAATAGAATGAGTTCTGGGCTACTCGCGCAGGCTTTGTACAACTTAGCTAAAACGTAACGACTGACACTAAAACTAAAGGCGATGAGTAAAACGATGATCCCAACAGAAGTGAGAATTTTTAAGATTTCAGGGTTGTTTAAGTTAGGTTGGACCCCCATAAACAAAATGGCCCAAATGTCTTGAAAAACCAAAACCCCTACGGTTAGTTTTCCTGAGAGGGTATTGATTTCAACTTTGTCCTGTAGTAACTTAACAACGATTAGTGTAGAACTAAGGGAGAGTGCGACAGCAATATAGAGGAGATCAAATTTTTCAGAACCGATGGACAGCCCGAAAAAAGGAAACACGGAATATACAAAGGCAACGGAAAGTGTAAACTGAAGGATTCCCAGAGTGAACATAGCCTTACCCATTTTTGCGAGTTCAGCCAAGTTGATTTCTAATCCGATGATGAAAAGTAGTAGGATGAGTCCAATTTCTGAAATGAGTTCGATACTTGCTTCATTGGTGACAAGCTCAAAACCCATTTCCTTGCCGAGCATAGCCCCACCGATAATATAACCTAAAATTAACGGTTGTTTGAGGACTCTGGCAATGTGACTTAAGACTGTAGCGAAAATAATACTAAGACCGATGTCTTGTAATAGCGACTCTTCCCCGTGCATAGAAACCTTCTTTAGGAAGAAGTTTAGAAATTCATTGAGTAGTGAAAGTCGTTTTTTTTCTGAACAATAAATCAGATTAAGGAAATGGAGAAATTTGTAGGATTGAAGCTGTGGAAGCTTGGAAATGGGCAATGGCTACATGGTGATCGTACAAGGCCTTAATTTCTCGAACTGCAGCTTCCGCGCTTGTTTGTTCACGAATGTTCACGAATAGCAGAGTGGAATCACCTAGTGCAAATCGTTCTCTTTCCATCTCTTCTAATTTTCGTGCAAGTTCGACTTCATTTTGAGTCACTGTTACGCGTTTTGCTGAAGCAATCACCTCAGATATGGAATCTTGGACTTCCGTTTTGATTTTGTCTTTTGAAAATTGTAATTCTTGATCCAGTTGGGCAATCTTTGCTTCAGCGGCACCAATAAGACCTCTCGGCCTTTTGGTTTGGATGGGAATGTTCAGGATGAGAGAGGCTTCGAGTTCCGGTTTGGCCTTTGTGACAGAACCTGGCCCAAAGTCTTGGGAACCTGCGACCACTAAATCCACTTGCGGTTTTAATGAATTGTATCCCATGTCCTGGTCTACTCGAACTTTGTCTCGTTTGAATTCGAAGTCTTGTAGTTCCGGTCTGAATTTCCAAGCGAGTTTGATACTTTTTTCCAATTCCACTTTTTTATAATCAATGGGTTTCGGAAATCCAATGGGCAATCTGTTCGTTGTCGGAAGGATTAAATTTCCATCGGGGGCACGTAAGAATAAAGATAAATCGATAGCAGCTTTTTGCATCTCTCGTTCTGCAGAAACAAATTGAGATTCTCTTTGTAAAATGGCGCGGTCATTTTCCGTTCCTTCCATTTTTGGGATGTCACCTAACTTAATACGTTGGGAAATTTGATCTTGTCTGTTTTTTGCTATTGCTAACAAGTCTTTGTTGACCAAATATTCTTGGCCACTGGCCACCCATTTCCAATACCTTCTTGTGGCCTCTTTCGTAACTTCGATTTTCAGTTTTTGAATGGAGAGTTCAGCCAGTCTTCGGTCAAGGTCTGCCTTTTTGATATCGGCTCTGTTTTTATCAATCTCTCGATTGCGCATCAGGGGAAAGATAGCACCCGCCCGAACTTCACCATGATCGTTTGTTTCTCTCCTCCCATCATAAACGGGAAAGGTTCCACGCCCAATCCGATAACCAGCGAAAAAGGAAGTTCCCCCAAGTGGTGTTGGTTTTTCAAATACAGCATCTGCAGCATTGTTTGTATAATAACCCATAGGTTTTGTGGTTCCCATTGATTTAAATTGTAAATCAAAGGCCCCTTCGGCTGCGAGATAGTTGTACTCGGCTTCCGTTAAAAGTTTTTCTGCTGCAAGAACTAATGGATAAGATTTCTCTACGGACTTCAAAAGTTCACCTAACGTGAGTACCCCAGGTTGTTGGTTGATATAATCCTGAGAATATATGTTTGGGCCATGTAAGGATTCAAATGGATCACGTGTTGGATCTGCCTCTATGACAAAGGCAAAAAACATTCCAAAAGGACAAAGGAACGCGAGTAGGGATTGATTTAGTCTACGAATCATTTGACCTTATCCCCACTTCCAGTTTCATCTAACAATGATTTCATTTCTGGGTCATCCATTGGTAAGTTTGGTGGGAAGTCGTTAAACCTTCTCCATAGTTCATAACCAACACTCACACGGTTAAGAAAAATCCAACCTTTGGCTCTTACTCCTTGTCTGAGATAACGGCTAGACGGCCATTTTCTATCATCTCTATCGGGAATGACAAGCACTCGGAAATTTCCAGAGCCATTGTCAGTAATATCAACAAGTTTAACAGTTCCACCAAAAGTTCCCACAGCAGTTTCAGGCCAACCGCTGATTTGTAAAACAGGGTATCCTTGGAATTGTAATCGAACCTTTCTTCCTTCACCAACGAGTGGTATATCGTTGCCGGAGATAAAAAGTTCTACTGCTTTGTCTTCCGCATCGGGAACAAGAATTGCAACCCCGTCCCCTTCTTTTACTTGTTGGGTGTCAGGGTTCACCAAAATTCGCATGATGGTTCCGTCTCTAGGGGCAAATATTTCTTGGGTTTCTTGTCTAGATAACCTAGCTTCGAGTTTAGGAAGGTCTTCCAAAACACGAGCCACTTCGGATTGTGCTGATGCTAAGGATGCTTTTGCATCATTGATGGATGCTTCTGCATCTTGGGCCACTTTTCCCGTATCGCTGTACAAAGCCCTTTCTTCTTTGATGGCTGCATCGTAGGTTGCTTTTGCGCGATCAAGACCCGTCTCTGCATTGGTATGTTCTAGTTCTGCCAGTTCCAATGTTCGTTTGGACGTGAGGCCTTTTTCCCACAATTGTTTTTGACGATCTAAATTAAGATTGGCAGTTTTTAAAGCAGCCTTTGCTGCATCTACTGCTTGTTCGCTGGCACGTACTCGATCTTTTGCCATCATCCTTCTGGAGTCTGCCGCATCCACAGCACTACCTCGGGAAGAACGTAAACTAATGATCCGCGAACGAATGTTATCTTCTCTGGCTCTTGCTGCTTCTAATCGTTGTAAAAGTGCATTTTTTTCTTCCCGGATCCTACTAATAAAATTTGGATCGTTATCGGAAATATCAATGATTGGATCTCCCTTTTTGACTCTTGTTCCTTCGTGTACATGCCATTTTACAACACGTCCACTGATGGGAGATTCGATGACTTGTTGACGGTCTAGGGGTGCATAAGCAACAACCCTTCCAAATCCCATCGTAGTTTGTTGCCAAGGAACGTATAATAGAATGAGAAGACTCAAAAAGAAAATGATGGTAAGTAGATAAGCAAGGCTTTGTGCAGGCAAAGCTGTTTGTACCAAACGATAGGAAGGTAAATTTTTATGAAGTTTCCATTTTTGTGACATATCAGTTTTTATCAACCAAACTTAAGAGTTTACCTTTAAGGAATGGGAATCTGTTTCCAATCGCAAAATCTGATCCATTTGTGAAAGAAGATTTGGTGATTTTGACACAACAAGTAGAGTCCAGTTCCTATTTTTTTGTAACAAAACTTTGAGACAAGCAGTAAGTAGGTGTGGAGGTAAAAGATCTAAGTTCCCATCAATTAACAAAAGTTTTGGTTTTCCAAGAATTGCCCGGGCGATAGAAATCACAGTGGTTTGGATCGTATCAAAGGGATGACCAAATGTCAAAAGTGGGGTATGGATTCCATTAGGGAGGGATTGGATGGTTTCCCAAATACCTAATTCTTCTAAAAGTTGTCTGATTTCGATTAGAGAGATTTCTTCTCTACCCACACGAATGTTTTCGAGAATGGTTCCTTCGAAGATTTCATTTCCGCGAATCAAAAAAGTAAAAGAATGAATCTGTTCTTTAGAAACTTCATGGATGTTTTGGTGGTTGTATTCAACAATTCCGGATGTTGGTGTTCGCATCCCACAGATCAGATCTAATAAAATATGAGCATCATACGGTGTGTTAGATGAGATTCCGATGGATTTACCAGGTGTTACTTTTAAATCAAATTTGTTAAAAATTTTGTGACCGTTGGTGAGAGAATAATTGATTCCAGAAAGTTGCACTTGGATTGGCCCTTCCGGAATTTCAAATTCTACCGTTTTGACTGGAATTGTTGGTAAGTGGAATACGGAATTGATTTTATCAACAGCCGCAATCAAACTATAAAAACTGTCTAATTGTTTGCCGAATTTGGATATATCACTGAGTACTTTTGCAATGACAAGTTCGGCCGCTACTAGTTGTCCAATGGTAAGTTGTCTATGGATGACTAAATAACCACCTAACCCAAGTACGATGGCACTTGCCAATGCTTGGATCCCAACAAGTCCAATGATTTGGCGGATATAATTAAAAAAGTATTTTTTCCTAGCATACAAATAATCTCTGATGAAGGAATCCGCTTTGTCCAAAGCAAAATTGGAACCAAAGGTAGAATGGAAGAGGGCAGAATGTCTGGATATTTCTTCTAGCCATGCCGCGACTTTGTATTTTTCTTTCGAAATTTTGATATAGTTTTCTGCGGCTGGTTTTCCTAATCGATACGTAACCCAATACCCACCAATAAATAAAATGAGAAAAGAAAATACGATAAAGATAGGGTGATAAAAGGAAATCAGAACAAAACCAATGACTGTAGTTAGAACTACGGATAAACCATCAACTAATAAGGAATGAATGGACTTTTGAATTGTCATTGTATCAAAAAAACGATTCACAAGTTCTGGGTTGTGGTGTTTGTCCAAAACATCCTGTCTGATTTTAGGAAATTTGACAGCAAACTCTGTAGCAATTCTAACAAACACACGTCTTTGTAAGATTTCCACAACATAGATTTGGATGGTTTGCATGGCCCCAGCAAATCCAAGGAAAAATACAACTAACAATGTTAATATGATAACTGGTTGGATTAAAACTCCAAAGGCTACAATATTAACAAGTGAGGAAGTTGCAACAGGTACAACTAAAGATAAAATTCCAATTCCAATTCCGTAAATAAAAACAATCCAAACATCTTTGGATTCCATTCGGATCAAATGTGAAATTTGTTTTAATGCATTTTTAACAGCAGAATGGGAACCGGTAACTTCTTTGTTTGTTGTAAATGGAAAAGTAGGTTCGGCAATGATCCAATCTACAGAATCTTTATTTGATTTGATTCCGATGAATTTCATTAATTCTTTTTCGGAATACCATTCTCCTTCATTGTCAAATCCATGTAGAGGTTTTACTAAATAGGAAGAAGTTTGGTAACTGATAATTGCGTAAAATTCAGATAAGTTATGAGTTTCACTGGGAGTTTGAAAAACAAATGGTGAGTCTTGGGAGATAAAAGACTTTATGTCTTGTAATGTTTTTTGGACGATATTAAGGCGGATTTGGTATTGGTGTGATGCTGCAAAAAGAAATTCATAAAAATTCTGATTGGAAAGGATTCTATATTTACTTCTAAGGGAACGAAACCCTTCTATAATTTGACTTGGGACAGAATGGATGTGCAAAGACTCCGATAAAAAGTCTAAAACGGATTTTGCCAAATCTTCATGGGAAAAAAGTCTTGGATCAAAACTTTCTTCTTTTGCCTTGAAGAGTTGGTTCCTAAAATGAAATACCAACAAACGTAAAAATTTTAACATGTGAATTGCGATTCGAACCTTAGACTACACTTGACAAAACTTTGTTCTAGATTTTCTATTTTCAACCAGAGGTTCCTATGAAAATTTTTTATTCCATTTTGGTACTAATCGCACTCAATTTTTCCACCGGACTGATTGCACAAGAAAACTGCACATACGAATATGATCCATCCCAAACCTCATTAGAGTGGACAGCGTTCAAATTTACAGAGAAAACAGGTGTTAAAGGCAAGTTTGATTCCATCAAGGTAACTGGCAAACAAAAAGACAAATCAAAGTTTGGTGCAGTAAAATCAATTCAATTTCAAATTGATTCTTCTACTGCTAATTCGGGTGTTCCTGATCGCGATGGAAAAATTAAAAAATTCTTTTTTGGCTCTGTAAAAGGGAATGGAAAAATTTCTGGATCCTTTTCTGACATTAGCACAGGAGAAACTGGAACTGCAAAACTGAATTTAAGATTCGGAAATGCTAAAACAACGGCGCCAGTCAATTTTGTTTGGAAAGAAGATGTTCTCGAAGTGACTGGAACGGTTGATGTAGTGGCACTGGGATTACAATCGGGACTTAGTAAATTAAATGCTGAATGTAATGATTTACATAAAGGTTCTGATGGCGTGAGTAAACTTTGGCCTAATGTTGATGTAAAAGTTGTATCAACTTTAAAGAAAGTTTGTAAATAAATGTTAAGTCCAAATCGTTTTTGGGAACTTCCCTATCGGTTTGGACACTTTATATTTTATTTTGTATCAGCAAAAAAGGTGGGAGTTGTATCTAGATGAGTAAAGAGATCGAAACATATAATAAATCCCAATCACCAACAGATAAGGAAATTTGTGATCTTCTGTATCAGGAAATCAATTTAAACTTACCGAAAGCTGAAAAGAAAATTTGGCATGCTCATCCCGTTTGGTTTTTGGATGGGAATCCCATTGTTGGTTATAGTAAATTAAAAACTTGTATTCGTCTTTTGTTTTGGAGTGGCCAAAGTTTTGAAGGAGAAGGACTAGAACCAGAAGGAAGTTTTAAAGCAGCAGAAGCCCGATATACAGATGTTAGTCAAATCAAGAAAAAAGACCTGAAACGTTGGCTCAGCCAGTCGAAAAAAATCCAATGGGACTATAAAAATATTGTGAAACGAAAAGGTGTCCTGGAACGATTGAAGTAATCACCAGTAACAGGGACATTTATAGGCATTACCTATATAAAGTTCGTTATACGGCATTTTTAAAAATATATGAAAAGTATATATTTTACATTAATCATTTCCTTATATCTTTGTTTTGCACAGGCAAAGACAATATACGGAAGCGACCTTAAATCACCTGGAATAGGTATTTTGATACATAAAACTCTAAATCCTCATGGTGAAAGATTACATTTTCCGGAAAATTTAGCATTAAAAGTTTACAATTCGAAAAAGAATATAATTGGAGAAATAAGTTCTTTAAACTCAAACGTAATTTTATCCATAAATAATAGTAAAACATTTGTAAAAACTGAAATGATTGCCTATGACGGTTTGGCAATTATCATCTATTCAACATCAGAGAATTTTTATGAAATAAAATCAGAATCTATAAATTTTCCTATTTGGCTTAATAAAAGTGATCTCACCAAAAACGATTTAAAATATTTTCTATGGAATAATTTTTTACTACAATATCAAAAACATCTATATCCGCTAATTCCTTTAAATCTTAGGTCTATACCAGATAAAAATGGAAATAAAATTGTATTGGTAAAGAATCAAAAGTTTGAAATTATACTTACCGGCCAGATTAGCGAAAATTGGGCTAAAGTAAATGTTAATGAATATTCTGATGATGAGCAAGACTGCGGTTCAAACGCAAAAGTATTAAACAAATATAGTGGTTGGTTAAAAATTACTGACGATAATGGAACTCCAAATGTTTGGTTCTATCCAAAAGGATGTTGAATCAATCAAAAAAATTTGAAAGTTTGATAGATCAAAATTTAAAATTTGTAAACGATGCGCTACGGCACTTGCTTGGATACACAAGTTACGTGGCCAGTCCCTAAGGTTCAGAGAAGGTCGTCTCCACTGGTTCTTAATTGAAAGGATGAATATGGATAATATAGAAATTAAAAAACTGTCTTCTAGTGAATTAAGTCAATTTATAGAGCTCATTCGAGTCTTTGAAGATGTCTTTGAAATGAAAAACTTTCAAATGCCAAGTTCTTATTATCTTCAAACTTTATTGGATAGGGATGATTTTTTTGTTTTTGTTTCTATCTCTCAGAATCAAGTGATTGGTGGTTTGACTGCATATACACTTAGTCAATATTATTCTGAAAAACCTTTAGTTTACATTTTTGACCTAGCTGTCCTTACCAAATACCAACGGCAAGGAATTGGCAAATCACTTATCGAAGCGATTAATGTTTATTGTAAAAAGATGGGAGCAGAAGAAGTATTTGTCCAAGCAGATTTGGTGGATGATTATGCTTTGGATTTTTATAGAGCAACGGGAGGATTACCAGAGGAGGTGATTCATTTTACGTATCCGTTGAGTTAAAAAATGCGTTTGGATAATCACATTCCTTTTGACATACAAAGATTCAAAATCTGCATGTCATGTTTATCAAACATTGACCGATTGGAATTCGAATATTCTAATGCAAGGTGTAGTATTGACTTCTTAATCAAAAAAATGATATGTATATAAAGATAATTAATAGGATTGCATTTGTATTCATTTTAATGCTAATATTTACGTTCTTATTAATTTATTGTAAAATTAAGATTTCATCCTTAAATTTAGATGTTTTGAAATTCATGCATATAGATACAGAAGATTTTTCCATATGTAATTTAACTTGTTTCAGAAGGACAGAAATATTCCAGCAGGGAAGGGAAAATAGAAATGTTGGTTTTTATTTATTAAAGAATTCAAATGTGATTGAGAAATATGAAAGTTCAACTAGCAATTATTGTTTGGACTATGTTAAAGATCATACATACGATGGAGCAACGTCTCATCTTGGCATTATTAGATTAAATAGTTTCAAAAAAGGGTTTTGTTTTGGTCGTCGGAATGTCGACAATACGTATTCAGTGATTTGGTTTGAGGCTGGATTGAAATATAATTTATTGAGTTTTATAAGTAATGCTTTTGAATCCTAAGGCTCGTGAGCCTTGTCAAATTTACTGTAAATAATTTCACCCTATATGATATAATGAAACCAAAGCTCGGGAAAGATCAGGTAAAAAAATGAAGATTAGTGATAAGGGAATACATTTATTAATACTAAAAATAGTCTCAATACTGATGATATTGGCAATTGTAAGTTGTAAAAAAGATGAGCGAGAAATTGAAGCATTGAAACTAAAACAACTTTTTGATGAGGGAAATTATACTGAAGCAATAGGTTATTCTGAATTTTTAATGAATAAATATCCTTTATCAAAGAGTGGGTATTTAATCATGATATCCGTTGCTTATCAACAGTTAGGTAATTTAGAAATGACAAAACTTTACATAAAAAAAGCTATTGAAGCTGATAACTCCCAAGGTGAAAACTATGCAAATCTTGGGGTGATTTATTTTAATGAAAATAATTATAATGACTCGTTACCATATTTACTTGAAGGCCTTGAAAAAGGTGGTTATAAGGATCCCTGCGCTCTCGTTTATGCAATTGCAGTCTGCTATTCTAAATTAGGAGAAGTGGAAAATGCGGCAGGATCTTTTATCTCATTCCTTTCAAGGTGCGGGAATGAGCCAATGTTAATTGAGCAAAAACGCATTGCTGAATCCTATTTAGTCACTAACAAAAAGTACATTTCTGAACCTCGGCAAAATAATAATAGCGAATAAGATGTTCCTTAAATTAAGTAATTGGTGCAATACGAGAAAGGTTTTGAAGGGAAAAGCAAACGGTCTGGTATTGATGGTTGTGACAAAGCTACTGCTAATTGGACGAAGCAAAATGGTCGCCAAACTGTTGAAATGACTTTGGAAAATTGGAATATAAATATACCTGTTTATGATGCGAATACCGTCAACGTGAGAAAAAAATGAATATCCTACTTTAAAAAAGAACCGTGATGTTACATCTATGACTACAATTAATATAGAAACTGGAAAGAGAACCATATTATAGAACAAACCATGATTTGCCGAATTGATTGATTATGTAGTACAATATCGAGGAGTCGTAATTTGATATTTAAAAATAATGAACTTGAAGAAGCAGTGACTCTTTATGTTGGCTGGGGTAAGAATATACATCCTTCGATAGATGAAAATTTATTAATCCAAAAGTATGGGAAGGATCTTGGAAGTAAATATTTAGCTAAAATAAGAACACTAAAGCATGATTTCTATAAGACAGATGCGTTTGATAAAGCCAATAATACTACGGAAATGGGAAGAATGGCAATTGCTCAATTCAGAAAATTACATCCAGAAATTGGCTTAAAAATCGCAGAATTATTTGCTTGGTGTTATACTTTTGACAATAAGTAGCTGACCCTTACATTTTCAATGTTTACCTGTAGTTCGTATAAATCTCATTTTTATAGATAATTAAGCGTATAATAAACAAATCTTTTAATAAATATCAATTTTTACTTGGAAAAATGAAGTTTTATTATCAAAAGTGGGTCTGAATGAATCCAACAAAATGAATAACAAATTGAAAGAAACAAAGATTGGTGAAGGAGTTTCTAAAGAGGGGGTCAGTGTAACTGGTTGCAGTAGCGCAACTGATATAGGTTCAACTTGTATTACAATCAAAAAAGAAAAAGGTAAGACATTTGCCAGTAATAACACAACAATAAAGAGTAAATAATAATGGTAAACATGACACGTAATATTCAGTTTAAAAAATTGTTTTTTGTATTTTTATTCTTTGGATTAATGAATTATTGCTTTAAAGAAAAAAAGATTGAATTTGATTCAAATGATCCGGTAGCAATGGCAAAAGAAGCAGAAAGACTTTCAGATGAGTTTTTTGAAAAGAATGAAGAAAAATGGCAACAAGCATATGAGCTGGCAAGGAAAGCTTATGAATTAAATGATAAAGATAAGACTACAATTAGGTCATGGTCATTGTTGCTATCTGAGCGAGCTCATATTAATTTTATGAATAAAAAATTTGATGATGCCATTAAATATGCCAAAGAAGCATTTAAGATAGATAAAAAAAATGACGCCGCAATAAATACATTGAGTGCTTCTTATTATTTAAAGGGTGACCTTAAAGAAGCATTGGAATACGCATTAGAGTTTTTAAAACAGCACACTGAAGATTATACTGCGTGGGGGGAAGCTGGTAAAATGTATTATGAGCTTAAGAAGTATGAAAAAGCGATAAAATATTTAGATAAAGCTTTAGAATTAATTAGAGGTAAGGAAGATGATAAGCAATTGATAGCTTATAATTATTTTATTGGAATTAGTTATTATAGGACAGGTGAATTGAAAAAATCAGCATATTACTTAGAGAAATTTCTTGATTTGTTAAAGAAAAATAATCTAGAAAAAACTCTAAAATATAAGGATGGCGTTGAGGATGCAGATTTTATTATTAAGAGAGCAGGGAATTCCAAATAAAGCATTTCGTGGCGAGTCTCGCCAAAACTATAATAGCGAATAATATGTTCGTCAGGTTAAACGTCAGTTGCAAGCGGGATCGACTGTCAGAATTAATCTTGGTTTTAAGCTTATTTTTTATCCTTTAGAAAAAAATTCCTAACAAATAATTGTTCCCAAACCAAACCCTCCGCGCCAGCGATAGGAGCGGAAATCCTTTCCGTAAAGGATTTATTTTGATCAAATAGGAGATTGGAAAGATTGGAGCGGATAGCGCGGTCGGTTTTAGAAGGCGATGTCAATCAACTAACGAATTCGAGGTGCCCAGAGGAATCAGCGAATCTTATGAATTTGGCATTCCCGCTATCACCAATCATATCATCCTCCGAACTTTGGTTTAAATTTGCACAGAATCTTCGTTAAATTTATTTATTAAGAAATTGAAATATGGCCTGCCAACGGTCGGCCCGATTCCAAGAATGTTTTGAGATTCGAAAGAACACTTGGCCAACCACTAGAAATTCCTTTTAACATCTGTGGGTCTAGATCCTCATGTGTGACAACCAAACGAACAAGTCCATCTGCATAAGGTTCTATATCGAATGTAACTCGAGAATGTTTTGATTCATCATTGAATTCTGTTGGTCTTGACCAAGATAAAACTAATTTCTTTGGAGCTGTGATTTCCAAAACTTTACCGATGATATCGGTTGTTTTTTCATCATCCATTCTTATATGTTTCCATACGGAACCAACCGTCCATTCTGAAACATTAATATGAGCTGGATTTTTTGCTAACGGATCAAGCCAATACTTGGATGTCACCTCAGGATCAATGAGTGCATTCCATACCTTCTCCGGTGTGCTGAGTATAAAAGTAACATAAACAAAGTTATTTGGTTCCATGATCTTCTCCTTCAAGTTGTGTTTTTAAGTCGTGTAAAAAACCTAAACGATTCTCTTCAAATTTTCGAACCCAACGTGCATATACCTCGTAAATTGGAACAGGGTTGATGAAGTGAAGTTTTTCTCGTCCCTTCCAAACAACAGTTACCAAGTTGGCTTTAATGAGGATTTCTATATGTTGGGTTGCCGATTGCCTTTGCATGTCTAATTGTTCACACAGTGAGGTCAGAGTCTGACCATTGTTAGCATAAAGGAGATCGAGAACCTTTCTACGGTTCGGGTCAGCCATTGCCTTAAATACCTGATCAGCTCCCTCCAATTCTTTGGGCATATTTGATATTATGCAGGTATTTACCTGCATGTCAAGAATAAAATTTCCTTAAACGAGAGGATTGGTGGTTTTGAAATTTTTCTCTGGGAGAAGGTAAATTCTCGGAATTTTGGAGGAGGGGATGTGGCTAAACGAAACACGAATATTTACTTGTTATACGCAAGGCCGTAACTAATTAAATTAAATGAAAAAAAACTTCAATATAATAAGCACCACAATATTAATCGTATTTTTGCTTTTATATTTTTCCGTAGATTATTTCATCGAGCGAACAATTAAACTATCAATAAGATCCAATGAACTTGTTTTTGCAAAACTCGCCGCAAAATCAATTGAACAAAAATTCGATAAATACCATCAAGAAATCGATAAGATTCAATCGCTAAATAAAGATTTTCATGATTATTTCGTGCTTAGTCAAACGTTCTTAATAAGAGATGGAATTCCGCATTTACAATCAGAAATACTTTCTCCTGATATTCTCAATAGTAAAAAGCTAATTTCCAGAGAGCATTTAGACCTATATTTAGAAACTAAAAATACTATAGAAAATTTAAGTAAAAAATTATATGAACTAAAACATACTGTAAAAGATTCAGCTCTAAAGTTCAAAAACGAAAAAAGTGAAAAATCTGCATACATTAGTCTCGAGAACATACTTCAAAATGATAGTTTTCTCATCCTCAAAAAGAACGAAAATATAATCTATTCTGCTGTAATTTATCCTTCAGATTTAATCGATAATAACAATTATAACAACAATGGTGCTTTCTTTATTAGAAGCTTCAACAATTCATTAATCTATCAAAACGGAAGCTTAAATTTCAGAAATAAAGCAAAAGCTATCTCTAGTGAAATTATTAATGAAGAAGATTACCTAAAAAACTTTCAAATACAAAGAGAGATAAATAATATTTTATTCCAAATTGTACCGATAACAAAGTTTAAAATCTTTTATATTGAAGCAAAAAAAATTGAGAATTTAGACCAAGAACTTTTTCAACTAAAAAGAAAAATTCTATTTTTATTTATCATTTCTTATCTGATATTAGAATTAATTTTAGCAATTTATTACCTAAAGAAACGGCCCAGCGTATAACAACGTGGAAACGCTGCGCTTCGGCACTTGCGGCCTCGCTTGGCCTGCGGCACATTTCTCTCCGTCACGCTTCTCGCTCCGCAAGAAGACGCGCCGACGCTAACGCCTACTACGTAGGCTCAGCTACGAGAAACGTCGTCTCCACTAGTTCGTTATACGCAATGTGGTAAAATATTATTCATTAATATTAAAAATAAGTTCTACGTAATTACTTGATAGATAAAATAGATTCACTTTTTAATAGTATGAGAAAACAAATTCTCTGATATATTCATAAAAGAATTACACGGACTATTCATAAATTCAACTTTGAAAGAATCTTAATCCATTCGTTTCAATTAAGCATGAAACTTATCAACCCTCTCAATTTTAAATCGAACTATCTAAAAAAAATAAAAGAATACTTCATTGCAATATTATTTGCTTACCTATTATTAGGTTTCGGTTTTTTAGCAGTAAATATCGTCTTTACTTGTTTTAAGAGTGAAATATTATATGGAAACCAAACAGAACAATACGGCCATATGCTACTTACTATATTTTTAGCATTCTCTTACTTACCTATTCTACTACTATGGATTAATAAACGAACGCATGATTTAATCAATTTCAAAATAATCCTTACAGTAGTATCTATTGGCATCTTAAATCCATATACATTATTCATATTTATTGGATGCTTTTTTTACAGAGAATGTTTGTAGTCGACATAACTATACTCTTTCTTTATTTACCATATCCTGCGATATAATCATATTCAATTGAAAAAGAATTAATCTTAATAAATACCACACTGCACATAACAGCAACTAACCGCTTCGCTTCGGGACTTACGCCCTCGCTCGGTCTACGACACATAGGCTTTTGTCACTCCTCTTGCTTATGCAAGCGTCGTGCCAATCCCTAACGTCCCGTCCGGGACTCAGGGCCAGCCTACGTCGGTTAGTCTAGTTCGTTATGCGACATGTTTGCAAAACTTTAAATAAATGATAAAAAAAGATTTTGACAAATACGATACTATATCGTATAATAAATCGTATGAAAGTAACTGCAATTCTCCCTGATGATTTAATTACAGAAGTTCAAAAATATACTGAAGGTAAAAATATTACAGATTCTCTACAAAAGGCTCTTTCTGAATGGGTTAAGCTTGCTAAAGTTAAAAAACTGAATGAAAAATTAAGAAAGAAACCACTTGAATTTGTTACCAATTTCTCAGCTGAAAAAGTTAGGAAAATTAATAGATTACAATGATTTTAGTAGATACTTCCATTTGGATTGAATTTTTCAGAGGAAAAGAACCCTACTTTTCTAAATTAACAGGACTTATTGAAGCTTCTGAGGTTATTGCCCATGAAGTTGTTTTTGGCGAGATTTTACAAGGTTGCAAAAATAAAACTGAGCACGAGTTTGTTTTAGATTATTGGGATAATTTAAATAATGTTTTCTCTAACGGAGCCTTCATCAAAGCCGGAAGCCTCTCCTTTGAAAAAAAACACTTTGAATATGGTATCGGAATTATTGATTCTATCTTAATCTACGAAACTAAAATGAGAAATTTAAAACTTTGGACTCTTGATAAAAAGATATTAAAAATTCTTGAGTTACAATATACTTATCAATAAAAGCAAACATGTCGCATAACAGCGTCTACTCACTTCGCTTCGGGACTTGCGCCCTCGCTCGGTCTGAGGAACATTCCCCTTCTGGCATTCGCTCGCATACGCAAGCTACATGTCAGTCCCTAACGTCCCGTTGGGACTCAGGGTCGAGAAACGTCGTTTACACTAATTCGTTATACGAAATCAATCCCAGTCTTATTTAAGAAAAAAAATGAAGAATTTAATAATTTATTCACACTCCAATCCTAAAAGCTTTACCAAAGCTGTCCTTGATAGCATTCTGAACTCTTTAATAGAAAAATCGGAAATCGTATCACTGATCGATTTATATTCAGATAAATTCAACCCAGTTCTTGTGGTGGATGATTATAATCGGAGAAGAGATATTTGTAATGATAAATATACTCTTAAATATAGAAATCTGATTAATGAAGCAGACCATCTGATTTTTATTTATCCGGTCTGGTGGCATGGTTTTCCAGCTATTTTAAAAGGCTTCATTGATCGAGTTTTCGCATCCGATTTCATATATTCTTTCAAAAATAAAAAGAAAGGAGCTTTGTTTCCTGAAGGATTGATGAAAAATAAGAAAATTTCCTGTTTTTACACTCTTGATGCGCCATCTATTGTTGCTTACTTTGATCCTGGCTGGCTCGCGATCAAATATGGTTTATTCAGATATTGCGGATTTAAAAGAGTAAATAGATATTATAAATCTGGTCTTAAACATTGTGACCAAGAGCAAAAAAATCAATGGTTATTAAAATGTGCAGAAATATCAAAGAATTTTAGATGAAAGCTAAAAGTAAACTAACAAAGGGAATTTATGAAATTTGAGATAAGATATAATGCAAAGGATTATGTGTTCACACATTTATTAATATCTGTTCTATCTCCAAGATTCTATTTATTCATAGTTTTTAGTATCGTTACTGGTCTTTTGATGTATTATTTTCTGGGCTCTTTGCTTTATTCAATAACGTTTCTAACTTGTATTATACTATTACGCTTACTTAAAATTTATTTCTTCGCAAAAGAAAGGGGATCATTCATTCAAAGAGAAGGTGACGTCAAACATCTAATCTCTCTCACGAATGAAAATTTTCAATCTGCGAAACCTGGGGCAGAATTCAAAATAGAATGGAAAAAGATAAATAAAGTTTCCTTAATAGGTCCGTCTATTGTTATTTTCTTTGATATGGGGGAAGTGTTCTTTATTCCAAGAAATCAAGTTGAAGACGAGAATGTTTTGTTTAAATATATTTTCGACAGAATTCTCAAAAACTTCGAGTAGCATAGTTTGTTATGCGAAACGTAAGAAATAAATCTTGAATGTTATGTTCACTTTTTAGATAGATCAAATGATAGAAAAAAATAGAGAAAAAATCTTATTTCGTATTCGAGAAATTGTAGTGAAAACCTTACTTATTCTCATGCCATTCATTATAACTTTTCTCATTATATTGTGGAATATAACTGATAAAAAGAAAGTTTCTAGCAGTGGCGAAAATTTCATTTATTTTCCCGGACAATACTGTCTATACTTGAATAGTGATAATGAAAATAGAATGTGTAAAGAATGCGAATTTGAATGTTCCGTTCTTTACGATCACCTAACATTCGAATCTGATATCGGAAAATTTATTCCTATAAAAGTGATAAATATTGAGGAATTAGGTTACTATAACTTTAAAGAAGAATCGTATAATGAACCAGTATTCTACGAGAATAAAAAATGGAGATTGTACTGCCTAATATCAACTTTTCTTACTGCATTTCTATTAGTATTTATTTTCAATAAATCAAATTTGGGTATTTTCTGAATATTTCAAATAACGCTGATTTTAAATTGGATAAAGGAAATTATGAAAAAATATTCTTTGGAGATAACTGAAGAAGAAGCAATCATTCTATTTGAACTTTTTGTTCGTTTTAGTGATACTAATAGGTTGAGCATTCAACATCCTTCTGAATACATCACAATCCAGCATCTTGCAGCTGAAGTTGACAAAACAACCTCAGCAATGTTTAAAGAAGATTACAAAGAAATTTTAACTAAGGCTCAAAAACGAATTTCGAAGGGATTTGAAGGTATTGTTCCAAATGATAACGCTCAAGTAGCTTGGGTATACAAAACTGTATCTGAATACTTTTGGCCTGAATTTATAGATAGAAATGGAATGATTTTTATTAAAAGTGAATACTCAAAGATAGATAAACTCCCAAAAGATCCTATTGAAGCGGAATGTTTTATAAATCACTTACATATTCTTGATTTATTTAACCATTCTGCAGACTTACCCGATGAACCATTCTGGGATACTGAACATTCTGATTACAAAGACGCTTGGAATTTAGGAAAACATATTTCTGAAATGTGGAAACAAAAACTTGAAAGAGACTTTCCTAATGATAATTTCAGAATCTATCTTTCTAAAAATGACAATCCAGTAGTTCGCTTTCACAAAGTTAGAATAAATCATATAAATTGGTTTGAAAAGGAAGACAATTCGGATCAATCTGAAAAAGAAAAAAATATGATAATTATTATAGAATAGATAATATAGAAGGGTTATGCACTAATTTAACGACTGTTTACTACGTATAACTGCAAAATTTTATACTTTATCTATTTATATAATTAGATTTAATATTGTTAAAATGGACGAAAAAGCACTAGAGTTTGCAATAAATGATCTTCTCTACAAGGGAATATCTAAAAAATCAATTATTAATACTTTAAAAAACGAATATTCCGTCAATGAAGTGAAGAATATAATAGGTGGATCTTCTATTCCACATATTATTAACTTTAAAAAAACTTTAAGCCTGCTAAGTGCTTTGCTTTTTTTGAGTGCATTTTTAACTTTATTTGCAAAGAAAGAAATGAATATAGAGAACTTAATAGAGGTATTCTTTTTTATACCATTTTCATTTCTTTATATTTTTGCTTATTTAAACATTAACTATAATAAGAGCATTCCATTACAAAAAATTTCCTTTTATGGAATTTTCTTTTTTCAGTTTTCTCTATTTGCATTTAATATTGGTTTCTCAATTTTTCAGAAAGAAACAAATTTTGGCTTAATTTTTATTAGCTTAATCATATTTTACTATTTTAGCAGAGCATACATGGCTTTCCCTAAATTTTTAAATTGGGCAAAAGAAAAACAAATAACAATAAATTATGAATAGAGCTTTAATAAATTCACTGTTTTGGGTTTTAGTTCTGATAAGTTCAATTTATTGCCAAAAGCAAATAACAGTAACAAAAGAAAAAAGATTTACTCTCGATATTAATGGCCTAGAAGTTTACGAAAAACCCGGTCTTACTTCGGCTAAAATTGCGACTTTACCTTATGATACAGAAGTAATCTTAGAAGAAAGATTGAAAGGGAAATATCCGCAAAACGATCTTCTAAATAATTTTGATAAAATTAGTTATAAAGAAATTACGGGATATGTATTAAGCATTAGGTTAAATCCCTATTCTCTCCCGAAATCAAAAATTGACTCTAATGATTTTCTGGGATTAAAATTCGAAAATTGGCCGAACACATAATGGTAGCATCCGGCAAGCTTATACCTGAACATTATGATTATGGCATGGAATATTTGAAAAAGGAAAATGCATACTACTTAGTTCTTACAAAGCATATTGATACAGGTTCAATCGAACCTAGATGGTTAGTTACTGATCAAATTAAAATATCCCAACCTGTAAATGGAGTTGGATACAATATATATGAATACGGTAGCATTTGCGAAGATGAAAATTCAGGCTATGTTCCACTAGCATTAATCAATTCTGCAAATATAAAACAGATTGGAACAGAACATTATTATCATTCACCTTATAAGGCCTGGACGATAAATTTTTCAACAAACACATTTTCGGAAATTAACCCTGCTAAAGTTATCTGTAGAATTGAAGGATATTACCCAGATTAAATCAAATTATATGGTATCTTTTGAAATCATCATATAATAGAAACAAACTGCTTAGCTTCGGCTTTTACGGCCTGCATACGTCGGATAGCAAAGTTCGTTATGCGGAATTTTTAAAATGAAAATAAAAGAAAAACTAGGCTTAATTTTAAATTCGATCATTCAATTAATATTTATTCGATTATCCTTGTTGGTGATTCTAACGTTAATTGTTTTCATTTTGTTTTATTTTTTAGCTTTAGGTATTGTTCATATATCTGCTATTCCTATTCGTTTAATTATATTGCCGATAATCCTGGGATGTAGTTTCTTTTCTTTTAGTAAAATACCAAAGTTATTAAAACGAAATTATAGTCTCAATTGGTGGCATTATCCTTTGATACTATTTAGTGTATTTTTGTTAGCATTAATATTATCATTTGTTTCAGGTTTTATATTTTTAGGAGAAAGTAATTCAAGTGACCCTTCAACTTTGATTTATCTTTTTAGTGGATTTGCTATCGGAATATTTCTAGGAAGTACATTTACTTTAATTGGTTATGATTACTTAATGAATAAGGAAATTGATATTAAAGAACTTTATAATTATTCTCTTAGCTTAATTCTATTAATTATATCTATAATAACTTTATTTGGTTTACTTGTTTTAATGAAAGTATAATATTTGTTATATTGAAAATATAAATATTGAAAATCAATAGTTTTGACTACTTGCTGCGTTAGGGCGCAATGGCGAGAATCAGCAAGTGGGCCATTTTGTTATGCGACATTGCCAAAACTAAATTTTAAAATCAAATATAAGGAATCGAATTGTGGGAATTTTTTCAAATATATTTAAACTTGGGAAACCAAAACAAAAAGCAGTTTATGTTACAGCTCAATTAAATCATTTGCTTATGCCAATTGATAGAGGAGATATATACGAAGATCCTCTTGATGACGCCTTAAAATCTTTAAAATATGGGGAAGTTGATGGTGGTGGAACTATGCAACTTACTACTGGAGAAATCGCCCACATTGATGTTGAGATATTGCTTTATAACTTAGAAGATGGTATACCATTTTTGATTAGTAAATTAGAAGAACTTGGTGCGCCAAAATCCTCAATCCTTCATATACAGGATGATTCAAATTCTAAACAAATAGAATTCGGTAAAAAGGAAGGCGTAGCCATCTACCTTGATGGAATTAATCTTCCTAAAGAAGTTTATGAAAATTCGGATATAAATGACTTAATTGAAAAATTAAATATTAGTATCAGTGATCTTGGAAAAATGGAAAGTTACTGGCAAGGTGAAAGAGAAACGGCTCTATATTTTTATGGCTCAAGCGCTGAAGGTATGAAAAATAATTTCAAGTCAATTGTGGATTCGTACCCTTTGTGTAAAGGATGTAGGATCATCACCATTGCACCTAAACAATTATAATATTAACATGGGACAGCACATAAATGAAGCAAAAACTACTATCTTACATTAAATTTCTACCTTTAGGATTTCTTACCTTCTCAATTGCATTCACAATATATATAATCTTAAACGGTTACTTGATAAAAGAACCAGAAAATAAACTAGATTCATCTGAAATCGTATTTTTAGAAACTTTTATTAAAAATGTAAAATCCAAAGATATCAATCAAATATATAAAGTTTTAAACTCTAATATTGGTGATAAAAATTCAATTCTCAAGGTATTAAATGAAAAGGAATTCTATGATACAGTAAACAACGCAATTCCTAAAGTTACTTTGTTTTTAAAAGATGAAAACTATAATCTTGAAAGTGTCGGACTAAAAGAAGGGAAAAGTTTACAGTTTCTTCTGGAGAACAAAAATGGAGAATCTACCTATTGTTCAATTACTATCGGAAAAAACAACAAGGGCAAATTAGAAATTGCTGGTTTCGAATTCACTAATATAAAGTTATCAATTTCAGAAATTATTTTAAAAGATAAATTAAAAACTGAAAACCTAACTTCGAGTAATTATTTAATCATTGGTTATATATTGTTTACACTTATAATTTGGACAGCTGCGTATATAACGCTGATATATTCAAAATATTCTTCGGAAAAGAAATATTACTTTTTGATTTTTCTCTTTGTTTTCGGAATTACTTACGATTGGAATTCATCAGAACTCCTAGAGCAGTATCAATTTATTAGTATGACGTTAAACCCGCTATCTGTTAAAAAAACTAATTTTCTTGAAAACTGGAAACTTATTATCTCATTTCCACTTGGAGCCATTATATTCCTTGCGAAAATCTTAATAACGACAAAGTTAAACAATGAAAAAAATTAGGAACTGACTTTTGAATGATAAAAAATTTCTAGATACTTATTTTGATCGCATTGGATATGGTGGCTCACGTGTTCCTTCACTAGATTTGCTTAACGATATCACTTTGGCACACGTTCGTAATATCCCTTTCGAAAACTTGGATATTTTGTTAGGAAAAAATATTGATATTAGTTTAGATGCAGTTTTTGAGAAATTAATAATTCAGAAACGCGGCGGTTATTGCTTTGAACAAAATGGACTTTTTTTGAGTGTTCTAAATAAATTAGGATTTGAAGTAACTCCTATTAGTGCTAGAGTTCGTTTAGATAAACCTAGAGATTTTATTCCTCCTCGAACCCATGTTTTTCTAAGAGTAGAACTTTCCGGAACTTCATGGTTCACTGATGTTGGAGTTGGTGGAGTATCACTAACATCAGCAATACAATTAATTAAAAATACTGAACAGAAAACCAACCACGAAACAAGAAGAATTGTATATGAAAGTAATAAATATTTCCATCAAGTTCTTTTTCCGCATGGATGGGTCGATGTATGTGAATTTACATTAGAGGAGATGCCTGAAATTGATCGTGTACTTGCCAACTGGTACACTAGCAATCATCCGAAATCGCATTTTAAAGATCGTTTGATCGTGGCACGAGCGGGAGACGACGGAAAAAGACTCACACTTGTAAATAGGGAATTATCTGAAAGGGATAGGTATGGTTTAGCCAATAAATCGATTATCAAATCACCTGAAGAATTAATAAAAACTCTTAAAGAAAAGTTCAATCTTACATTTCCTTTAGATACAGAATTTCAGACGACTGGTTTGCAATGGGAAAACGATATTATCGATTGAATTACATTCGTGAGAAATTTGGTATTGTATATAACAAAAATATTAACGAAAGGTCGGGGAATGTTCTCTCCGTTATTTCGTTATGTGGCACTGCATAAACTCTCACTTCCAACGTTCAATACCGGTAACCGAACAAAATACTGAAGACTCGAAAAATACTTTCTTAGAAGGATGATCTAATATTTCTATTTCAAACTCTAAAAAATTTCCTCCAGATTCTACTTTTAAAAAATTAACATCAGAAATGGCTTTAAATCCGAAATTGTTTTCTATGTTATCTAAATTTATGACTCTAATGGAATATTCTTTTTCCTCCCATTTCAACAATTTATCATCTGAATCCACTTCTTCTACTCTCAGAATTCCACTGGGAAGAAACTTCAAAGAATCATTTGGTGGATAATCAAATATTCCATTTTTCATACATATTTTTGCAACTTCAAAGACTTCTTTTCTGGTAAAATTTGAAAATGTATCAGATTCGGATAGGTTATCTTTCTTAATATAATTTATTAATAATTTTACATCAATTTCATAATTTTTAATATTTTCAACTTTGTTTGATTGCGGTTGGTTGCATAATAAAAGCGAGAATAACAAGATTAAAAAAATTGCTGGGGTCTTCATCGCATTATTCTTATCAGAAAAAAATGTTTAGTCAATTTCAATTTTAAACGAATTATCATCATGAATGCTTAAGGTCAGGAAATTATTGAAGTGAATAATGTTTTGTTCTCAAGCTTAAAATCTAATAGAGCAAATAGTTGAAAATCTTGATTCAACTTTCGATAGCGATGCTAAGAAATTTTTATAATATCAAAAATGAAAAATAACAAACAATGTCTTTTTATTTCGACTTGGGCAAGTCAAGGTCGTTATATAATCTAATACCAATCATCTAACGAATTATACGCGCTCAGAGAATTAAAGAATATATTCCTATTCACCAAGCGACGAGGTGTCACTTATGGGTAACTATGGATGGCGCAAACTCGCGAGTCAAAATAGGAATACTTTTACGGCAATGTTATCCCTTCTTTTTTTAATAATTTTAAAAATTCAGATTCCGATACCAAGGTCACACCGAGTTCAGTTGCTTTTTCTAATTTAGATCCGGCACCAGGACCATAGAGTAGGTGGGTTGTTTTGGAAGAGACTCCGGAGACTTTTTTGCCACCGTGTTTAGTGATGAGATCCATCGCGACGTCGCGAGGTTGGAAGTTTTCGAAACTTCCAGTCACACACCAACTTTGGCCAACAAACGGTTGTATGTCGCTTTTTTCCGTTTCGTCCGCTTGGAATTTAAGTCCGAGTTTGATAAGAGTGTTAACAAGTTTTAAAGTTTCTTTGTCTTTTAGATGGGCAAGTAAGGCATCAACTGTTCTTGGGCCAATTCCGTGGATGGAGGTTAGTTCTTCTTCGGCATTTTTGGATTTGGAAAGCGTAACAAGTTTTTCCCAAGAGTCAAATCCATGTTCGATAAGAATTTCTGTGACTTTAGGACCAACTTCGTTTAGCCCGATAGAAGGTAGAGTGAAACGAAAATCTTTTTCTTTGGATTTTTCTATGGCATCAAAAATAATTTTAACGGATTTTTCACCAAATCCATCTAACTCGAGTATGGTGTCTTTGTATTTGTTTAAGGTATATAAATCGGGAATGTCTTTGACCCAACCTTTTTCAAAGAAAATTTGAATTTGTCTTTCACCTAGGCCTTCGATGTTCATTTGTTTTTTGGAACAAAAGAAAATCAGTTGGTTTAGTTTGCGTTCTGGACAATTGCGATTGGTGCAGAAAAAATCAACGGAGTCGTCTACCTTTGTTAGTTTAGTTTTACAAGCTGGGCATTCTTTTGGTAATACAAAAACTGATTTGGGAGGAACGGTAACTTTTTCAACAGCGGGAATGATTTCGCCGCGTTTTGAGATAAGAACTTTTGCCCCAATGCCTGCACCCAGTTGGTCGATATAGTCTTGGTTGTGTAAGGTGGCGTAAGTGACAGTTGTTCCGGCAAGTGAAATAGGTGTGACCTTTGCCCTCGGTGTGATTTTACCTGTTCGGCCAATGGCAAAATCAATTTCTTCGATGGTGGTTTCTTTGAGTAAGGCATCAAACTTAAATGCGCGAGCCCACCGCGGTGACTGGCTTGTTTCTCCCAAACTTTCACGCAGGTTGAGGTCATCCAGTTTGATCACAAGTCCATCCACAGGGAATGGCATTTTATCTTTTTTCTTACGGAAGGATTCAATCTCTTTGAGAAGGGTTTTTCCTGAGATGACGTTGGTATCAGGTGCCAGTGGGAACTTTTCTTTTTTTAATAAAGTGATGATGTCTTTATGTTTGTTAAATCCTTTTCTCGAAGAAGAAAAATAGGCATCGTAAACGTAGATTCTTAGCGGACGTTTGGCGACGTCTTGTGGGTCTTTTTGTTTGATAGAACCTGCTGCTAAATTTCTAGGATTGGCAAACTTTCCGCCATATTCTTCGTTGAATTCTTCAAAATCAGCGAAGGTCATAAAAATTTCCCCTCGCACCGATAGGTTTAAAGGTGTCGAAAGTGTTTGTGGAATGGATTCAATAGTTTTGACATTTTCAGTAACAATGTCTCCGATCCCGCCGGATCCCCTTGTCACACAATGAGTGAGTTTTCCATTTTCATAGTATAACAAGATGGAGGCGCCATCAATTTTCCATTCAAGGGAATATAGTTCATCAATTCCTGTTTTTTCTAACCATTCCGAGAGTTCTGTTTCATTGTATGTATTCTCTAAAGATAAAACAGGAACTTTGTGTTTGAATTTGCTAAATTGTGGAGAGAGATCTGACCCTACTTGTAATGTAGGTGAAGATGCGACTACCAAGTCTGGGTTCGCTTTTTCAAGAGTTTGTAACTCTTTCACTAAAAGATCATACTCTTTGTCTGAAATTTTAGGAGTGTTGTTTTTATAATAGAGATCGTTATGTTTTTTGATCTCTTTTCGAAGTTCCGCGACTCGTTTGGCAGGATTTTCTTTCTTAGGCAATCAGTAAACTCCGGCTTGCATGTATTGTTCTGGATCTGTTTTTCCTTCTTCGGAGATGAATATTTCGTAATGTAAGTGTGGGCCAGTCACGTTTCCAGTGGCTCCCACTTCTGCAATTTGTTCGCCGGCTTTGACTTCCTGTCCATTTCGTACATAGATTCTGGAGCAGTGTCCATATAACGTGCTAAAGCCGAAGTCATGTTGGATGATGACGTGATGTCCATATCCTACGTTGGAATAAGTAACACGAACCACTCGTCCCGGCGCGGAAGCATAAATAGGAGTGCCAGTGGCATTTGCCATATCCAAACCATCATGGTATTCCCAATAACCAGTGGTAGGTGACTTTCTCATCCCAAAAGGAGATGTTAAGTTATAAGAATACATCGGGTTAAACAGAGGTGACCTGGATAAAATGTCGGAACGTTGGTATAAAAATTGGTAATTTGCTTCCACCAAACGTTGGTAATTGTCCATTCGGTGTTTTAATTGGCGAAGGTCATAAATTTCGCTTAAGTACTTACGACCAACATCTAATTGTTTGTCTTCTTTTTCTTCTTTTTGGAGGGATTCGATTGCTGCAGTTTCGATAAAATCTTCAGCAGGAATTTTTAAAAGTTCATCATCTTGTCCATCAATCAGGGTAAAAAGTTCTAACATACTATCATTTAGTTTGGAATACTCTTCTTTCATTTCTTCCAATTGATTGGCATGAGTGATATACGTATCAAAATAAGTTCCGTAAATTTTTGAGAGTTGGTTGATTTGGCTTTGGGTGGTGCTAGAACCAACGATCCCAAAGATGGCAAGACTGAGTAGACCTACAGTCAGTGCCAAAAAAAATAGAATGGTAAAATGAGAAATTTGGAAGTGGAAAGAACTATCGTATCCGTGAGGAATGACAAGAATGGTCATCCGTTGGTGACCTTTTTCTTTCACCTTATCAATCTGTTTCTTGATTTTCGGATTGTCCTGTGAAAAAACAGACGTAATCTCTTTAATTTTTTTCTTCATGACGAGCCGCGTGTCCTACATAAATATAACCTTCCGATTCCTCTCAAGGGTCAAGTGGAAATCCCTATTTCTTGGAATGATTCTGGTTTTGGGTTTCTTGTGTTTTGTCGCATTGGCAACCAACTTGCGGTTTTGGTATGTCTATCAGACTTCGGTTCATTCCAACCAGCCGACGGAAATCCCTGAAGCAGAAGTGGCGATTGTTCCTGGTGCCGCTGTCTATGGAAAAACTCCCTCACCCATTCTTATGGATCGTTTGGCTTGTGGATTGGATTTGTATCAGACTGGTCGTGTAAAAAAAATCTTACTCTCCGGGGACAATGGTAAGTCGGATTATAACGAACTTCGACCCATGTTGGAATTTATGTTAAATCATAAAGTGAAACCGGAAGATATCTTTGTGGATCATGCAGGGTTCCGAACACTCGATACTCTCATTCGCGCGAAAGAAGTTTTTCTTGTGAAAAAAGCCATCTTTGTCAGCCAATCTTTCTTTTTACCTCGTGCTATTTATTTAGGACGAGAGTTAGAGCTTGAGTTATACGGTTACGAATGCAATTTAAGAACATATAAAAAAGAAACCTATTATTCCTTCCGAGAATTTTCGGCAAGGGTTCTTGCTTGGTGGGACATCCAGTGGGACACACCACCCAAGTATTTAGGCAAACCTTATCCCATTGAAGGGAGTGGTGTTTCTACATGGAAAGGTTCCATTCCTGTTTCTTCACCTAAATGACGTTAACCTTTTATTCTAATTGAACTAGAATCATTCTATTTCAATACTCAGTTGATTCTTTTTTCGAAATTGAATGGAATTTCCGTCTAATACCGAGGGATACGAAAATTATATGATTCGTGTAGTAATTGGTTTTATCTTTAGTTTTTTATTTGTGAATGGTATTTTTGCAGCGGAAGTTACAAAAAAGAATATCGAGTTTTTTGTAGAACATACTACTAAAAATGTAACGGGTGTTTGTAACGAAATTCAAATGGATACCCCAAACATCCAAGTTTCGGGAAATCATTACATTTTAAAATCTCCCTTTGAACTGAAAATTCCTCTTTTGAAAATTACTTCTGGGGATTCAAACAGGGATTCTCATATTCAGGAAATTTTGGGATATCCAGATTCAACAAACATTCTTGTAAAAATTGAATCGGTACAACCAGAAAAGGATCAGACCTACACAATTAAGGGCAAATTGACCATTCATGGAAAAACAAAAGAATTTGTGACAGATGCTACGGTAAAACCAGAGAATCCGAATTCCCTTCTGGTCGATGGATCTCTTGTGGTTAAGTTTTCCGAATATGAATTAGAAAACCCTTCTTTACTTTTTATGAAAGCAAAGGATGAGATTCAAGTGAAGTATCATTTTCAGATTCGGTTGAAGTAAAGCTGGAGTAAACCAATTAAGGAAAGAAAACAATTTAAAGGATTGATTAACTTCCTAAAAGTTCGACCAAACGATTGTATTTTAAAATGATTCGTTTGGTCATCTCTTCCCCTTTTTTATTGATATCCGGATGGTATTTTTTTAAAAGTTCTTTGAATTTCTTTTTAACGTCGGTAATACCCGCACCCGGTTCTAAATCAAAAAAAGCCAGTAAGTCTTTGACTTCATCGGAAACTGTTTTTACGATTTTCTTTTTTTTCTTTTTGGTTTCTCGAAATCTACCATATAACTCGTAATAGGTTCTATCTCTAAATTCACGAGTGATGTCGCGGAAGTTGAGTATCTTTGTAGGGATCAGGCTTTTTAAATATTCATATAAAAATTCTTCCGCTCCAAACTCTGGATGGATTTCGAATTTTTCTAAAAATTGATGGATGGAACGTCTCACAAAGAAATCAATTTCGAATTTATCCATGAGATAAGAATCAACGGCATCATCATAATCAACGGTAGCCGCAGTCAGAAGTAATAATAGTTCTCTGTCTAATTTATGATTGGCGATTGTTTTTTGGATTAGGGTTTTATAAGATTCGCGAAGTTCATATAACGGACGTTCACTAAAAAAAATTCCTCCTCTCAAAAACTCTTCTGCGACTTCGTCTAATTCCAAACTCCAGGCGAGAAAATCAATTAGGAGGTCTCCATCCACTTCATGGAATCCTCCGGAAAGTGTCATTTGCGGTTTTGCCGCTTTGAATTGATAAACTTTGCGAAGGCATTCTTCCTTTCGGATTTCTAAAAGTTCAGAAAGCCTGTCGTACGACAAAAACCACAACATGGACTCAGAAACGTTTTGGAGTTCGAAGATCACATCGTGCAGAATTTGTTTGGATTTTTTTGTTTCTACTCTTTGGACCATAAAGAATCGACTCTAGAACCAATTTCAAACCGGGGCGACTTTTTTGCTAGTGAATCCTATTCCTTTTTTTGAACTGGAAGAATGAGCCACCATATTTCAGAACATCCTTCCTTACAACCGTTCGATATTTCCGAATACAAGGGAGTTCGAGGTAAAAATTTTTACGACATTGATCCCGCCTTACAACGAGTGGTTCACCGTTATTCTGAATCTTTTGCACCGGATCACAAAAAGGCAATGGAAGAACATATCCGAAAGTATGGGGAACTTGTAGGTGGGATTTTGGATGAACTCACGGAAGAATGCCACAAAGAAGGAAAGTATGGTGAAGTTGTTAAGTTTGATCGAACTGGCAAACGAATCGATTTTATTAAATATTCTGAAGAACAAAAATTAGCCCGAAAGATTTCTTATGATCACGGTGTGGTGAATTTAGACTTTCATCCTGAATGGAAATTTGATTTCACACATATTCATCGTTATGCGCTCACATATTTAATGAATATGAATGGAGAAGGTGGTGTTGCTTGTCCGTTGGCTATGACCGATGGAATCATCCTTGCACTGAAAAAAATTGGAACAGAAGAACAAAAGAAAAAATACCTCCCTCTGGTTGCGGGAAAGGGAAGTTCTTCTCATTTTATGGCTGGACAATATGTAACGGAAAGAGTGGGCGGGAGTAATGTTTCTGCCAATCGAACCATTGCAAAAAAACTTCCGAACGGCAAATGGGAGTTAACTGGTGAAAAATGGTTTTGTTCCAATCCAGGAGACCTTTGGGTCACTACTGCAAAGATGGAAGGAACCAATACTGTTGGTATGTTCCTTGTTCCTAGGATCAAAGAAAATGGGGAACTTAACGGGCACCATATCTTACGTAAAAAAGATATCATTGGATCTCGAGGAAAACTCACGGTAGAAATTATTTATGACAAAGTAGAAGCGGAAGAGTTTGGTCGTCCTGGTCATGGACTTGTGAATCTCATCCGTTACATCATCAAAACATCTCGATTGCATGTGGGGCTTGGTTCTAGTGGAAACGCAAGAAGGTCAGTGATGGAAGCATCTGAATATGCAAAGTTTAGAACCGCTTATGGGAAAAAGATTTTAGAATTTCCTTCCTTTACAAAGACATTAGCAGAAATGCAAATTTTGCAAACTGGAAATTGTTTTGTAAACTTTAGATCAGCTAACCTTTCAGAGAAAGGTGACGATGCTGCGGAAATTACTGTTCCACTTATGAAATATAAATCTTCTTCCCAAGCAAGTTATATCACTCAAAAAGCGATCTTAACTTTGGGTGGAAACGGAATTATTGGAGACTTTTCTCCTCTCCCTCGTCTGCACAATGATTCCATCATCAATGAAACTTGGGAAGGAACTCATCTCATCATAGCAGACCATTGTTTGCATGCCTTACAAAAACCAAAGGTTTATACAGCCTTCCAATCTTTGTTGGATGAACTAACAAAGTCTGTTGGGAATCATGGGGAGTTAAAGAACTCATTTGAAGTATTCCAAACCAAACGAAAAGAATTAGAAGATTGTATCAAAAATCAGTCTAAAGATTGGAAGGATATGAATCGGGTTTATATCGCTGATGTAACCTACCAAGTGCTTTTACTTGCTGAGTTTTTAGAACAAACCACTTACGATATAACAAATAAACTCCCGACAAAGTATCTGTATTTTGTTAACGGGTATGCCGAGATGGTGCGGGATGGACTCGAAGCACCTAGACAAAAAGAAGGAGTTTTCTTTGATCCTAAAGCCATGGAGACCTTTCTTTCTTTTTAATTAGTATGGAAAATTTTTTACTACTAGGAATTTGTTTTGGTTTGGGGTTGTTCTTCCGAAGACTTCCCCAGTTTCCAGAATCCACTCCTAAGGTTTTAAACGGATTTATCCTTTTTATTTCTTTGCCTTCACTTGTTTTGTATCATGTCCATGAATTAAAAGTGGATGCGACTTCCCTTTTGCCTTCGTCTATGCCTTGGGTAGTTTTTGGGATCGCTCTTGTATTTTTTCTTGGATTGTATAAACTGAAGTTTTTAAAATTCCATACCGCCGTTTGTTTGGTGTTAACTGCAGGTCTTGGGAACACTTCCTTTGTTGGGTTTCCATTACTTGAAACTTACTTAGGCAAAACTTCCCTTGGGTATGGAATTTTGGCAGACCAACTAGGAACCTTTATGGTTTTAAGTTTTCCCGGAATCATCTTAGCTTCGATTGCTATGGATGGGAAATGGGACTTTGTAACTCTCATCAAAAGAGTTTTGGGGTTTGCTCCCATCTATGCATTGTTTGTTGCTATTTTTACAAGGCAATTTGTTTATCCTGAGGCTCTCAAACTTGTTTTACTTCGTTTGGGTGATACTCTTACTCCACTTGCCTTGGTATCCGTCGGGTTTATGTTAGATTTACGAACTATTGCGGGTCACGGTAAGGTTTTGGCTCTGGGTCTAGGGTTTAAACTCATCCTCGCACCAATCTTTGTGTATTGGATGTATTCTCCTTTAAAAGAGGATGCATTACTCTACCAAACCATTGTTTTGGAATCGGCAATGGCTCCTATGGTCACTTCCACAGTCATCACAATTGAAAAAAATATTTCTCCCCATTTAGCAAGCCTTATGTTGGGAATTGGAATTCCTATATCTTTTGGCACCACATACGTTCTCAACTTTTTGTTGAAAGGAAACTATATTTGAACCTAAAATTTTTACTCTTACTAATCCTTGCAATGGTCTCTTGGGGAATCTCTTGGCCCATCGGTAAAATGATCGCAGGCACAGTTCCTGTTTCTGTTTTGGTGTTTTGGCGATTTTTAGCTACTTTTCTTTCTGTGATCCCTCTCCTTGTTGTGATGAAAATTCCCTTTTTACTCAAAACAGGAAAGGACTACTGGAATGTTCTTGTTGGTGGAATCATTTATACTTTTTACAATCAGTTCTTTTTTATGGGATTAAAAAATGGACTCCCCGGGGCTGGTGGAGTTCTTGTCACCACCCTCAATCCCATTGTTACTTTTTTTATAGTTGTCCTCGTACAAAAGAAACGAATTTCCAAACGCCAAGTGATGGGATTGTTTTTCGGGTTTATCGGTGGGCTTGTGATTTTACAAGTATGGAAGATCAGTATCGATTATTTATTGTTATCTGGGAATTTGTTTTTTTTGTTATGTTCTTTTGTTTGGGCCATCCTATCTCTTAACAGCCAATCCACAGGAAAATCTATGTCTCCTGTGACTTATAGTTTTTATGTTTATGCTGTTGGATCTATCATAGAACTTTTATTTTGTTTTAATGATCCAAGTTTTTGGAAGGTATGGGACGAAGGATTTTCCTTTTGGGCTTCCATCTTTTACTTAACAGTCATTTCGACAACCTTTGGAACTACCGTTTATTTTTATGCAGCAACTCGACTTGGATCCGAGATTGCCAGTAGTTTTATCTTCATTGTTCCTCTTTCTGCCTATTTGAGTAGTTATTTGATTTTGAATGAAGTGATACAAATTCCTGTAATCATTGGAGGTTCCTTAGCCATCCTCGCAGTGTATTTAATCAATTCGAAACAAAAAATAAAGGAACCAAACCTTTGAAAAAAACTACATCTTGGAAAAAAAGATTCAAAATTTGGTTATATAATTTTTATCCTCCTTATGTTGGGGCTGGGATTCGTATCAAAGAAATTGCTCCTGATTTTTCTTACTTTCGATCCGAAATGAATTTAAGATTCTATAACAAGAATTATGTGGGTGTTCATTTTGGTGGTTCTTTGTATTCTATGTGTGATCCATTTTTTATGTTGATCCTTTTGGAAAGATTGGGATCCGATTATATTGTTTGGGATAAAGCCGGCAATATGATCTTTGTAAAACCGGGGATGGGCAAGGTGATTGCCGAGTTTCGCATTCCTGATTCCGAAATCCAAAGGATCAAAGACGAAATCGATGTTAAGAAAAAAGGGGATTATTTATTCACCACTGATGTCAAAAACGAAGCGGGTGAGGTGATTGCGATTCTGGAAAAAACAGTTTATATCCGCAAACGGGGAAGGCTCCCCGTTCAGAATGGATAAGGATAAAAATAAGAAATAAAGGTCCCTGTTTCTTTTTTTTTATCCAATGATCTTAGTATTTTTTATCTTCGTCTTCTGGAATCATACTTGCGTAATATAGAAGTAAAGCATCGTTTTTGGAATGAACCACTCGATTGGATTCTTCAATCATCTTTCGTTTTTCCAAAATCCTTTTTCCTTTTTCCCAAACTTCTTCCGGATCTTTAGTAAGATAATTTCCATCATGGCGGGAAATAAAATCTTCAACTAACATTGTACTCTGTGAAACTTCGACGGAGAAATCGTTCTCCGCTAAAATTTTTGCCACAATTTGGTTTGGTAAAATTTTATGATACTGTTTCCAACCTTTGGTGATGCGGTAACTGAGTTCCAAAGTCGGATCTTCCGTATGCGCATATTCAGAGATAGGAATGGGATCACAAAACTCTACATACACATTGGAACGTTTTGCAAGAAATCCTGCCATTCCCAATTCTTCTGGCATATTACAAAACTGGTTATCTTCTGGAACGGTTTCATATGATACAGAGATGGGAACAATTACTATCTCTGTTCCTGAACTTCGGAATGCATTCACTGCCGTTGTTAAAAGTCCCGTTTTGACAGGAACAATTCCGCCTGTGCGAGAACGAGTTCCTTCTGGATAAACAAGAGAAGGAATCCCTTGTTCTAACATCACTTGTGAATAAAGAGTGAGGCATTCCAAATACAAACTGTTTCTGGTTCTTTCGCGATCCACTGCGTAGGCACCGAGTGACTTTAACATCCATTCCCAAAAAGGATTGGACATTAAGTTGATACCTGCCGCATAACGAGGAACAGGTAGTCCTAAGTGAAATAAGGAATAAGCAACTTCCACAGAATCTAAGTGAGATCTATGAGTGGGGGCATACAATAAATTGTATTTAGAAGACAATGCCTTCACTACTTCTGTTTTCCCGCCAACATGAGGAATCATAGATCCTTTCAAAAAACCACCAGAGAAAAGTCGAATGGGAGCTACAAACCGTAGAACAGATTCGCGAACTGTCGGGCTATAGTTGTCCGCAATTTCTGTTACATAAAATCGAACGAGTTCTTTAACAAGAGTGTTCTCTTCGTCTTTTTGGCAATTTTGGAATCGTTGCCATATTTCAAGTTCTGATGCAAATTTAACCTCATCCAACTTTTGTTTTTTACGAGTGGCTTTGGTGAGTCTTTTTTGCGTGGATTCAATCACGGCAGAAGATTGTTTTTTAACACGAGTCACGGTGCCTGGAACATTGCTAATGTGTTTTAAAATTCGATCCACAAGTAGGTTTTGAAAATCAATTCCTGATGTTAAGTTGAGTCCTACCTTCTTTTGAACCACGAGAGGAATGTTTTTTGATTCTGTTTTTTTACCACAAATCAAATCAATCAGTGAATCTGGTGGTTGTTTTCTAGTAAGAACATCGAATAAAGTTCTGTGTAAGGTAAATGGCAGGCGAATTTCATTGGCAAGTTCAATGAGAATGCTGAGTGCATAAGTTCCTTCTACGTTATCATGCCATTTGGTAGATTCTCTTTCGATAAAAGATCTTGGTGCAAAAAATATTTCGATTCGATCTTTAATACTTAGTTTCTCTCCACCTGACAAAAGTTCTCCGACAATTTTTTGTCCAAATCCTCTGTTTCTACTTTTGTTACTGGTTGCCGTTGTGATAAAATCGGCAAGGCCTGATCTTCCCATCACTGTATCGGGTCTTGCACCATAACGCATGGCAAGGTCTCTTACTTCTTGAAATCCTACGGATAAAATTTCACCCAGTAAGTTGGATCCATATCTCGGAAGAAGAGAAACAATCCCACTGGCAATGGCCATTGGGTTTTTGGCAACTCCTACAATTTCCATTCCTACAACATCATCGGTAACAGATGTATTGATAAAATTTGAAGAGAGAACATCAGCTAGATACTCAGAAGTCTCTTTTTCATAAGATCCAATATTAAAAAAACTAAATTTCTCATCTAAGATTTCCCCGAGAAGGGAAGGGCCATTGACAACTGCAACAGATGCGTTTGAAAAAATTCTTTCTTTTAAATAATTTTGTAAGTATTGCGAATAAGTAATGAATCCTGTTTTTTTTCTGTTTTTAGAATCCAGAATTCCTTTTGTTAAAAAAGAAAAAACATAACTATTGGTGGGTTCTAAAACTTCCAAAAGGGCGTGGACACTGTCCAAAAAAGATCTGGAAGGAACTGCCACATGGAAAACCCAATCATCTCGTCCAAAAGCATCCAAACTGGAGACTATGTCGATATGATCAGGAAGGTCAATGGTCTTTCCCATAATTTCTGTTTGGCGGCGTTTCTTTAGAACCTCTACCAATTCTTTGTCAGGAATCCAGAGAGTGATGGGGTCGAACTTCTGTGCCAGTACGGAAGCGATGATGATACCCATGGGGCCGCTTCCCAGAACTGCTTGTTTTAAGTCGTTATAGGCTATTTGCATAAAAAATTAACAATACGAATCGAGGGGAAATCTCACTTTATTTGTTTGCTTGAAACGATTCGAGTCTATCGAAAAAGTATCAGGAGAGTGTAAATCGTCAAGTCACAATGATTCGAGCTGGTATTGTATTTTCAAGTCTAACCGTGATCCCGGCCCTCTTTGGCTGGTATCAACTCTGGCTCGGTCTCACTCGGCCACAAGAGATCAATTTGGCCATTGCATTACTTGTTTCTTTCCTTTGGGTGACAGAACTTTTTCCTCTCTATGTCACGGGTTTTTTAGTTTTATTTTTAGAATTGGTCTGGTTACTTCCCGCTTGGGGACCAGGTGCCCCAAAAACGATTACTTTCCTATCTTGTTATTTTTCTGAGACCATTTTACTCTTCTTAGGTGGCTTTGTCATTTCTTCAGCAATCACATCTTATGGATTGGATTCTGCCATCGCTCGTTTTGTGATCCAAAAAACGAAAGGTTCAGCCTTTTTACTTGTACTTTCCCTGGGTTTTGCCACAGGTTTTTTATCTTGTTTCATGAACAATACTGCTACTGCGGCCATGATGCTTGGTCTTGTTTCTTCGATGATGAAGTCTTTAGAAGAGAACAATCCTTTACGAAAATCACTTCTCTTCATCGTTCCTTTTTCTGCAAACCTAGGTGGGATCGGAACACCAGTGGGAACACTTCCCAATGTGATTGGGATTGGATATTTACAAGAAAGAGGATTGGAAATTGGATTTTTAAACTGGATGGCCTTTGCCTTTCCAGTATTCATTCTTTCTGTTTTAGCACTTGCTATACTTTTGTACATTGTGTACTTAAAAAAGGACAAATCTGAACTTTCAATCGCATCAATTCAAATTTCTGACTCTAGTTTATCCGTTTCGAAGAGAGATCGTTCGATTGCTTTGGGTATCATCACGATCACCATTTTAGGTTGGATCAGTTCTGACCTACATGGATTTTCCAACGGAACCGTTGCACTATTTCCAATCATTGTATTTTTTGGGTTTCGACTTTTAGATTTAAAAGAATTCCGGAACTTGTCATGGGATGTTTTGATTTTGATGGGAGGGGGAATTGCTCTCGGAAAAGCCTTTGAAGAAACAGGTCTTGCAAAACATTTTGTCGAATTGTTTATGTTAGGTGAATCGAATCAATTGGGTTTGTTTTTATTTTTTTCTATCCTTTCTCTAGGACTTTCTTGTTTTTTAAGTAATACCAGTGTCGCCAATCTTATCCTTCCTATTACCATGGGTTTGCCAACTCATCTCATTTTGCCTGCAGCGATTGGGGCCACCATCGGAGCTTCCCTTGCCATGCCACTCCCCGTATCCACACCTCCCAATGCGTTGGCTTTCAGTTATGGTGGAATCAAAAGTTTTGAGATGTTAAAAGTTGGTGGAATCATTTCTATCGTCGCTTGGATCTTTTTTGTGACTCTCGGGGGCCTTATTTTACATATCTTAGGAATTGTCGATTTTTCTAAGTTTTAAAAAAAAGACTTTTCCTCTCCTTTCCTTCCATTAACCTACTTTCGAATTATGCGAACTTTTCGATTTCTGATAATTTTCACATCTTTTGTCTCATTTTCTCTTTCCTCTTGTTACAATTACATGAGCGAAGATGTCCCTATCATTTCTAGACCAGACTTCAAACAACAAATTGGAATCCTTACCATCAAAGTTTCTACTCCGGAAAATGATAAAACCAAACGAGAAATTACGTCTATTTATACTAGGTATCTAATGGAAACGGGATATTTCGGAAGAGTGTTATCAGACGGAGTGAGGGCCAACCACCATATCGATTTATATACCAGTGAAGTAAACGAATATGAACATTTTTGGATTTCTTCCATCTCCACCTTGTTTATGTTAGGTACTGCTGGATTATTACCGTCTATTTATTCTAAAGAAAGAGTCCTTCATGCCGATTTTTACATAAACGAAAAACTTGTAGGACGAGAGAAATACAGACAAAAACATTCTACACTATTTGGAATTCCCTTTATTTTTATCTGGGAAGCTGGAATCAAAGAGGCGAAAACAATTCATTTTAATAAAGAAAAGAATCTAATCCACAATGTGGTGCAAGATTACAATCGTTACTTATAGGAGATTCTATGAACTTTTTTACCAAAACAAACTTTTTCACAACTCAACTTAGAACAATAACCATTATTTTTGTTTTTAGTTCCTTTTCTTTTGTTTGTAAAACTCCTGAAGTCAAAAAAGCTCCTGTTGTTGAGGAGAAAAAACCGGAACCAGTTGAAAAAGTAGTCGAAGCACAAGATCCTAAATTAGCATTTTTAGAAAGTATAGAAGATGGTAGAGAACTTCCCGAATCTGATAAATGGAAGGTAGAACAGTATGATGTATTCACAGAAGATACTTTCCCTTCTTATGCTCCAGCAAATACAAATATTGATTTCGCAAAAGTCGATTATCCACTGTTAAATGCTGCAATCTTTTATGTAAGTTCTAAAGAAAGAAAAAATCTGGGTTTGCGTCCGTTTAAGTATTCTGAAAAATGTGAACAGGCGGCCTTTGGCCATGCTCAAGACATGGTCACTTATGATTTTTATTCGCATACTAGTACAGTGAATGGAAAGGAAACTTTACGAGATCGTTTGGATTTGGTAGGAATCACAGATACTTACTCTGCAGAAAATATTATCAATTCATTTGGAATACAATACCAAGGAGGGAGGGCGGTTTTTACACCTGCGCAAAATGGGGGAGCTTTTTTCAGTTATACAAAAGCAGGAGCGCCCATTCCCAATCATACTTATTTAAGTTTGGCAAAAGCTGTCGTTGAAACTTGGTTTAATTCGCCAGGTCATAGAAAAAATATTCTCAATCCAGAATTTTCTTATATGGGCGCGGGCACTTCCTTTTATAAAGATAAAAAGTTTTATGATATTGATAAGGTAAAAGCTGTACAAGTTTTCACAGCAAAACCTTAAAAATTAAAATATAGATTCTGTTTAGAATCATTCGAACGTTAGGAAGTTGTTTTATTGGACATCAATGAATTTTATTTTTTGGCAAAACTTGCAGCGGAATTAACTGATTCAAAAATTTCGTTAATCACGATCCTAGAGGAAAAGGAACCAAAATCGATTGCTGAATATGGAATTTTGTTGGATCAAATTCCTTCTTTCGTATCTTTATCTGTCGAATTGTTGGGTAACACAAAAGATCTTGTTGTTTTTGAAAACTTAGAGTTAGAACCAAATTTTAAATCCACACATCCAACGTTAAAAAATTTCCCGATTCAATTCTTTATTGGGATTCCTTTGCTTTCAAAAGGAAAGGAGGGAATCCTTCTAGGTTTTCTTTTGGTTTTTGATGAGAAATCAAAAGTTTTGAACGAAAACCAAATGAAATTACTTAAAGAAATTTCTTTGAGAGTTTTGGATCTGATCAGCCAAAAACAAAATGAATTACCCATTAGCGAATTGATTTTGCAAGGAAGGAATCCTGGTGATTCCGCTTTATCTGTATATGGATCTAACGAAGCAATCACTGAAATCAAAAAAATAGAAAGGGAACTGCGAGCTAGTGAAGCTGCCTTCCGTGGAAATTTTGATAATGCTGCGATTGGTATGGCTCTATTGGATGAACATGGCAAATGGCTCCGAGTGAATCAACGGGTTTGTGAAATTGTAGGTTATACAGAATCAGAACTCATGCAGTTGACTTTTCAGGACATCACTCATCCTGAAGATTTGCTGGCCGATTTAACTTATTTGGAAGAACTAGTCGCTGACAAACGAAAGTTTTATCAGATGGAAAAAAGATATTTTCATAAAAATGGAGATATCGTGTACATCATTTTAGCTGTATCGATGGTAAAAAATGATGAAGGTAAAGTTCTTTATTTCGTATCTCAAATCATAGATATCACAGAATGGAAGTTAGTTGAACAAAAACTTAAAATTACCTTAGCAAAAAACCAAGCTATTTTGGATGCCAGTACACTTGTTGCCATCATTAGTACTGATACAGAAGGTATTATCACCGAATTCAATCATGGTGCTGAAAAAATGTTGGGATATTACGCAGCTGAACTCATTGGAAAGTTCACACCTCAGATTTTTCATATAGAAAAGGAAGTTGAAAAGAGAGGAAAGTTACTTTCCAGTGAATACAATCGGCAATTTGAAGGATTTGAGATATTAACTTACAATGCAAAAATTGGAAAACCAAATACCTTAGAATGGATACATAAACGAAAGGATGGATCTACATTTCCCGTTCTTTTGTCTATTACTGCAGTCAAACAAAACGATAAAATTTCTGGTTATCTTGGCATGGCGGTTGATATTTCTGAACTTAAAAAAGCAGAAGCAGAAATCAAATCATTGCTCGACATTACTAGCGAACAAAACAATCGGTTAAAAAACTTCACAAACATTGTTTCTCATAATCTAAGATCTCATAGTTTTGGAATTAGTGGAATGATGGATATACTCCAAAGAACATATCCCGATTATTTTCAGAATGAAATGATGTCTTTGTTACTCGGAGCTACAGAAAATTTAAAACGTACGATTGAAGATTTGACCGCAGTCATTAAGGTGAATTTAGCTCAGGAAAATTATGAGTTGATCGACATTGAACAAGTAGTTCAGAAAAATTTAGAAAGTTTGGCCCTTCAAATTTTAGAATCAAAATTAAAAGTCGAAGTGAACTTACAGGACCAATGTTTTGTGCGTGTGATTCCAGCCTATTTGGATAGTATTGTTTTAAATTTAATCACCAATGCCATCAAATACAAAGCAAAGGATCGAGATAGTTTTCTAAGAATCTCCGGAATTCGTAAAAATCGATTCATAGAAGTTCAATTTGAGGACAATGGCCAAGGAATTGATCTAAAAAAACATGGAGATAAACTCTTCGGCATGTATAAGACCTTTCATGAAAATAAAGAGGCAAGGGGAGTTGGATTATTTATTTTAAAAAGCCAAATAGAGACGATGGGAGGAAAAATTGAGGTTGAAAGTACCGTAGGATTGGGTACAAAGTTTACTGTATTTTTACCCTATGAATGAAATTAATTTAGCCTGTGTTGTAGAAGATGACCCTGTTCATCTTTTTTTGACAAAACAAGTCATCACCCTATCCGGAATGGTAAAACAAACTGTAGTTTGTCAAAATGGAAAAGATGCTTATGATATGCTTGTCTCTCGAATTTCTAGTTCGGAATCTTTACCTGATTTGATTTTATTAGATTTGAATATGCCAATTTGGGATGGTTGGCAATTTTTAGACGAAATCACTTCTATCTCTCTAGATCAAAAAATTACCATTTATATTGTTACTAGTTCTTCTGACGAAGATGATATGCGTAGGGCAGAGAAGTACAATCTCAGCAACAACTACATAGTAAAACCCATTACCTTAGAGAAACTAAAAGAAATTATTTACGCAATGAGTTGATTTTTACTTCGAAGCCATTTTGACTACGATATCAAATTCTTTCTTTGTCACAGGTTGGATCGATAGTCTTGACCCTTTTTGAGTCACAACCATTTTCTCGAGTCCCTTCATGTTACGAAGTGTGTCCAAAGGAATTAATTCTTTAAATTTGGTATGAGGTTTTAAGTGCACTCCATACCATCTGGGTTCTGTTCCTTTTAATTTTGGATCAAAGTATTTATGGTTTGGATCAAACTGGTAAGGGTCGGGGGTTGCTTCTTTCGCAACTTCGGCAATTCCTACAATCCCTGGTGGATCGAGTCTACTGTGATAAAATAAAACCAAGTCACCTAACTTCACTTCATCGCGAAGATAATTACGTGCTTGGTAATTTCTAACACCTTCCCAATACGAGAGTTTTTCTCGTATTAGGTTGTCGATGGAAAATACATCTGGTTCTGTTTTAAAGAGCCAATACTTCATCTGTGCTTTATGCAGAGTAAGCTGGTTTTGTTGCCGAACTACCTTTTCCTTTTTTGGATCCTATTCCCGATTTGGAATCAGCGAATTTATCAAAAGAAGGTTGGACAATGTTTGTTAGTTCTTCGGCATCAATCGTTTCTTTGGCAAGAAGGGCTTTGGCAATCGCATCCAATTTCTTTTGGTTCTTTTTCACCAAGTCGCGACCTTTATCGAGACAAGTTTGGATGATACGTTTGACTTCTTGGTCAATCATGGCTGCAAATTCTTCAGAGTAAGGTTTGCTAGTATGACCATAGTCTCTTCCCATAAACGGTGAGGATTCTCCTGATCCGTAGTGGATGGTTCCGAGTTTTTCAGACATTCCCCATTCACAAACCATACGACGAGCAATGTTTGTTGCTTGTTGGATGTCGTTAGAAGATCCATTGGAAGGATCACCAAAGATCAGTTCTTCGGCAATGTATCCACCCATCGACATCACAATTCGATCCAAACAATAGTTTTTACGATAGGAATGTCTGTCTTCGACAGGAAGGGATTGGGTAAGACCAAGGGCACGTCCTCGAGGGATGATGGTTACTTTATGAACTGGTTCGGTATACGGCAGTAAGGTGCCAAGTAACGCGTGGCCTGCTTCATGGTAAGCTGTCATTTCTTTCTCTTTGTCAGAGATAAACATAGACTTACGTTCTGGTCCCATCATGACCTTATCACGAGCTTCTTCGAGTTCTTCCTGGGTCACACGTTTTTTGTTACGACGTGCGGCAAGAAGGGCTGCTTCGTTGATGAGGTTAGCAAGATCCGCTCCTGTAAATCCAGGAGTTCCACGTGCAATTGAGTTAAGAGATATATCAGATACTAAAGGTACTTTTTTAGCATGGACTGCTAAAATTTCTTCACGACCCTTGAGGTCAGGAAGATCCACAATCACTTGTCTGTCAAAACGACCAGGACGAAGGAGGGCAGGGTCAAGGACATCCGCGCGGTTTGTTGCCGCCATCACAATGACACCTTCGTTCATTTCAAATCCGTCCATCTCGACTAACATCTGATTGAGGGTTTGTTCTCTTTCATCATGTCCACCACCGAGGCCTGCCCCGCGAAGGCGACCTACAGCATCAATCTCATCGATAAAGATGATACAAGGTGCATTCTTTTTTCCTTGGTCAAAAAGATCGCGGACTCTCGATGCTCCCACACCCACAAACATTTCGACAAAGTCAGATCCAGAAATAGAGAAGAAAGGAACACCCGCTTCCCCAGCAACCGCTTTCGCAAGTAAGGTTTTACCAGTTCCTGGAGGACCAACAAGAAGAACTCCCTTAGGAATTCTTGCACCAATGGCTTGGAATTTTTTTGGATCTTTTAAGAACTCAATGATTTCAAGTAATTCAACTTTTGCTTCTTCACAACCTGCGACATCGTTGAATGTAACTTTGACTTTTGGATCCACATTCATTTTGGCACGAGACTTACCAAAGGTAAATGCTTTGTTGCCTGATGCTTGGAGTTGGCGCATCATAATGAACCAAATGATACCGAGAGCAAATAACCAAGGAATGATGCCGGAAACAACACTCCAAAATTTATTTTCTTCAGTGGATTTCGCAGTGAAACTAAGGCGCGACTTACGAAGTTTGGTCACCAAATCATCGTTTACTTGTGCTACGTTTGTTTTGAAGAGTTTTGGTTTGTTGTCCTTACTGTTTTCAGGAATGTACCAACCTTCAATGAGCTCTTTATCAATGACGATTTGTTGTTTGGCGGAAGTTTCCTTTCCGTCTTTGGAGGTAATTTTCCCAATTGGCTTTTTCCCTTCGATGGGTTCCACCATATTCAAAAAATCGGAATAACTGATTTCGTCGGGTTTACCGGCGAAGTCCTGACCTTTATAAACCGTTGCCAAAATGACAAGGAATACGAGCAAAAATAGAAATACGGTTTTGATGTTTTTATTCATGTAAAGACTTCTCGATGATTAGACTGAAATCAAAGGTGATATTTCTGAATCACTTCGTCAATATCCCCCATGGATATGGAACGAATCGCCGCTTCGGCGTCATTGATGATCTGTATCAAACTCAGGTTCTCTAATGGCTCAAAATCTTCACGTAAAAATTCTTCTCTTTTTTTAGGATTGAAGGCTGAATTAAGAACGCCGATCCGAATTCGTATAAAATTGGGGGATCGTAATGAGACAGAAACCGAGTTGACCCCAGGGTTGACGTCGTTTTCTCCACCTTTGGTGACTACGATTTGGCCCAGTTCAAGGCCTACGTCTTCGTGGATGACAACGATATCTTTTACCTGGATTTTTAAAAAGGAGGCAATGTAGAGAACCGACTCACCGGAAAGGTCACTGAAGGTTTGTGGTTTGAGTAAAACCACTTCGTCCCCTTCAAAATCACCACGACCGATGAGAGATTTCTTTTTCTTTGTTTTGATTTCGATGCCAATGTTGTTCGCGATGACATCAAGAATCTTAAAACCAATGTTAGATCGATTGTTGTTATATTTATCGCCAGGATTTCCCAGCCCTACAATTAACTTCATTGGTTCTTAAAAGAGGATCTTATTTCTTTCCAGCTTTTTTCGCTGCTGGTTTGCCTTTAGCGTCAGCTTCTGCTTTTTCAGCACGTTCTGCAGCTAAGATCGCTTTTGTTTTGCTACAAGAAGCAACGATCGGATCACCATTTACAAGGATTTCCCAAGATGCTGGGTGAGGAAGTTCGGAAACTTTAATCATACCTCCGATATCCAATCCACTTACATCAATTGTGATTACGTCAGTTAAATCTTCTGGAGTAGACTTCACTTTGATTTCGTGAACGAGGTGTTCGAACTGACCACCAGCTTTAGAACCTTTTGCTACACCAGATGTTTTGATAGCAACTGTTGTTAGGATCTTTTTACCAGGAGTTACTTTAAAGAAGTCGATATGACGGATTTGACCTGTGTGTGGAAATCTTTGGATTTCTTTTACGAAAACTCTTTCTGTTTTACCATCGAGTTCGAGGTCGATGAGAGTTGCCTTACGGATTCCAGAGTCGATGAGTCTTTGAATTTCTTTTTCGACAACACTTGCCGATCTTGCTTCACCGTTTCCGATGATGTTCGCCGGTACTAAACCTTCCACACGCATTCTTCTTGCAGGACCTTTTCCTTTAGAAGTTCTTGTTTGTGCTTTGATACTGATTTTTTCCATGATTATGTTCCTTAAAGTTATGAAAACAGACTAGAGATTGATTCTTCGTTATGAATCCGCTCGATGGCTTTAGCAAAGAGTGGGGCGATGGAGAGCGTTTTCAAGTGATTTATTTTTTTGGTCTCCGGAATGCTGATAGAATTTGAGAGCACAATTTGTTTGAAGTTTCCTTCATTCAATTTGGCCGGTGCTTCTCCGGAAAGAACTCCGTGAGATGCACAACATAATACCGATTTTGCTCCATTTTGGTACAGGGCAGTGGCCGCTTTCGCAATTGTTCCACCGGTATCGATCATATCATCAAGTAATAAGCAGTTTTTATCTTTGATTTCACCAATGACATGCATCACCACAGACTCGTTAGCTTTTGGTCTGCGTTTGTCAATGATGGCAAGAGATCCGTTTACTTTTTTACCAAAGTTACGAGCTCTTTCCGCTCCACCAGAATCTGGAGAAACAATCACGAGGTCTTCCATATTGAGAGAGTTAATATACTCAGCAAGGACTGGTGAAAAATACAAATGATCCACAGGAATGCGAAAGAATCCTTGGATTTGGTCAGCATGTAAGTCCATTGTAAGGACACGATCTGGACCAACAGTTTCGATTAAATCGGCAACCATACGAGCAGAAATCGGAACCCTTGGTTCTACCTTTCTGTCTTGGCGTCCATATCCATAATAAGGAATGACTGCGGTGATACGGCGAGCCGATGCTCTTCTTGCAGCATCAATGATGAGTAAAAGTTCCATCAAGCTGTCGTTAGCTGGATAGCTTATGGACTGAACCACAAACACATCACGGCCACGTACGTTTTCTTCGATTTTTACAGAACTTTCTCCATCGGAAAATCTTTTGACTGAAATTTGGCCGTTCGGAATGCCCAAGTGTTTACAAATTTCCTCGGCAAGAGGTCTATTTGCATTTCCAGAAAATACAACTACTTCGCTGGGATTCATACTCCAACCAACCCTTTATCTATATATTGTTTTGCGAGAGCTAAATCATCAGGAGAATTAATACCGTGGCTTTCCAACGCATTTGCCAAAGTTTTTGCTCCGACTTTTTTTCCCAAAGATCTAAAAATTTTGATCACGTCTGTGAGGTAATATTCTTTTTGAGCATTGTGATTACCAATTTGTTTCAAAGCACCAAACAAATCTTCCGTATTGAAACAATACGTTCCTGTATTCACTTCGTTCACAACTTTCTCTTCGGCACTCGCATCTTTTTCTTCTACAATGCGTAGAAGGCTACCGTCATCGGCAGAACGAATGATACGACCATAACCTGTTGGGTTTTCCATCTTTGCAGAAAGAACAGTCGCAGAGTATCCATTGGATTTATGAAGTTCTATGAGTTCAGAAAATGATTTTGCAGAGATAAGTGGTGCATCTCCGCAAGCCACAACCGTATATCCTGTGTAAGGTGCTAGTTGTGTCTCAGCGGAAAGAACAGCATGACCTGTTCCCAATTGTTCTGTTTGTTCTGCAAATTCCACACCGGGAAATGATTTTGCGATATCGGTAACGATATCTTTGCGGTAACCGACAACGACAACTTTGCGTTCGATGCCGGCGGATTCGATATTACGAAGAACGTGGAGTAAAAGTGGAGATTCGTTCAGTACAACCGCAACCTTGGGAAGTTCACTCTTCATTCGAGTTCCTTTCCCCGCCGCCAAAATAACAGCAGTTACAGTATTATGTAGGTTCATCGTTCGTTCTATCGGATCTTTTAAAACTGGCTGGCCTGCTAGGATTCGAACCTAGGGAATGGCGATACCAAAAACCGCTGCCTTACCGCTTGGCTACAGGCCAGTTTCTAAAAAGAGAACGTTCGAAATTCCATATCGGGAAATCGATTGGAGACAATGCGAAGGGCTTCGTCTCTTTCTCTATCCGAAGGATAAATGCCATAAAAGCAAGAACCCGAACCCGATAAAGAAGCATAGACTGCTCCCGACTCAAAAAACCCTAATCTCAATTCCTTTAGTAAGGGTTGGGTCTGAAAAGCGATTTTTTCAAACTCGTTCTCAAGCCTGTTTTGCAGGTATGCCCAATCCCCGACTTGAAGACTTCGAATTAAATCCTCTGCCAGAGATTTCCATACTTGGGAACCATAGGGTTTTTGTAAACTTTTTTGAAGGCCTGCGTACATAGATGCGGTGGAAAGTCCGAAGGGAGGGATGGCCAAAATCCCTGTTCCCTTGGCTACAGAAATGGGTTCGAGCACCTCGCCGATCCCACTCACAAAACAAGGAGAGGATTGTAGGAAAAAAGGGACATCGGCCCCGATGGACTTCGCCAGGGAAATCTGATCTTCCTTGGAAAGTTTTGTCAAAGGGAAGAGTTCCTTTAAAAAAGACCCAGCATTGCTACTCCCTCCACCAATTCCCCCTTCAGGAGGGAGATACTTTTGTAAGTGGATGGAAATGGAAACAGGGTGAGAAAGGTAAGTGACTAACTTTTGAAAGGCCTTATAGAGAATGTTTCTAGTGAAATCTCCTCTTTCGGAAACTTCTTCGAATTTCGAATGTCGATAACCCTTTAGGTGATTTTCGGAAACGAGATGGAGCACAGAGTTTGAACCTTCTGGTAGAGGGTTTACCTCTATATCCATCGGATCTCCCAAACTAATGGGAACAAAAACACTACGAATTTCGTGGAGCCCGTCCTCTCTTTTGTATGGAACAAACAAACCAATGTTAATTTTTCCAAACGAAATGAATTTTGAAGTCATACTAAGATAACGAATGGAGATTTGGTTTTGAGGGTGCTACCGATTGTAAGTGCAATTGGATGGAAGTTTTGATTTCCTCTGGTTCTGAAACAAAAACAGAAGTCCCATATCCTAAAATGGTTTGGATGAACCAATTTTGATCTCTGATGGGAGCTTGGAATTCTCGATAATTAGAATCACCAATTTGTTTTTGGTTACCCGTCGGCGTAAGTTTTAGTTTCATTCCCAAATGGTAAGAGGCTCCATCCGTGATCCAAAGTTTTGCAATTGCTTTGTTTTCGGAATCGGCACCAAACAATTGTTTGAATCCTTCTAGGAATTCTCCTGCTGTATCAGGTAGGGTTGGGTATTTTGAATCAGCAATGTTCAGGTCTAAAATATAATCCAACCGAAATGACCTGAATCCTTCTTTTTTCAAATCATAAGCCAATAGATAAGAATCATTTTCTTCCCAAAACAACCAAGGAGCTAAAGTTCTTGTTTCTTTCTCTTGTGTGTCTCTTTTCCAGTAAACAATTGTTAGTGTTTTTTTCTTATTAATGGCTTCAATGATGGTTTCTTTTGTTTTTTGGTAGGGAGACCAATCACCGGAAGGAATGACAGAATCTATTTTGTTTAAAATTGATTTTTTGACTTTAGAATCTTCGGTTTTTGTATCTCTGATTAACAAAGAACGAAGGAGAGACCATTCTTTTGGGGAAAGTGGAAGTGCGGAATCAACGGCAATGGGGAGTCGGATTTTTACTTTCTCCCCATCAAAATCTAAATCCACAGCATCGGTTGGTGAATAAGGATACATCTCAATCATATACAACTCACCTAAATCTTTTTTGAGAGCTGCGATTGATTTGTGACCCGTTACGCTTTGGATTTCTTCTAATCCAAGACCTTCTGGATGTGAAGCCAGAAGGCGGATTAAATTTAATTTGGAAGCGGCCCGAGCAGTGGATGGATTCATTATGCTTCTAGAATTACTTTTAATTCCTTAGCATTTGATGCACATAATGATTGTTTTTCGATGTTTTTTGCTTTTAGGTGTCCACCAGTTAATCTTTGGCTCACAACACTTGGTCCAAAATCAATGATCGTGTTAATGGCACTGTCATTAAAAATAGGAGCAATCGCCAAATCCCAGTAAAGTGGCTCAATGAGAACCATCTTAAAAAGGATGTCACGAAGGTTTCCATCTTTTTGTAAGTTGTGACCATCGTAGATACTGTATACAGGAACTTTTAGATCAGCACCAGTATATGGGAATGGAACCACAGATGCATCTTCTGCATTGAATTTATCAAGTGATGTTTCCATAAATGGGCAATGGAAAGGTGCAGTTGTTTTTAAATATACAAACTTAAATTTCTTTTCGTCCATCTCTGCTTTCCATTGTTTACGGAATGCAAGTAGAGAAGAAGGAAGTGCAGAAAGAATCATAGAATCTGGAGTGTTGTAAAGAGAAATGAAAACTGTGTCTTGTCCTTTGAGTCCAAGAGAGTCATTTGTTTTTTTCACTCTTTCTTCTAATTCATCTTTTGTATAACCAATCACCGCAACCATTGGTGCTGGATTTTTATCTCCATTGGCTTCGTTTTCTTTGACTACTTCTTCCGAAACAACAAAGTTAGGATAAACTTTTTGACCGTTAAATCCAAGATAAAACACAAACTTTAAGAAGTCAGAATATGCCTTTAAAAAATCAGCTCCATCTTTTCCAAGACCAACAAGAGCAGAAGCAATGACCCCTTGGCTATGTCCACTGACAGCACCTGTTGCTTTGATGAGTTCCACTGTTGGGTAACCACGTTTTGAAACTAAAACGTAATTGGCAATTTGGGTCATAAAGATACCCGGAACAGAAATCGGTGCGCGCGCTAGATAATCTTCAGAAGGAGCGCCATCTGGATTTTCGATCCAAGATTTGAAATCAAATCCTTCATTGAGAAGGGGACTTTTGCCATCACGAGCGGCAATTTCAGCAATGGTTTTGAAACTTGTTTCGAAAAATTCTTTGAGTTCTGGTTCTGCGTATAATTTTACGAGTTCTTTTAGATAAGGTGAACCCTGTCCTCCAAATTGAAGGAAAAATTTTTGTGAATTTTGGAGAGTGGCAGTAAGGAGTTTGGCCGATGTCATTTAATCTTCCTGAGATATGATTTTTCTGTTACCGTACAGACGGGACTTCCTAGAACAAGGAGAAAATTCAAGGGAGGATCCTAAGAAAGGGAGCAGATTTTTGCATTGGTTTGCTTTGGAGAGTGAATTTCCGGGGAAAGTCAATGGGATTCGAATGTCAGATTCGAAGGAAGGTGAGTTAAATTGGATCTTCAGTGGCGAAGGAAAGCGGGTGAAAAAGGTAAGTCGGTTACTTTTTCCAGTGACTTTCAAAAGAAAGCCAATGGCGAAATCAACTTAGTTTCAAACGATAGCCAGTTTCGAAAGAAAGTCCCTCACCAAAGCGAGAGACTTTCCAAATCGTATTAGTTGCCCAATTAAGCGGCTTTACTTTGTTCGAGATTGGATTTAATGCGTTCGTGATCCAAGGCGAGGAGGACGGTATTCTCAAAATAGGTAGAAAAATCGATTCTGCCGGAAGAATAGTCTTCGTGGAGAAGGGCTAAAAGAAGATAGAACATAGATCCTCCTGGTGGTTCCGAATCTATTAATGCGACATAATTCGGAAAGTCTTTTTCGATCAAAGAGTTACAATGAGTGTCGACCGGTTTGCAAAATTTTGAAGGAAAATAATCCCCGATAGGCGAGATTCGGGATTTCCTCTTTACAAAGTATTCATTTCTCGTCTCTTACGAGCGTATGTTTGTCTCGCTCGCTCCCATCGATTATTCCATCTTATTTGTTTTTATTGGGTTTATGGTTCTGATTGGGTTTCTTCTTAAGAAATCCATGAACCAATCGAGCGATTTTCTCCTGGCTGGGCGAAAGATACCCAGTTGGATTACGGGGATTGCTTTTATTTCCGCCAATATATCCGCATTGGAACTGCTCGGGATGAGTGCGAGTGGTGCCGAATATGGTTTTTTGACCTTCCATTTTTACTATTTAGGTGCGATCCCCGGTATGATTTTTCTTGGGATCTTTATGATGCCATTTTACTATTCTTCAAAAATCAGAAGTGTACCGGAATATTTACGTTTTAGATTCAATCGACCAGCACATCTTTTGAATGCATCCATCACATTGTTATCGTTAGCACTTGGATCAGGGATTTATCTTTATTCTTTATCCTTGGTGTTTGAAACAATGTTTGGTTGGAATCCTCATGTATCGATTCTTTTTAGTGCCTGTATTGTTTTGGTTTATACATACTTTGGAGGACTTAGTTCTTCGATTTATACAGAGGTGATGCAATTTTTTCTAACCGTTCTTGGTCTTTTTCCTTTAGTGATTATCGGTTTAACAAAGTTAGGTGGATGGGATGGGCTGATGCAAAAAATTCCGAATTCACATAAACATATGTGGGTAGGACTCGCCAATGGACAAAATGAACTCGGCTGGGATTTGTTAAGTGTAACAGTGGGACTTGGTTTTGTATTATCTTTTTCCTATTGGACTTGTGGGTTCACAGAAGTACAAAGAGCAATGGCTGCAAAAGATTATAGGGCTGCAAGAAGAACTCCTCTTATTGGAGCTATGTTTAAATTGTTTTTACCTTTTTTGACCGTCATACCAGGGTTAATTGCCTTAACTGAATTTTCAAAAGAGATGAATGGAGAATATAACAAAAGTTTTTTAATACTGCTAAAGAATTTTTATCCTTCTGGGATGCTCGGTCTTGGAACCACTGCTTTACTTGCCGCATTTATGGCAGGTATGTCTAGCTCCATTACGGCAATGAATACCATCTTTACTTATGATATTTATCAAACCTATATCAATCAAACTAGAGAGGATAAGGATTATTTAAAAATTGGAAAACTTTGTACAATGTTTGCGGTATTGTTTGCTATTTTTGCATCTTACATAGCGATGCAATTTGAAAATATTATGAACTACATCCAGTTATTATTTTCCTTTTTTAATGCTCCGCTAATCGCTATATTTTTACTCGGAATGTTTTGGAAACGTGCTTCTGCTTGGAGTGCCTTCTACGGAATGTTACTGGGAACAACGAGTGGGCTCGTTCATTTTATCCTATATTCATTGGGGATAATCGATTACAAATCGGATATGGTTTCTAACTTTTATGGAGCTATCGTTTCTGGAATGGTTTGTTTTTTAACAATGGTGATTGTTAGTTTGATTGAAAAAGAAGACCCAAATAAAGACTTACACGGTCTCGTTTATTCCGATCGGGATCAAACAAATCCATTTTGGGATCCACGAATTTTAGCCTGGGGGGTTGGACTGATTGTCCTTCTTGCAGGGTTTAATATCGTTTTTGCATAAAGATTTATACGTACGTAATAAAATAGTAATTGAATGAGAGTTTAATTATCCTATGTTTGTTGCTATATACACGAAGACTATGAAACCAAATCATTATACAGAAATTCCAGCCACGTTCGAAGTTCAATTGGAACAACTAAAAGATTATGATTCGAAAAAACACATCAGTGCTCGGGGAATCATGTTTTACCATCCTTATGACATTGAAGTGCCTTCGATATTAAAAATATCTTTAAAAATGATTTCTATGACAGGTTCTGTTGACTTTCTGGTGAAAACTTTAAAGAGCGAAAAAATAGGGAATGAACCTCTGTTTGAGATTCATTGTAATTTTTATGACACAAATGCTGAAAAAGAAGACGAAGTGTTAAGTTTTATTAGTAGTTACTAATTTCTATAATCATTAAAACTTATAGGGTTCCTCCCTTTTCAATTAGATACTGAAAACTGTCTTCTGTAAAGGACTTGTCTTTAGGTCCATACTGCATAAGCCACCGCGTTGGTGGCAAAAATCCTTCTGTTTTTAAAGCATATCCACCACCTAACGGTGCGCCAATGGTCGAACGAAGTTCGAAATGTAAATGCGCCTGATAACTTCCACCCGCATCACCAATGGTTCCTATCCATTCTGTTTTTTTAACCAATTGTCCCGGTTCTACATCAATGGTATGTAGATGGGCATAAACAGATTCTAAATACCAGAAGTCCCCATTTCCTACATTATGGTAGTGAACAATCCGAACTACCTTTCCCCAACCACCACCATAGTCTGCAATTTCTGAAACCACGCCGTTACCAAAAGTATATACGGGAGCAGCAAAATCACTGTCACCTCCTGTGATGGCATTCCAATCTTCCCCTAGATGTTTTCGGCCGCCAAACTTTCCATTTTCGGCTCCAAACCTTTGTGCTAAGTAGTAACCTTCTGCATACTTTCCACCTACTGGGAATTCGAAGTCGGTAGCTTGGAAAGAAGGGTATCGTTTGAGAATGGGATAGGGGTCAGTGGCACGAACTTCACCAGAAGATTCCATCCAACCAAAGAGTGGGTTTCCTTGGTAAGTGTAACCTTTTGAGACACAACCTGTCCCAAGTAGCGATAGACAGGTTGTGAAAAGGAAAATAAGAAAAGAGTTATTTGCTACGAACCAATTTCTTTTTAGAAGAACTTGAAGGTTTTGAAGATTCATGACGGCCTTCCGAAAGGAATTCCGCTCGTGCTTCGATTGGCAAATGGTTTCCGAGTTTTGCCGATCTTTTTTTACCGGTTGCCATTTCTTCTTTCATCTCATAAAGAAAGGAATCGTAATCCACCTGGATGGTATGGCGAGTACTACTCACATACCTTTTTTTCATTTTGACTTGGTCTTCTTCGATGGCTTTTTCCATATCCTCTTTGGATGGTAACACATAATTTCCCGTTAGATACTGAGAAATCCATTTCCCTTGGCATTCCGCCAGAGGCATAATGGCACCTAACGGCTGCATAAGACCAACAAAAAACAAATTATTGATTCCTGGTTTGATCATTTTGTAGAACAGAGGAATGTAGTTATTGGGTGCTGATAAAAAGTCTTCATCAAAGAATGGAAACTTGATATTGTATCCCGTACAATAAATGAGAACATCCGCATCTTCTTCTGTTCCATCAGCAAAGGCAATTTTTTTACCTTTGAGTTCTGTGATGACTGGTTTTGGTTTGATATCCCCTCGTCCTAGCCTAACAAGTAAATCTTGAGAGATGGTGGGGTGGGCAGAACCAAACTTATGATCTGGTTTTGGTAAACCAAAGTTTTCCATTTTTCCGACGCCGAAACGAATGAGAAGGTGAGCGAGTGTTTGTTGGATAAAAAAAGGAACCCAATGTGGTGTGTATTCTGTCAATTTATCTAATGGTTTTCCAAATAGATAGTTAGGAATGACATAAGCACCGCGTCTTGCTGATAAAAATACTTTTTTGGAAACACCGGGTCTAGAAAGTTCCACAGAGATATCCATCGCACTGTTCCCCATACCAAGAACGACTACGTTTTTTCCTTCACAGTTAACAGGTGTTTTTGGGTCTACATAGGAATGCGAGTGCATGATTTGACCGGAAAATTTTCCAGGAAAGGCAGGATCAGGCCAACGTTCATTCCAATGGTGTCCATTGGCGACAACTAACGCGTCATAGTATTTGACTGGACCTTTTTCGGGAGTGATCTTCCAAATCCCATCTTCGGTTCGCTCTGCTTTTTTGATTCCATTTTTGAATTGGATGTGTTTACGAAGCCCAAAGTGATCCACGTAGGATAAAAAGTAATTTTGAATGGGTTCATGGTTTGGATAATCCGCATAATTTGTTGGCATCGGATAATCGCGGTATTCCATACGATCCCTATGTGTGTTGATATGAAGGGATTTGTAAATATTACTGAGGCCATTGTCGTTTTTGTAACGCCAGTTGCCGCCCACATCACTTCCTTTTTCATAACAATCAAAGGGAATTCCATTTTCCTTTAATGATTTAATGACTGTGATACCGGAAGAACCGGCGCCAATTACGCAAACTTTAGGAAGTGCCATAGTATTTCTCTCGCAACCAAAGATAGACTTAGGGAGAGATTTTGCGAATAGAGAACGACGTTATCAAGAAGATTTTACATTTCTAAGGAAAAAATTCGTCATTTTGACACATATGAAGAATTGAAGGTGGATCTTTTTCGCAATTTGTAAGTGCAAAGGCTGGAGATGTTTGTTTTTCCGAGCACTAAACTTTGAATAGGTTTTGTAAATACTTTCCGCTTAATGTTTTATAAATAGAAAAGTCTGAATCAATGCTTATAATTTTGTTAATTCCTCTTTTTTCAGAAATACACATAAGTGAAGCATCAGCTAAATCCATTGGCAGATCTGAATATTTCTTCATCCTATTTTTGATGTATTTGAGATCGTCTATTGACAAATCATCTAAATGAATGCCACCTCGTTCGATCCACTCAAGAAAATCTGATTGTACATCATTTGAAAAAGAAAGAAGATAAATTACTTCGGTAACCACCGGCCATGAAGTAATTAACTGACCGTTATAGTTCTTAAGGAATTTGAGGATGGATTTATGAAATTTATCTTTAGCGTTAAATAATGCTAGGATTGGTCCAGAATCAATGAGAGCTACGTTTTGCATGTTTCTTCTCAATTTTTTGACGAAGGTAATCTTTTCGATTTTCTGCTAAATCTGTTTTTCCCGAATCATATTTTCCAAATAAATCGAAACCTAAATCAAAGGGAGTTTTAGTTTTACCACGGTTTTGGATGTACTCTAGAATTGATTCTTTTACAATTTCTGATCGGGATTTGCCTTCTGACTTTGCAAATGAATCTAGTTTTCTTTCTAAATCTTTTGGTAATCGAAGGCTAATCATTCTTAGATTGTATCACCTTTTTGTATTACGGTCAACCAAGGTGAGGAAATTTTTTGCGATTTTACAACGGGAAATCCGAAGTATAGCTACTTATTTGCTTTGAGAAGTATCCAAAAAACTACGAATCTCTGCTTCCGCATTAGAAATTTGAATTTTGGTAATCTTTCCCGCTTTCAGTTGGATGAGGGTGAGAGAACCTTTCGTTCTTGGATATGGATCGGCCAGTTTTTCTTCTCTCACCAAACGAAGAGTATACGGATAAGATTTCATTTTGGGTAAAGCTACAAACTTGGAAATGAGAGAAGGCATTCTATGGATATCAGAAATAAGCACTGCTTGTTTTGACTCCAAATATCCTTTTCCTTCTTTTTCTAAAATAGGATGGATGATTTTACTCGCATCCATATCAGAAATAAAAATCAGCTTTGTCGTATCGGCAGGAACGGGACTTGGTTCTTCCCACTGGTTTGTATAATTAATTTCGGGAAGGGTATTGCCAACAACTAGAGTTGGAGTGGTGGGTTCCTCAGCGGAGAGAGTCAAAGCAGAGAATAAGATTAGAAATGAAAGTGCGTATGTGATGATAGTTTTTAGTCTTAAGTTGAAATTCATTTTGGTTGGTTGAAAATTAATTTGATCCATGGGTGCTCGTGGTTGTTGAAAACAAACTTCTCCTAAAGACGGTATAAATATTCTAAAACTTGTTCTTTTGTCATCTTACTCGCGTTAGAGAATTCTCCTCCTTTGGTGGAGGTGAGAATTTTACCTGACGGGTCAATGACAACAAGAGCCGGAATTCCGTTTTGAATGGGATTCCCAAGTGTATCGTTTAGACTTAAGTTTTTATCGAAGCGGCCCACATCGACTTTAAAGATGATAAAATTTTGAGAGAGTAGGGCTTTGGGTTCTGGTTCCTGAAAGATTCCATCTAATGCTCTACAGTCGGGACACCAATCGGCACCGAAAACCACAATGAGTTTACGATTTAAGTTTTTTGCCTCGGTCAATCTCTCTTGGTATTGAGAAAGTATTATGTCACTTTGTTTGGAGCAGTAAGAAAGGGTGGTAAGGGAAAATCCAAGAAGGAGGAGAGAGAAGAAAAATCGGAATTTTGATTCCATAAAAAAAGCGGAAGGAACCTTCCGCATATCTTATTTCTTTGCGATTTCTTTAAGGATTTCTTGTCTTTTTTTATCTTTATCGATATGGGAAAGAGACAACCAATCGCGTTTCAATTGTTTCTCTGAAACACCTTTGAAGGTTGCATATTTGCCGAGGATTTTTGCTGTTTTTGCGTTCATGCCAACCAGATTCTTTTGCCTCTCCTTTCTGTCAATGCGAACCTTGGTTGCTGTTTCATCCTTGACCCCTAAACTCTTTACGAAACATAGTAAAGTGCAAGAAATCCAAAGACCCTATGAAATCACAGCTACCTGACCGTTACGATCCCGAATCTGTAGAGCCCAAATGGATAAAAACCTGGGAAGAAAAAAAAACCTTCGCGCCTGACTCTTCTCGCAAAGAAACATTTTCGATCGTCATCCCTCCACCAAACGTAACTGGGAATTTACACATTGGTCATGCACTCAATCATACCATCCAAGACATCATCATTCGTATCGAACGTAAAAAAGGTAAAAATGTAGTTTGGGTTCCAGGAATGGACCACGCTGGGATTGCCACACAAGTGGTTGTGGAACGTGAGTTAGGAAAAGAAGGAAAGTCTAGAACTGATTTTACTCGCGAAGGATTTATCGAAAAAGTTTGGGAATGGAAAGCTCATTCTGGTGGAATGATTGCCAAACAACAGCGGTTACTCGGTGAATCAGTCGATTGGTCGCGCGAACGATTTACGTTTGATGAAGGACTTTCCAAAGCAGTCATTAAAGTATTTCGCAGTTTGTATGATGAAGGATTGATTTATCGCGGTGAACGAATCATCAACTGGTGCCCGGTAACAAAAACTGCTATCTCAGATATTGAAGTAGAGTATAAAGAAAAACAAGGTAAACTCTACCATATCAAATATCCAAAAGCAGAGTTTCAATCCAAAGATCCAAAAACTCTTTCCAAGGGCGAATACATCGTTGTTGCAACCACAAGACCCGAAACCATGTTTGGTGACGTGGCAGTTTGTGCTCATCCAGATGACGCACGTTATACGGAATTAAAGGGTAAGTTTGTATTTTTACCAATTGCCGGTAAAGAAATCCCCGTATTGTTTGATTCCTTTGTAGATAAAGAATTTGGATCGGGGCTTGTGAAGATCACTCCGGCCCATGACATCAATGACTATGAAGCGGGACTTCGTTTGAAACTCACTCCACTCAACATTATGAACTTGGATGGAACTTTAAACGAACATACAGGTAAATACAATGGACTCGACCGGTTCGAAGCTCGCAAACGAGTTGTGGAAGAACTAGAAGCCAATGGTTATATTGAAAAAATAGAAACTCATATCCATAGTGTAGGACACAACCAAAGAGGGGGAGCGGTCATCGAACCGTTGTTATCGACTCAGTGGTTTGTAAAAATTGAATCTCTTGCAAAACCTGCTATTGAAGTGGTTAAGTCAGGCAAGGTACAATTCCAACCAAAGATGTGGGAAAAAACATACTTTGAGTGGATGGAAAATATACGTGATTGGTGTATTTCTCGCCAACTCTGGTGGGGTCACCGAATTCCTGCTTATTATGCACCAAATGGTGAGATGGTGGTTGCGGAATCCGTAGAGGAAGCAGTGTCTCTATTTTCTAAAAAAGGAATTTCAGTAACCAAAGAAACCATCAAACAAGATGAAGACGTTTTAGATACTTGGTTCTCTTCCGGACTTTGGCCTTTCACTGTATTTGGTTGGCCTGAAAATTCAACCGAACTCAAACAATACTATCCTACCTCCGTTCTCGTGACGGGATTTGATATCATTTTCTTCTGGGTCGCTCGGATGATTATGAACGGTCTTAAATTTATGGGGGATGTTCCTTTCCAAAAGGTTCTCATCCATGGTCTCGTTCGTGATAAAGATGGTAAGAAGTTTAGTAAGTCCCTTGGAAACGTAGTGGATCCTTTGGATATGATGACTAAATACGGAACGGATTCGTTTCGATTTTTTCTCGCAGCCGTTTTGCCGGAAGGAAAGGACATACTTTTCGACGAATCACGGTTAGACGGATACAGGTCTTTCTGTAATAAAATTTGGAACTCAAGCCGGTTTATATTTATGAACCTGCCAGAAGAGTTCACAACCAAAGAACCAGATATTAATTCTTTAGAAGATACTGACCTTTGGATTTTGAATGAATTTGATCGGATGCTTAGTAAGTATGAAAAAGCTTATTCCGGTTATCTTTTTTTCGAAATGGCAAATGCAGTTTATGATTTTGTTTGGGGATCGTTCTGTGATTGGTATTTGGAATTAACCAAAGCTCGTGTGTATGGAAATGTAACTCCCGAATCGCAAGAAAAAGCTCGCTTTGTTCTTGTGAGTGTTTTGAAAAAATCACTGGGACTTTTACATCCGTTTATGCCTTTCATTACCGAAGAAATTCATTCCTTACTGGATCCAACTGAACTTGCGAAAACAGAATTTCCTAAACCGTATGGAGTTTCTGATTCCGCACCGGCTGTGGTTCGTATGGAACTTGTGCGTGAGATCATCACAAAGATCCGAAACATGCGCGCAGAACTCGGAGTCAAACCTGAGAAAAAATGTAAGGTCATCATCAAGTGTAGCCATAAAGAATTAAAAGAAATGATGGAAAGAGAAATCAAATCCATTCTCCAACTTTCCAAAGCAGAGAGTTTGGAATTTTTAGATTCTTATGAAGCAAAAAATACGGATTCCGTTGGTGCATTTTCGATTGGAGAAATTTTTCTTCCTTTGGAAGGTATTTTTGATTTTGAAAAAGAAAAACAACGATTGGAAAAAGAGAAAAAACAAATCCAATTGGAGATGGAAAAGTTGGAAAATAAAATCAACAATCCATCTTTCTTAGAAAAAGCAAAACCGGATGTGGTAGAAAAAGAAAGAGAAAAGTATAATACTTGGAAAGAGAAACTAGATAGTACGGTAAGGGCTTTAGAAAAAATTGGAACATAAATTTAAAGTTTTACTCATTGGAAGTGGCGGAAGAGAACATGCGTTAGCGGATGCCATCTCTAAATCAAAATCTTTGGAATCGCTTAAGGTGTTTCCAGGGAATGGTGGTTTTTCGAAAGATATCTTATTGGATACAAAAGATATATCCATCACTGATAAATCTAAATTTTTTGATTATATAAAATCTTCGGGAACAAATCTGGTTGTGGTTGGCCCAGAAGATCCACTCGTCAACGGACTTTCTGATTGGTGTGCTGAAATAGGTATCCCTTGTTTTGGGCCTTCTGCTTATTGTGCGCAAGTGGAAGGAAGCAAACACTTTGCCAAAGAAATGATGAAACGGGCCAAAGTTCCTACGGCTTCTTTTGCAGTATTTACAGACCATGAATCGGCTTGGAGTTATGCCCAAAAAGAAATTTTACCTTTGGTTGTCAAAGCAGATGGCCTTGCTGCAGGAAAGGGTGTCACTGTTGCCTTCGAAATGAAGGAAGTAAAACAGGCGTTAGATGAAATCTTTTTAGAATCAAAGTTTGGGGAAAGTGGTAATAAAGTAGTTTTGGAATCCTTTTTAGAAGGAGAAGAAGCATCCCTTTTTGTGATTGCCGATGGGGAAAGGTATATGTGCCTTCCTGCAGCCCAAGACCACAAACGTGCTTATGACGGCGACATTGGTCCAAACACAGGTGGGATGGGTGCTTATGCCCCGGCACCGATTGTCACAGATTCTGTTCTTTCCAAAGTAAAAGAACAAGTCATTGAGCCGATGTTAGCTGAGTTTAGATCCGCCGGCCATCCTTATAATGGACTTCTTTATGTTGGTCTTATGATTACCAAAGAAGGAAATCCCAATGTAGTGGAATTTAACTGTCGATTTGGGGATCCAGAAACACAGTGTGTGCTGCGTTTGTTGGATGAAGATATTTTACCTATTTTTTATGCTTCGGCGGTGGGCAACCTCCCGGAGAGAAATCTAAAACTAAAAGAGGGATCATCTGCTATAGTTGTGCTAGCAGCGAAAGGATATCCGGACGCCCCACAAAAAGGAATGCCTTTAGAGATTCCGCCAAACGAGGGGAATGTGGTGGTTTACCATGCAGGAACGAAAAGCCAAGAAAACCAAATTTTGGCAAATGGTGGACGAATTCTCGGAATCACTTCTTTTGGAAATTCTCTAAAAGATGCAATTAATGATTGTTATGCGTTTCTTGGAAAAATCAAAGCACCAGATACATTTTATAGAAAAGACATAGGAAGGCGTGCTCTCTAATGCCATTTAGTATCTCTGGAAATTTTAAAATTTGTGAACGTACGAACCTTCGCAATTTTGAAAAACATCTAGGGATCATTTTGTCTGAGAACCAAACCCAACTCCAACAACATTTGATGATTCGCCGTGCCCTTCAAAACTTAAGTGGATCGGTGAGTGTTCTTTCAGGGCTCAGTCGTCAAGAGTTGTTATCTTTTATTTTTATCCTCACACAGTTTGGTGATATCATACGTTCGGAAACTCCACCTGAGTACCTTCAATTGGAATCCATTCCTTATGTGATTGAATGGGCCAAAGGCCATTATATGATCCCGATGGAAATTTTAGAACATCTGGCTCATGAAAGGATATTCAAAGACCAAGGGTATTTGTTTGCATTGATTCCAGCCTTATCCATTAAAGAAAAAAAATCTTGGATTCGTTGGATCGGTGTGGATTTTGAAAAGGGTGGAGACCGGGATTTAAATTTTGAAATTTATTCCCAGTGTCGTGTTTTGCAAAAACCTTTTCTTGGTAAGTCCCTTGTCCAAGAATCAGAAATTCGTTTAGAACAAATTTGGCCCAAAGGAAAAAACGAATACATCGATTGGTTTTACAAAGGTCTTTCTACTTTTTATTATTCTATGGAAGAGATGAGTCGAAAAGAAAAAGATCCTTTTTTACTCCATGTCATTGAACTCATTAAGTCAGGTAAGTTCATACTCAAACGTTTGCCTGATACATACGGAAAAGAATCAAGTTACTCTCTGGTGGGAACCGTAGAAGGAAATACGCCACAACTCAGAGAAACCATATTCCAATGGGAAGTGGAACGACTTCGCAAAGATTCTTTGTTTTAAAACTTCCACTTCGGATTTACGCATTATGGATAGATCACTAAAAGACTTAAAAAAACAAACATCAGAAATGATTGAGACTTTCCAATCCTATTGGACGGCACAAAATTTCCAAGAAGACTATGACCGTTTATCCTCACTCATTGAAAAAGCAAACGACCCAAAGTTATGGGACTCACCTGACCAAGCAAAAACAGTCACTCAAAAACGAAACGAGTTACAACTAAAGTTAGATCCTTGGTTAGATTTAAAAAAGGAATTAATTGATTTTCCTGATTTGATTGAACTCACTTCCGAAGAAATGGGTGAGGCGGGCCTAAAATCTTTAAACGATGATTTTGATCGCATGTTTGAGACGTTTGAAAACTTGCAAATGTTAGATGCTCTTGCTGGAAAAGATGATGGCAAAGCTGCCTTTATCAATATCCATCCAGGGGCCGGTGGAACAGAATCCCAAGACTGGGCAGATAAGTTACTGCGAATGTACACAAGGTTTTGTGAACAAAAAGGGTATCGTGCAGAACTCGTGGACTACCAACCGGGGGAAACTGCCGGAATCAAAAACGCGACGCTTTACATCCAAGGGGATCATCCCTTTGGTTATTTAAAATGTGAATCCGGAGTCCATAGACTTGTTCGGATCTCACCTTTTGATTCGAATAAAAGAAGGCATACTTCCTTTGCTTCTGTCTATGTAACACCAGAAGTGGATGACGACATCCAAGTGAACATCGAAGAAAAAGACCTTCGTGTGGATGTGTATCGTTCTTCGGGTGCTGGGGGACAGCACGTCAACACAACAGACTCTGCTGTGCGAATCACACATATTCCTACAGGTGTTGTGGTTTCTTGCCAAATGGAAAGATCGCAAATTAAAAACCGTGATACGGCGATGAAGATGCTTCGTGCACGTTTGTATGAAATGGAAAAACAAAAAGCCGAAGAAGAAAACGCTAAAAAAGCCGGTGAAAAACGTGATATCTCTTGGGGTTCACAAATTCGAAGTTATGTGTTCCATCCTTACAATTTAGTAAAAGACCATAGAACCGATTTTGAAACAGGAAACGTTCATGCAGTTATGGATGGAGACTTGGAAGATTTTATCATTGCCTACTTAAAATACCTGACAAACCAAAAGGCAAACGCAAAAGTATAACCAAATGTCTGTAAAACAGGATATTTCCGGTACTCTAAGGAAAATCCAAAAAGAAATTCAACAACTTCCGAATATTACGGATCGATTGAATTTCATTTTGGACATGACTCTCACTTTGTTTGGAGCTTCCACCGGTAGTATTTCCATTATGGACCAGGAAGAAAAAGTCCTTACCATTGTTGCGGCCAAAGGGATGGATTGGGAAAAGAAAATTGCCGCCAAACTTCCATTCAACTTGGGTGTGACTGGGCGCGCAGCTTCCACCAGAGAAATTATCTATGTTCCCGATGTTACCTTAGATAAAGACTATGTAAAACTGATTGAAACGGTTCGATCGGAACTTGCGATCCCTCTTGTCACAAGAGATTCCACTATTGGAGTTTTAAACTTAGAATCGGATAAGGTTAATTTTTTCTCATCCGATATCATCAACCAAGCTACATTATTTGCATCCCAATTAACAATCGTTATTTTAGAAGAACGAATTGCCAAAGAAGCCTTTGAAAAATCTAAAAGAGAAGAAGATCCTGTTGAAGAAATCCTTGGTTATGATCCGAGCATATTATTTTTAAAACATAGGATTCGTCAAGTGGGCCCCTCCGATACATCGGTGATGATCATTGGAGAGGAAGGAGCTGGTAAAAAATTAATCGCGAAAGCCTTACATTATATCTCCCAAAGAAAGAATGGCCCATTTTTCACTGTAGATTGTTCAGGTCTTAGTTATGAACTTTTAGAAGCAGAACTCTTCGGTGTCCAAAGTGGAAAAATATTCAATCCAGGAAAACTAGAACAGGCCAACGGTGGTTCCTTATACATTGAGTCCATTGGTGATTTACCTTCAAATTTACAAACAAGACTATTTCATACCTTAAGAGATAAAACAATGCCCAATCCTTCTGCCAAAAAGAAGGAGGAGGTTTTAAACATTCGGATTTTTACAGGTAGTAAAAGAGATTTATTAGAAGATATTCAGAAAGAAACTTTTTCGATGGATTTGTATTACCGCCTAGCGGAAGTTCCGTTGCGAGTTTCACCATTACGCGAACGAAGAGGGGATGTTCCACTTCTCGCACATCATTTTTTATACCAATACAACAAACAATATGGAAGAAACAAAACGTTTTCAACAGATGCTTTACGAGCTCTGACAGGAATGCCTTGGAGTGGAAATGTAAGGCAACTCCAAAGTGTCATTCAATATGCAGTCCTTGTTCCACCGGAAGTTGTTTTGGAACCTCATTCCTTTTCACAAGATGGAAAACGAGAATCTGAAACTCCAACTAAAGTTCAAAGTTTTGGAGTGGGGACAGAGATTTTGTCTCCTTCGGAAAATTTATCTCTCAATATTGCCATCGAACGATTGGAAGCCATTTGGATCAAAGAAGCATTCCAACGAGTCTCCACACAGGAAGAAGCTGCAAAACTTCTAGGAATTAGCCGAGGATCTTTACAATATAAGATCAAAAATAACCAATTTCTGGACGGATTCAATGCAGAAAGCCCAAGAAAATAATGGATAGATTGGCCTCACCTGTCGATATATCTATAAAGGAGCTTTCACGTGGCAGATAGTTATTACCGTACCATAAGTGGTAAACAATATGATAATGAATTGTTAGAAATTGCTGAAAAAGCCACCAAACGTAGCAAAGCTCCCATTGGTAAAAACGTCGCCAAGACCTTATTTGATGCTATCAAAGATGGTGGTGATTATACAGATGTTGAAAAACGTACTGTAAAATACATTCGAGATAATTTTAAATTTTCCCCTGACGCTGATGAATACCTTCGTTCTGAAATTCGTAAATGGGCAGCAAAAATTTCCGTGCCTGCTGCAAAGAAAAAATCTTCTACTAAAGCATCTACGAAAAAAGAATCCACAACAAAACGAAGTTCAGTTCGTTCTGCTAAATCTTCTGATGAAGGTTTTACTCCTTATACCGACAGTTATGAGTTTGGCGAAACATCACGTGACGAAGTGGCTCCTACACCGGAATACCATGAACTTGTCGCATTAAATAAATTTCAAATCACACCGAAACAAAATCGAATCGGTAGACTCATCTTATTAGGATTGGTTTTCGTATTTTTTATTGTTCTCATTATTTTTGGAATTCGTAGTTGTAATCGTACTTCCAAATCACCACAAAACGTAAACCAAGGTGCGAATGTTTCCACTGAGATGGGAAATAGATCTTTGGAACGAGTGGAGTTATCTCAAGGTAAAGTATCGAGCCGATTTGAATCTAGAGCATCAGCCATTCGTTACATCAACGACTTACAAATTCGTTTTATCAAACAAAGTATGCAAACAGAAGATGTTGCGGCTGATAAAATTGCTACTCTAGCAGAAACATTAAAAGCATATCCTGGAATTAGGATTCGAATCAAAGGACATACTTGTTTTATTGGTGAGATGGATGAAAACAAAATCCTATCCGATGAACGTGCTAAGTTTATCTTTGATGAATTGGTAAAAAATGGAGTCAGTGTTACACAACTCGACTATCGTGGGTTTGGTGAAACGGCAGAAATTGAGTCCAATTCCACTGAAGCAGGTCGCATCAAAAATAGACGTGTAGATTTTACAGTTTTATCCGTTACAGAATCATCGAATTAATTATAACATTCGATAGAGTGATTTCGTAAGCATCCGTTTGGTAGACCGAACGGATTCGTATAATCCTTCGTATAACAATAAAGATTTTTTTGCAACACCTAGTTGTGCGTTTTCTTTTTCTTCCAATGTTAGATTGTCATCATAACCTTCTGTGATGGTTAAAATCACTCTTTGGATTCCCAAACTTAATATTTCATTCAAACCCTTTTTTCCAGATACTTGTTCATCGATTGAATCCATTTGTTTGATGTCTTCGGAAAAGGTTTTGGGGTTGATTTGATTCCTTTGGATTTGGTTGTAAATCCTTTGAGAAACAACAAGCCCTCGTTTGACGGTAGAAACAAATTCCGACAATGCTTCCGTTGTGGACCGAATCTCTGAAACCAATTGTTTTTGATCGAAAAAAGGGTTTTCTATTTTCAATTGAGATTGGATTCGATTGCGAACAGATTGTACCAAATTGGTTTGGGTTTTTATTTCGCCTTCATCACTCGCAAACTCTTTTTCAAAATTGGAATGAGGGATTCCTTCTAATTTTGCCCCAAACTTGGTTAGGTTAGTCCAAGGATTTTCTTTTGCATGGTCTTCGAACCATTTTTTAAAGATTAACATCTTTTCATTGGTGATATAGGTTTCTTCTAAATTCCCTGTGACTTTTTTTTGGGGTAAGGCAAACAGTTGTTTGTAATTATGTTTTTCCCGGCGAAACTTCCTGGATTCTAAATAATTCAATCGTTCTTCGAGCACTGCCCCTTTGGAATGTGCAAGACCTTTTGTAAAACTCAAATCTTGGCCCACTAAAAAAACAGACTTTGCCCCCATTAGAGTCGCAAGACTGGCGGCATTGGTAGATACGGAACCACCAAATGGTACAGAACCAATCTCCGAGAAACCAGTTCTTTCGAGAAGTCCAATCAAAGGAAAAGGAGAAGAGGTCACAAAACCTTTGTTTGGCCCCTTCTCTAACCTAAGACTTATATAGGTGGATGTGGGATCAAAAATAAGAATTCCATTTCCAGAATCATCTTCCAGATATTGGCTATTTAAGGCTTGTGGGTCGACCGAAAAAATCAAATCGGGTTCTACACCAAAAGAATTCAGGATGGGCAGGGCCGTATCGACTGCGAGAAGGAGAAACTGGTTTCTGTACTTTGTTAAATCGGGTATGGATTCGGAAAGGCTTGGACCTGCACCGCAAACAACAATCGAGATTCCTTCGGCAATTCCAAATAGATCGGAGACCGGGCGAAATTTGGATAATTCGGGAAGATTGTAACAAATATTTTTGGCCCAGATCTTTTCGAACCGTGTGAGGGTAGCAAGGTTCACATCTTTTTTGTGAAACATCTGTTCGGCGGTATGACGAAGTTTTAGATAATCTGATTCTCTCCATTGCCAAGATCCCCTATGTGGAACAAAACTAATGGGGTGTGTTCCTTTCCCTTTGACTGCTTCGGAGAGTTGGTCTTCTAATCCTTCTCCTGTGATAAGGATTAATTTTTCATCTAACAATGGTTTGGAAAAGTCAAAAATTTGAAAGGATTCTTTGATGAAAAACTGATATGGTTCCATCCAGATGATGGTTACTTTTTCTCTTTCGAGAAGATAAGGAATGATGTATCCAAGTCCTGCACCAAACAAAAGATAAATACGTTCACTGCCATCATGGGGAAGTTCGGTGGCAAACCGTTCTGCTTCTTTTTTAGGATCAAACCGGCTGTGGATCCAAACTCCATCTAGTTCTAAAGTTGGATCTCCAACTTTTGATTTTGTCAGTTGGTAAGTGGGATTGGTTTTTAAATTTTGTGAATGTAATCCTTCAAAATTTTTTTCTGGATTTTGAATCAGTGCCGCAAGTTGCGAAGGTAAGGCCGCTAGATTTTTTTCTAGATAAAACTCGTTCACTTAAGGTTCCAAAACAATTTTGATCACAGCATTGGGTGAAAGTGAAGATCCTGCTTTGGGATCTTGTAATTTGACAAATCCAGAACCTTCTAATTTGTATTCTGCTTTGAGTTGTTTTAAAATTTGGATGGTTTCGGAAGCTGTGAATCCAGTAAGGTCAGGCATCACCTTGGGATCGAGTTTATAAATTTTATTTCGTTCACCCTTCAATCGATATACTAGTGCTTTTTCACTTTTTTCTACGATAGGAATGATACTTTCCACCACCTCACGAAAGACAGGCGCCGCAATCCCACCACCCGTATGAGTTTCTCCACCAGGTTCATCAAAAACAATAAGGCCTACATACTTAGGTTTTTCGGCTGGAAAAAATCCAAGAAAACTCGCCGTAAAAAGACCAGCTTGGTATCCCGCACCGGCTTTTGCTTTTTGAGAAGTACCTGTTTTTCCTGCGATAAAGTAGTTTTCTAAATAGGCTTTTTTTCCTGTTCCTTGGGAGACTGCCTTTCCCATTGCGTTTAATGTTTTTTTGGCTGCTCCTTCTTTGATTCCGAGCAGTTCATTTTTAATTGAAAACTCATGAACCAGTTCTCCGTAGGAATTGGTAACTTGAGAAACCACAGAAGGTTCAAATAAAATCCCTCCATTCACAACAGCTGCTGCTGCGGAAATGAGTTGGATGGGTGTGACAGAAAGTCCTTGGCCTATCGATAAAAAGTAGGGTGTACTTTTGTTCCATTTATTTAAAGGAGGTAAATATCCTTTGGCTTCATGAATGGAAAAATTGGTTCGTTTTCCAAACTTGAATTTCTCCATATAATTATAGTAAGTTGCTTCATCAATTTTCTGGGCAGCTTTGATGATTCCTACGTTACAAGAGTATTGTAAAATTTCGTCCAAATTCACATGGCCATGATTGTCAGTGCAACGAATGGTGGTTTTTCCAATTTCAATATAACCGGGACAATGAAATCTTTCACCGGGAAGGATTTTTCCTTCATTGAGTAACATAAGAGCAATGAAGATTTTCATCGTGGATCCAGGCTCATACACATGGCGGATGGACCAATTGGTATGCGACTCCAAAGGAAAATCTTGGAAATGATTGGGATCAAAATTAGGATAAGAAGCCATCGCTAAAATTTTTCCCGTTTCCGTATCCATAATCATTCCGATCCCACGTTTGGAAACAGTTTGGATAAAAGCTTTTTGTAATGATTTTTCTAATCTATATTGAATGATACTATCGATTGTTAGATGGACATTATTTCCTTTACTCGATTCTGCATCAGGTGTAGATAATAATTCCAAATTGAATAACATCTCAAGGCCCGAGAGTGCTTTGTCGTCATCATATCCGGTAAATCCAAGTAAACTGGCAGCCAAACTTCCTTGTGGATAAATTCTTTTGTATTCTTTTTCCACTCGGACACCAGGGAGAGACAGTGCTTTGATTTTTTCAGCTTTGGTAAGTTCAATTTCCCTTTTTAATAAAAAGTAATTTTGTTTTTCCCTTATGGTTTCAATGAGTTTGTTTGGAGTGATCCCGAGAATAGGGCCTAACTCCTGTGCGGTGAGTTCCTGATCATATATGTTTGTGGGATCGATCCCAACCGTTGCCGATTCACGAGAAATTGCAAGTTCGATCCCTCGTCTGTCAAAGATGGTTCCGCGTTGGACATATTTACTCGATTTAAGATTGATGATATTATCGTTAAAGTAAGTAAGATAAATCACTCGAAAGAGTAAAATGGCAAATAGAGAGAGTATAAAAAGAATAATATACTTAAAACGTTGTTTGTATTCGGTCATCGTCAGAAATAAAAGATTACTTTGCCTTTGATTTTTTCAACAGGCACAAGTCCAAACGAACGGGAGTCCGTTGAATACTGTCTGTTGTCACCTAAAAGTAGATAATATCCAGGGGGAATTCTCCCTTGTCTGTCCATAGCAAGAAATGGAGAGTTGTGGCGATTGATAAAAATGGATGTACTCGGTTCGCTTGTATAAGTTCCTTTCGGAAGATAGTTTTCTAGTAACTCAGTGGAGTCGATGAGAACCCGTCCGGCTTCGATGGAATAAAATTCTCCTGGTAAACCTATCACTCGTTTGACGACAAGTTCGTCCTCTTGACTGACAAATAAAACCAAATCCAATTTATCAATTTTGGGATCTGTATAAAGAAGTTCCGTTCCAAAGAATTTGGCAGAAATGGCAAATCCACCCTTCCAAACAAAAACCACAGATCCGTGTTCTAAGGTCGGATACATGGAATTTCCCTGGATGGAATAAATTTGGAATAGAAAAATACGCACAAATAGGAGGAAACAGAGAAAGAAAAAGATGAGAATGCTACGACGAGTGTAACGTTTGAATTTGGCCCAAAGGCGGGAGACTTTAGTTTCTGTTTCCATATCCATCAAAAAACGATAAAAATCATTCGTGCATTTTTCCCCTTTCTCAAGAATGGAAAAGGAACTTTCCGTAAATCTGAAGCCTAGAGAAGTCTATGTCACTTACAAAATATCAATTCCGAGCACAGTTTCGTTGTTCAAACGACTCCTGTGGAAAAACCTATCCTCTCCACCAGGTGATTTATTCCTGCGAATCTTGTGGGGAACTTTTAAATGTCGAACATGATATAGACAGTCTCAAACAAGTTTCGGCAAAAGAATGGAAATCAGAATTTGAATCTCGGTTTCGTTCGAGCCAATTCCCGAATGCTTCTGGGGTTTGGGGGAAAAAGGAATGGGTTCTCCCTGGAATAAGCGATGAAAATATCATCACTTCAGGGGAAGGGACAACTCATTTGTATGATGCCAGTCGGTTTGCCAAAGATTTGGGTCTAGGCAGTCTTCATGTCAAACAGTGCGGGGTTTCTCATACGGGCTCTTTTAAAGATTTAGGGATGACGGTTCTTGTGAGCCAAGTCAACCAAATGATCGCGGACGGAGTGCCCATCCAAGCGGTAGCTTGTGCTTCCACCGGTGATACCTCTGCAGCTCTTGCCTCCTATGCTGCCAAAGCTGGGATTCCTTCCATCATTCTTTTACCAGCAAACAAAGTATCAACGGCCCAACTCATCCAACCTGTTTCCAATGGGGCTCTTGTTTTGGCACTCGAAACAGACTTTGATGGTTGTATGGCAGTGGTAAAAGAACTCACCAAAGAAAAATCAATTTATCTAGCAAACTCAATGAATTCGCTGCGAATCGAAGGTCAAAAAACCATTTCAATTGAGATCACACAACAGTTAGGTTGGAAAGTTCCGGATTGGATTGTGATTCCTGGTGGAAACTTAGGAAATGTTTCTGCTCTCGGAATGGGATTTGAAATGTTGTTGGAACTTGGACTGATTGATAAATTACCAAGAATTATTTTAGCTCAGGCGAAAAATGCAAGCCCTCTCTACGAATCGTTTAAGAAAGGTTTTGCGGACTTTGCTCCTGTAACTGCGGAAAAAACTTTAGCCTCTGCGATCCAAATCGGTGATCCAGTTTCTGTGAAAAAAGCCATTCGGGTTTTAAAGAAATTCAGCGGTGTTGTGGAAGTGGCTACAGAAGAAGAGTTGGCCAATGCAGCCGCTCGCGGGGATTTATACGGACTTTACAATGATCCTCATACCGGTGTGGCTCTTGCGGCACTTTTGAAATCCTTGGAATCGGGTGTGGTGAAAAAAGGTGAGTCGGTGGTTGTGATTTCCACGGCAAACGGCCTCAAGTTTACCGAATTCAAATTGGCCTACCATGAAGGGAAAATCCCTAATATTGATGAAAGGCTGAAAAACCGGATCCAGTCCTGCAAACCGAACCTGAGTGGAGTGATGGAAATCCTAGGCAAACAACTTAAGAAATCATAAATCGCTAGACAAATCCCCTACATGTTGGCAAATTTTTTCAGTTTACCGGTATGTCTCAAGAGATCCAACTAACTTCCCAGTTTTGCACCTCGGTGGATCGTGCCGTGGAACTGGGAAAAAAGATCTCCATGATCACCTACGTGATGGGGGATATCGGTGAAGCCAAACTCAAATACATTTTACTTCGGATTTTAAGTTCCGTGGGTCGTGAAGACCTGATGGAGCTTTTTTATACAGCTGCCAAGGAACTCATCGTCAATTCGACAAAAGCGGCAATCAAACGAATCATCTTTGAAGAACTCAAACTCAACATTCAAAATTTACAAGATTATGAAGAAGGGATGAAACTCTTTAAAACCAGTCTCAATGAAAGAAAATTCCCTAATTATAAAAAGAAAATGCGGGAGACGGGACTCTTTGTAAAAATCACCTGCATCTACCAAAAGGACAAAATCGACCTAGAAATCAGAAATAATTTTCCATTATTGCCCATTGAGGCAGAACGAGTAAAAGAAAAGTTTATTAATGCGAAAAAGTATGATAATCTATTCGAGTTCTTTATGGAACACGGCGATAGTACGGAGGGAGCGGGGATGGGAATCACAATGGTAGAAATATTATTGTCCCAATCTGGTTTTGATCGTCGATTGCTCTCTATATATTCATCAGAAAGGAAAAAGGAAACAATAGCGCGAGTGGAAGTCAATTTAAGTGAGATACCAAAATCTACTGAGACCCACGAACAGTTGTTTGTAGAATAATGTCCGAATTAAGCTCAAAAGCAGACCAACTCAAAAGACAAGCAGACCTAATCGGTCTGACAAGAGAAGCCGTGTTTACGGACGAACAAGCCAAGGAAGTTTTACAAGGTAAAATTACTGATGGTTATCTTGTGAAAATAAAAATCGATTTGGACAGTTTGAACGGAATGGTTCTCATTCTGGTTTCCTCCATTCGTAAACATGTGATGGAACTTTATGCTGTAGTGGGAACCTCACCAACATTCCGAAGAATCCGAACCTTTGCTGATCATGTCCAGATCTCTACTGACTTAGGGGATATTGGAAAAACTGGCGGTTATGATCCGGCAATTTCTGAAAACATTGGACGTGCGGTTCATAGAGTCTTCACCAAAGAGAAGTTAGAGGAACTACTCCCCCTTTGGCAAAAAAAAGATCCTTCTCATATCGCTGAAATTTTAGAAATGCCAATACTCGCAGCAACCAAAGGAAGAAATATTAAACTACAAGCTGAAGTAGATAAACTTTCTACTGCCAAGTTTCGGTATGAAAATCCAATGAAAGGTGTAATTTTACCCATTCCTAAACCAGAAGATGAAACTCCTTCCGCAAAAGATGCATCGGTTCCAGGTGTTTCCACCGAACCGGCAAGAGGTGAATTGTCTTCCCTCGAACGCCAAATTGCGCAATACCGGACTTCTTTCCCTAAAGAATTGAATATGAAAACTGTCATTTCACCAATCAATGGAGTGGAGTTTGATAATTTAATGGAAGGGATGGAAATTCTATTTCGGGTACCAACAGAAACCCCAGAAGGATTAACCAATGCGCAAATCCTTGGTCTCATCGATGAAGAAGGAAAAATTTCAAAAGAACCAGTGGTGGGAAGGTTTCTAGGAATTGCCGGGAATAAAACAGAATATCATATTTTTGCAGAAGGACCAAACCAGTATTTACTTCATTCGGTGGAAGAACATCCTGTAAAGGTTGCCATTCCTAAACCTGCTAGTATGGCAGGTACACCAAACAAAGGTTCTGCGGCACAAGGTCAGAAAAAGAAAGTTGGGAATGCCCCCGCACAAGAATCCAAGTCTTCTGGAGCTAACTTGTTTATGTTAATGGGTGCTTTTATCACCATCGTACTTTTTGGAGTTTTGATTTTTGTGATGGTGATCTTGTAAAAGATCACCCAGCTACTACGATATTGACGAGTTTTCCCTTCACATAGATTTCTTTTTTGATCTCTTTGCCTTCCCAAAATGGTTTTGCTTTTTCTACTGCTTTGGCAAGAATCAAAACTTCTTTTTCCTCTATTTCACGAGGGGCGAGAAACTCTCCTCGCATCTTTCCATTCACTTGCACCACAATCGTGATATTGGCATCCACCAAATACTTCTCATCCCATTTTGGATAAGGATGGTAAGCTAGGGATTCTTTATAACCAAGTTTAGCCCAAAGTTCTTCTGCTAAATGAGGTGCAAAAGGGGAGAGTGCGAGAACAAAAGGTTCCAATACTTTTTTCGGTTTTCTTGGATTACTTGTGAACTCATTGATGAAGATCATCATTTGCGATACGGCTGTGTTGAATGAGAAGTTATCTATATCGTCTTTTACTTTTTTAATCGTACGATGAAGGGTTTTGAGTTCTGCTTCGTTTGGTTCGATATCTTCTACAAAGAAGGATTCGTTTTCCCCTGAATGAAAGAGTCTCCAAACTCGATTTAAAAATCGAAAGACCCCATCCACACCGTTTTTACTCCAAGGTTTGGACATTTCAAACGGGCCCATAAACATTTCAAAAAGGCGAAGTGTGTCAGCACCAAATTCAGAAACCACATCATCCGGATTGACTACGTTGCCCCTGGACTTGGACATTTTTCCTTTGTCTTCCCCGAGAATGAGGCCTTGGTGCACCAATTTTTGGAAAGGTTCCGGGGAAGAAACATGGCCCAAATCAAAAAGGATTTTATGCCAAAATCTAGAGTATAGCAAGTGTAATACGGCGTGTTCTGCCCCACCCACATACACTTCGACAGGCATCCAAGCTTTTTCGAGTTCTGGATCAATGAGTTTCTCGTTGTTTCTTGGGTCGATATAACGAAGATAATAATAACAAGAGCCTGCCCACTGCGGCATGGTATTGGTTTCTCTTTTGCCTACTTCACCTGTGACTGGATCCGTATACACAAGCCAATCTTTTGCTAAGGCAAGAGGTGATTCACCTGTTCCCGAAGGTTTGAATTCTTCTAGGTCTGGCAAAACTAAAGGAAGTTCTGATTCAGAGAGAGCTTTCGGAGTTCCATCGGCAAAATGAACCAGAGGAATGGGTTCACCCCAATACCTTTGTCTGGCAAATAACCAATCTCTGAGTTTGAATTGGATTTTTTTGCGACCAATTCCCTTTCCTTCCGCCCAAGTCGTCATTGTTTGGAAGGCATCTTTGTAAGATTTACCATCTAACTTAACTTCTGCGGAAGTAGAGTTGATACAAACAGAGTCTTTTGAATCAAAAGCAAGGTTTGGTTCCATTTTTCCATCGATCACTTGTTTGATCGGAAGTTGGAACTTCACGGCAAAGTCATAGTCTCTTTGGTCATGAGCAGGAACGGCCATAATGGCACCGGTTCCATAGGAGATTAAAACGTAATCGGAAATATAAATCGGAACTTTTACAGATGGATCTGTAGGCAAACTAGCATAAGATCCCGTAAAAACTCCAGTTTTATCTTTATTTAGTTCGGTTCTTTCCAAATCACTTTTTAAAGAACAATCTTTTTGGTATTTTTCGACTGCTGATTTTTGTTCTGCAGTGGTGAGTTCTTTTACCAAAGGATGTTCTGGGGCAAGGACAAGGTAAGTGGCACCAAAGATGGTATCAGGTCTTGTTGTATAAACAGTGATGTCTTTGGATAAGTGAGGAACTGGGAAACTCAGTTCCAATCCTTCGGATTTCCCAATCCAATTTCTTTGCATCTCTAAGGTGGATGTCGGCCATTCACAAAGAGAAAGATCGTTTAGCAAACGTTCGGCGTAAGCAGTGATCCGCATCATGTATTGGCGCATGGGTTTTCTTTCCACAGAATACCCTTTGGAGGTCCATTCTTCCACTTCTTCATTGGCAAGAACAGTTCCGAGTGCCTCACACCAATTGACGGGGATATTGGCTTCATACACCAATCGGAAGTGAGATAAAATGTCTTCTTTTTCTTTGCGGGATTTGGATTTCCAATCAGAAGCAGAGAACTGCACTCCTTTCGGGAGTTCTTTTCCTTCAAAAAAACTAGATCCTTCTCTTTCGAAGGTTTGGATCAGTTCTGCAATGGGGACTGCTTTGTTTAACTTTCTGTCAAAGTAGGAATTGTAGATTTGCAAGAAAATCCACTGGGTCCAGCGGTAATAGTCGGGATGAGTCGTGGAGATTTCTCTTTCCCAGTCATAAGAAAGGCCAAGGCTTTTGATTTGGCGACGGAAAGTATCAATATTGTTCTTTGTTGTGGTGCGAGGATGAACCCCAGTCGTCATCGCATATCGTTCTGCAGGTAGACCAAAAGCGTCCCAACCCATGGGGTGAAGGACTTCAAATCCTTCCATTCGTTTGAGTCTGGAAATGATGTCGGTGGCTGTGTATCCCTCAGGGTGGCCTACGTGAAGGCCAGCGCCACTTGGGTAAGGAAACATGTCTAAACAATAGTATTTAGGTTTGGTTGAGTGGGCGTTTGTGCGAAAGGTCTGGTTGTCGTCCCAGTGTTTTTGCCATTTTTGTTCAATATCTTGGAATGGATAATTCATCGACTAACGTAGAGAAAGTGTAGTAATTCTACTTTCTCACGGAGTCGATGATTTTTACAAGCTTTTTGAAACTCTTGGACAGACAAACTTTACAGAGATTGTATTGAAAGAGGTTAGTGACGGATCCACATTCCGCACAAGGTTTAAGATTGTTAATTTTCACATTCATAAAGTCTGCATTTTTTATCTGTGTATTGCATTCGAGCATTCTATATTTACCTGTATGAGTCCGCTTATCGACAGTGCTGTTCATAACTCCCAAAAATCTTCCCCAAAGGGGGGAGGGGAAACACTACGATGAAGTTACTTTATATGAAACCCCACCTTTGGGGTCAAAAAAAATTAGGATGTACGCTCAAAAAGATAAGTAAAAATTTGTCAGAATTTTTTCGAATCGGTGCAATATAGTTGGAACGAAAATGAAAATTGAAAAAATTATAACTGTTATGGAAAAAATTGAAAAATCGTTGTTAGGCGGTATTTTTTCTGATAAATGCCCGTTATTAGTCATGTCTTATTTGTTAGGTGATAAAATCTTTGGGGGAAAAACCTAGTGTTGGAATTTAAAAATGTGTTTAAGTCATTTCACAATGAATCGGAAACGATTGATGTGTTGAAAAATATTTCATTTCGCATTGAAACAGGCGAATTTGTAGCGATTATAGGCCCATCAGGATCAGGTAAATCAACTCTTCTTGGTGTAGCGGCCGGTCTAGATAAACCTGATACAGGGGTAGTGGCACTGGATGGAACCGATCTCACAAAGGAAAATGAATCCAATTTAGCTGATTTGCGTGCAGATCACATTGGTTTTATCTTTCAAAACTTTCAATTACTTCCTGGACTGAATGCCATTGAGAACGTAGGGATTCCTTTATACTTAAAATCTTCTCTGACAGAATCAGAGATTTTAAAAAAATCAGAAAAAATTTTAGAATCAGTGGCTATGTCACACAGAGCCACACACTTCCCAAAACAATTGTCAGGTGGTGAAGAACAAAGAATTGCCATCGCAAGAAGTTTTGTCAACGATCCAAAGATTATTTTTGCCGATGAACCCACTGCTAACTTAGATTTTAAAAATAGCAAAACTGTTTTAGATCTTTTGTTGTATAGAAACAAAGAACAAGGAACCACTCTTGTTGTGGTCACTCATGACCCTGATGTAGCGAAACTCGCTGACCGTGTTTTAGAAATGAAAGATGGGGAAATTATTTCGGATTCTCGCAATAAAAATAACGGAAAGAAGAGTTCTTCCCAAAAATTGACCGCAAAAAAGACCACCAAACAAAAGAAAACGACCGGTAGTCTTAAGCAGGCGAGTCGATGAAAGCATCTCTTTTTCGTTTTTACCTGAAACGTGAGCTTTTCTCCCGGTTTCGGTATTCTTTACTCATTGTAGTCTCCATCACTCTCGGTGTGGGTTCTGTGATTGGAATCCATTCCTACAAAGACAATACGGCCAATGCCATCAAGAGAGAGGCCAAATCGATTATGGGGGCCGACATTGCCCTCCAATCCCCCCAAGAAATCACTAAAACTGCAGAAAAATTGGTCGAAACTAGCCTTCCGAAGGGTTCGGAGACCAGTGCTTCCATCCAATTTTTATCCATGATATCCAATGAATCGGGGGAAGAAAACTCCCTTAGTTTTATCAAAGCTGTGGAGACAAACTATCCATTCTACGGGGAAATGAAAACCGAACCGGAGTCTGCGTATCGTAATTTAAAACCAAACCAAGTCCTACTCGATAAATCTCTCGTGGAAAATCTCAAACTAAAACTCGGGGATCGTGTTCGTTTGGGTGATAGTTTACTTGTGTTAGCTGGTGTTGTTGTGAAAGAACCTGGTGCTGTGGGTTCCTTTGTAGGATCGGCTCCAGGATCTATCATTTTAAGAGATACGGCAAACAAAACAGGACTCGTACAACGTGGAAGTCGCATTCGTTATACCATCTATGCTAAATTTCCAGAATCTGTAGACAGTTTGGGTTGGAAGGACAAAGAGTTTGAAGCCCTCATCAAAGAAGACTTAACCATTTATCATAATACTGAAGTCAATTCCGGATCCCAACAGTTTATCAAAAACACTTTTGATTATATGGCACTCCTGGCTCTGGCTGGCTTTTTCTTAGGAGCCATTTCTGTTTATACAGCCGTTCGCACTCGGTTACTCGAAAAACGAAATGAAATTGCGATTCTTATGTGTCTTGGTGCCAAACCCAATGTGATTTTACTTTTGGTTTTTGCTGAAATATTCATTTTATCGATACTAGGAACCACTCTTGGTCTTGTCCTTGGGTATGCGATCCAATCGATTTTACCCGATATCAGTGGTCTGATGTCAGTAGAAACTGGGATTGCCTTTGGCCTTTCTTTCTCTTCTCTTTTATGGAGCTTGGTACTTGGAGTGGTGTTACCACTTCTTATCTCTATTCCTCTTGTTTTAGAAACAAGATCGGTGAAACCTCTTGCCGCATTAAAAGAAGTGGAATCACAAACCAGTGGGAATTTATCCACATCCAAATGGCAATTTGGATCTTTCCTTTTGATTTATCTTTTGTTTACCAGTCTTGCGGTTCTCGAAACAGAAAGTATCTTTAAAGGAATTCTGTTTACATTGGTTTTGTTAACACTACCGGTTCTTGTGTACGGATTGTACATCATTCTTGGACTTCTCATCACAAAAATTTCTAAACTGGGATGGTTGTCCAAAGAATGGAGCCTTGTGACTAAAAAAGTCACTCGTAAATCGGGAGCTTTACGACTTTCGATCATTGGTCTTGGATCGGCGCTATTCATTCTCACCTTATCACTCATCTTACAAGAGAGTTTACTGGAACTGAGTGGAGCACGTGAGATCGAACGTAGGCCCAATATGTTTCTTTTGGACATCCGAGAGACTCAAAAAAATGACCTCCTAACGGCAATTAAAGCTTTTCCTGTGGAAAAACAATACTTGGCTCCAGTGATTGGTGCCAGGCTTTCCAAAGTGAACGGGGAACCCATTAAAAAAGAAGATACCATCAAAAACGCAATGGATCGCAACTGGCGTGCTACGGCGAGAACCAGGGAATACTTTTTATCTTACCGGGACGAGTTGTATGATACAGAAGAGGTGACAAAAGGATCGTGGTGGGACGAATCGGGACGAAATGAAATTTCGGTAGAACGGGACTTTGCTGGGTATTTGCAAGCGGGAGTGGGTGATGAGCTAACTTTCAATGTCCAAGGCCGTGAAGTTTCTGGAAAAATCACCAATTTACGTTCTGTGAACTGGGCCGATATGAAACCAAACTTTGTAGTCTTATTTTCCAAAGGAATTTTGGAAAAAGCCCCACGGTTTTATATTGTTTCCTTACTCATTGATTCTGGTGAAGACAGATACCAATTACAAAAGGTCATTGTGAATCAGTTTCCCAACATCACCGTAATTGATACGGAAAAAACCATCCAAGCCTTTATGGGAATTTTGGAGAAGGTGACACAGATGATGGCTCTTATGACGGCTTTTATCTTAGCAGCATCTTTTGTTCTCGTATTCACAACGTTATATGCCAGCCAATCGGAAAGAAAACGGGAATTTGCCTTATTACGAGTGATTGGTGCGAACAGTCGCTTTATGGTAAAACATTTCCTTAGGGAAGCACTTCTCGTTTCTGTGATTTCGTTTTTACTGGGACTTATTTATTCCATTGTTTCCAACGAAGTTCTCAACCGTTCGGTTTTAGAACTTAGAAGTGTTTATCCTTACGGACAATTGGTGTTTGTGTTCTTAGGAATTTGTTTGGTGACGGTGAGTTTATACGCACTCGGACTTTTTAGTTTCTTTCGAATGCCAACGAAGACGGTTCTAAAAGAAATTAAATAAAAACAAAAAAGCCCGGGGTTTCAAAACCGGGCTTTCTCATTGAAAGAGATGTTTTCGGGATTATTGTGCTACCGAAATAACCTCATCTCGGTTGATTACGTTAACAATATGTTTGTATTCAGGAGAATCCTTTCCATATTTTAACTCAGTGGCACGTAATAAGTGAACGTTCTTTTTGTAACGATACTTGAAGAGCATATCATCTGGACCTTTTGTCTTTTTGATCATGTTTTCTTCGAAGCTATATGCGCTTGCAAGATACTTGTGAGCAGGATATTCTTTCTCGTTATCATCGATTTCGATGTAAAGTTCAAGAATTGGGATGGTTTGAGGAAGATTTTGTAGGTCATACTCAGCCATAATCCAAGAACGATAAACGTCAGAAAGAAGTCTTTTGAACTCAGGTCTTTCTCTTAAGTCAGGGTTTTTAATTTCATCAAGGTGATTGATCGCTTTAGAGAAGTAGTTGAGAGCGTCTTGTTTCGCTTTCATTTTTTCACGGTAAACTACACGTTCTTCTCTTGCTTTACGATCTACTTTTTGCCAGTACCATTTTTCATCTAAGCGTTTTTTCTCAGCTTCTTCTTTGCGGTACTGTTCCACCCAATCTCTATTTTTCATAACGGTGTTAACACCGGATTGGTAGTTGGAAAGAGCCAATCGGAATTGGTTGTTTGCGAAAGTTTTAGAAAGTTGGTGTAACTCTTGGAAAGTTTTGTTATACCCTTTAAAATCAGGATTCTTCCAAAGAGATTCCTGTTCCATAATTTCTTTCTTTCTCTTCTTTTGGTCTTCGGTAAGTTCCGCATCGTCATTCTCAGGAACGAGTTCGCCTTTGAGAAGTTCGTCGACTTGGTCTTTAGCCGCTTGGCTATCTTGAGCGTTCGCAGGCTGAGTTTGTGCGAAAAGCACACTGAAGCCGGACACCAGTTGGAGAATAAGGAGATACTTAATAATCTTCATAGTCGTGTGACCCTTTTGTCTCTTTCAATATTTTGAAGGAATAGGTTTATCTATTTCTTCAATGAAAGTATCGGAATGGCAAGAGTCAATAATAACGAATTAATGAGGAAAAAAACCTAATCGCGAACTTTTTCTTCCGATTCTCTTTGATTTAAAGGGACATAAGTCCTGAATCACCTAAAAAATCTCATTCCTTGACAGCTTAGAGAATTCGAGAAGATTGCTCCTTGGAGATGAATTTATCCGAAATTACTGCCATCCGGGACGGAAATCCACAGTGTAAAACCTGTGGTGGGGTTGGGATTACCTTGGCCGAACATGTTCGCGGCTCTCGTTCCGGCGCCCTTGTCCTTTGCCATTGTATCGGTAGCGACTGTAACACTTGTGAGTCGAAAGGTCAGGCTCCTTTTATGACCTTTGACAGAAAGTTGGACAAAATGCTCCCCTGTGTTTGTCATAATGCAAGGTTTACCCTTCGCAACCTAGAGAATTTGGTCGAAAAGGCCAACATTCCTGCGAGGTATCGTTTCCAATTTTTATCCAATATTGATATTGGAGACACAGTCAACGATCCCGATATGACCTTTATTGTTGCACACGACTGGGCCAATGAACTCGTTCATAATTTTAAAAATGCGGATTTTTCGCCGCAAGGGTTTTACCTTTGGGGTGGGACTGGATCTGGAAAAACCTTACTTGCTTGCGTCATATTAAATGAACTCATCTTTCGTTATGGGATTACATGTAAGTACGCTAAAGTGAATAAAGACTTTTTGTCTGCCATTCGTGATACTTACCAATCTGATAGCGAAACTCATGGGCAAGAACGTTCCATCGAAAGGGAATTTGCAAATGTAGATGTGCTTGTGATTGATGATTTTGGAGTCCAAAAAGAATCCGAATTCAACAATCGAAAGTTATACGATCTGATTGATAGCCGTTATGAACAAGAGAAACTCACACTTCTCACTTCGAACCATTCACTTGTGGAGTGGAGAGACCGTGGGCAGGGCCGTATTTATTCCCGTCTTATGGAAATGACAAAGGAGATTGAACTTAAGTGTCCGGATTACCGCACTAAGTTTGTAAAGAGGTAAGATTATGAAATATTCCAACATTGCCTTTTTGTCTCTGGGTTCCAACATCGGTGACAGACACCATTTTATGGACCAGGCAATTTGGGAAATTTCTACCTTACCAGAAGTTCAAATTTTAAAACAATCGGAACGATTGGAAACGGCCCCACTTGAAAACACAAACCAACCGTATTTTCTAAATCAAATTCTAAAAGTGATGGTGTCCTCTGCCTTCACACTACCATGTTTGTTGGATTCTCTCCAAGGGATTGAAGACAAACTCGGTCGTAAACGTAGGTCTTGGAAAGGTCCTAGAGAAATTGATATCGATATCCTTACTTATGAAGCAGTGGTAATGAAAACTGATTTTTTACACCTGCCCCACCATTCGCTTTATTCAAGACCCTTCATCAAACAACTATTAACCGATATGGGAGAAATTGGAGTGTATGCACTCTTTTTGGAACTAAACCATGAAAAACATTATTCTTCAGTATAAAAAGAAATACGATGCCGGAGAACCTATCTCTGTCATCACTTGTTACGATTATACCTTTGCGACTCTATTCAACCGAACGGAAGTAGATTGTATCCTTGTGGGTGATTCTCTGGGAATGGTGATCCAAGGAAACCAATCCACACTTCCTGTGACTTTAGATGAAATCATCTATCATACAAAAGCAGTTTGTAAGGGAGCTCCCGACAAAACCATTGTTGCGGACTTACCATTTTTATCTTACCAAACATCCATTGAAGAAGGGATTCGTTCTGCAGGCCGTGTGCTCAAAGAAACCAATGCTTCTTGTGTGAAACTGGAAGGGGATTCCGATTTTATCATCGAACTAACCAGTCGAATGACAGAATCGGGAATTCCTGTGTTTGCTCACTTGGGTCTCACACCACAATCGGTGCACACCCTCGGGGGACACCGTGTCCAAGGAAAAACCGAAGCGGCTCGTTCCAAAATGGTTCGTAAAGCTCGGGAACTTTCGGAGGCAGGCGCCTTTGCTTTGTTACTTGAGATGGTTCCCGAATCTCTCGGAAAAGAAATCACAGAAGCCGTGCGCATTCCTACCATTGGGATTGGTGCTGGAAAATACACATCGGGCCAAGTACTTGTGATGCAGGATTTACTAGGTCTCAATGAAGACTTCCACCCTAAGTTTTTAAAGAAGTTTGGAAATCTTGCGGGGCCAGTGAAGGATGCGGTGAATTTATACCACCGCGAAGTTTCGAAACGTGAGTATCCATCGGAAGCCCACGCGTTTTTGGATACTTAAACTTTATTTTCTCTTTCTTGCAGCTTCTGCCAATCTCTCGAGCATAGGAACCGTTGTTTCCCAAGAAACACAAGCATCTGTGATGGATTGGCCATAGGTCAGAGGTTTCGCATCAATGGACTGGTTTCCTTCTTTGAGATGGCTTTCAATCATCACACCTAAGATATAGTTGCTACCATTGGCAAATTGTTCTGCTACGGCATCAATCACGGCAGGTTGTTTGCGAAAGTCTTTTTGGCTATTGCCATGAGAACAATCGACCATAACTTTCGGAGGAAGGCCTGCTTTTTCAATTTGTAATCCAACTTCTTTTACAGACGCCTCATCAAAGTTAGGCCCTTTGTTTCCCCCACGTAAAATCACGTGAGTGTCTTTGTTTCCTGCGGTTCGAAAGATGGCGCTACTTCCTTGGTTGGTAACAGAAAGAAAATGATGGCTAGAACTTGCCGAACGAATGGCATCCACAGCAATTTGAACATTTCCATCCGTTCCATTTTTGAAACCGATAGGTGCCGAAAGTCCTGATGCGAGTTCCCTGTGGACTTGGCTTTCTGTGGTTCTTGCACCAATGGCACCCCAAGCGACTAAGTCAGCAATGTACTGTGGGGATATCACATCTAAAAATTCGGTTCCGCAAGGGATTCCCATATTGTTAAGATCTAACAAAAGTTTGCGGGCAAGTTGTAATCCTTTGTTGATATGAAAAGATCCATCTAAGTCTGGATCATTGATGAGTCCTTTCCAACCCACTGTGGTTCTTGGTTTTTCAAAATAAACTCGCATCACTATGAGAAGTTCATTTTTAAACTCTTCGATTTTTGGTTTGAGTTTGGATGCATATTCCATGACGGCACCAATGTCGTGGACAGAACATGGGCCAACAACAACTAACATACGTTTATTGTCTTTGCCGTGAATGATATCAGAAATTTCACTTCTCGTGCGGACGACCACTTCGCATGCTTCATCTGTCAATGGAAGTTCTTCCATAATGACAGAAGGAGGGATCAGACTATGTTGTTCTAAAATTCTTAAATTGGCTGTAGGTTTCATAATTAATACTTTTGCATGGAAGGATCGACTAAATCGGAATAGGCTAGGGTTCCTCCGGCTACGTTTTTGTAGGATTTAAATCCAGCTTGGGCTAAAATTCCACAGGCCATTCCTGACCTTCCACCCGAACGGCAATACACTAAAATTTCTTTATCAATTTGGCTTTTGATTTCTTCAATGCGAGCAGCAAGTTCACTCACAGGAATGAGTTTGTCTGTACCAGGAACCAGAGCAATTTGTTGTTCATTTGGATTTCTTACATCCAAAACGTAAAAATCATCTTTGCCTTCTGCACGTGCATCCAGACGTTTTTTAAAACTGACTACATCGATTTCCGGTACCATTATGTGACTCCGCCCATTTCCTCTAGTTCTATCGTAATATCCTCCCAACGTTTCGTGAGGAGGGTTATCTCTCTTTTAATATCGTTATAAGTGTCCATTTCCAACTGAAAACTTCTGTTTTTAAAGAACTCCGGATCCTGTAAAAGTTCCTCTTTGTCCTTTTTATTTTTTTCCAGTCTCTCTATTTGGACTTCCAAATCGGCAATTTCTTTCTCTAATTTCTTTCGTTTGTTTTTGCTGGCTTGCGGATTGGCCTTTTTTTCTTCAAATTTAGATTTGCCGGAAGTATTTTGGGCCGGAGATTCTGTTTCGTCTTCTTTGTGGAACTTGAGATAATCGTCAAAACTGCAATTTAGGTTTTGTAAGACTCCGCCAGAAAGTTGGAAGGTGCGGTTACAAAGTCCCTTCATAAAATCGGGATCGTGGCTGATGATGAGAAGGCTTCCCGGAAAATCAATGAGGGCCCGTTTGACTGCTTCCCGGATCACAATGTCCAAATGGTTTGTGGGTTCATCTAAAAATAGGCAATTGGTCGGGTGGTTCACAAGAAGGGCCAACCGAAGCCTACTCTGTTCTCCACCTGATAAGTGTTTTACGGATTTAAAAACTCCATCCCCTGGAAAGGCAAAATGTCCGAGTAGGGTTCTTGCTCTTTCTTCACTGAGTTCTGGGTATTTTTTGATTACGGTTTCAACAAGGTTCAGGCTTTCGTCCAAGTCTTCCCCGTGAGTTTGGGAAAAGTATCCAAGTTTGGTTTTAGGTCCATAATAGAGAGAACCAGAATCCAACTTATGCCTTTCTAAAAGACAACGCATGAGTGTTGATTTTCCGGCCCCATTCGGGCCAACGAGCGCCACTTTGTCACCTGCGGAAATTTCGATTTCGGCATTTTCAAAAATCGTTTTTTTCACACCTGTGTTTTTATCAGGATAAGAAAAAGAAGCATGTTCCAATCGAAGGATGATATTACTCGAAGGAACAAATTGGAATTGGTAGTCTGGTTTTTGGTTCCAAAAAGATTCTTCTGGATTTTCTAGTTTGTCTCTTTTTTCCAATCGTTTGATGACCGATTGGACCTGCCTTGCTTTGGTCGCTTGGGCACGAAATCTTTCCACCCATTCCATTCGGCTTTTTAGAAAGGTTTCTTCTTTTTCGAATTGGGCTCTTAGTTGTTCTTGGATTTCATTTTTGGCTTCAAAAAATTCTTCCAAACTTCCTTGGAATTCAAAAGTTCCATGGGGATTGATTTCAATGATGGTATCAACCGTTTGGTTTAAAAATTCAGGATCGTGTGTTACAAGAACAAAGGCTTGGTTCTGTGAGACAAGAAAGTCAGCTAACCAAGATTTGGTTTTATCATCCAAATGGTTTGTAGGTTCATCGAGAAGTAATAAATTATGTGGGTTGAGTAGAGCTATGGCTAGACCAATGCGGTGGTGATAACCCGGAGAAAATTCTTTGGTTTTTCGAATGAAGTCGGCCGTTGAAAATCCAAGGCCAGAAAGAATTTTTTTTGCGCGAGCTTCGAGACCGTGTAAGTCGTGTAAGTGGGCAAATTCTTCTAAATCACTTTGTTCATGAAGGAGTTCCTCAAAAGCCGGGTCTTCATGATCAATCGTTTCGAATTTGGATTCTATGATTTTTCTTTTCCCATCATACTGTGCATAGAGTTTGTTTTCATCAAGGACTGTGTCTATGACAGAAGTCTCGGGACTAAATTCGGGGATCTGTTGGAAAAGGGAAAGAACGGTATTTTTGGAACGGATGACTTCCCCGGATTCGGGTTTCATCTTTCCGGCCGCCATTTGGAAAAGCGTAGTTTTCCCGGAACCGTTTGGGCCGACAATGGCAACCCGGCATCCTGGTTTGATATGCCAGCTGAATCCCTCAAATAGGACTTTGGGGCCGAAGTGTTGGTGGATTTGGATGAATTGGATCAAGGGCTGTGAAAACCCGCCGTAAGGCGGGGAATTTAGGAGGGACTAACCTTATTTCTTGGCTAGAAGTTCCGCCTTTCTTTCGCGAAGGTGTTTTACATAAAGGCTAGATTCGCCGTTCATGGTTTCCACTGATTTGCTGATGGCTGAGTCAATTTCTGCTACAGTCATTTTCGCGATTTTTTTGTTCTTCTTTTCTTTTTCTTCTGACATGGAAGTTTTCCCCTTTTAGGTACGTCACTGAGATTCTTCCAGAGTTTCCTCGGTAAATGAGACTGCAAGAAAAATAAGACAAAAATACAGACAAGTTGCAAACTGACCGGATGAAACGACTCCGACGATTTTTCAGTGAAGTGTACTTGTACGATGTCCATGGCCTGGCTTCGGAACTTTCGTTTACTTTCCTTCTGACTCTCTTCCCACTTCTTGTGGTTTTTGTGACCTTACTTGGACTTTTGCAAGATCCAAGAACGATCAACTTAGTGACCGATCAAATTGGTAAATTTTTACCCGCACCCATTTTCCAACCCATAGACAAAAGTGTTGAAAATCTAACAAAAGTTAAAAGTTACAATGTAATTGCTCTGAGCATTGCCATTTCGTTTTTTTCGAGTTTAACCATTTTTGGAACCATATCCAAAGCCCTTCGTTTTATTTCAAGGGATGAAACAAAGGTTGGTTTTATTGCTTCGCAGTGGATCAACTTTCGATTGCTTGTGATCTCTCTTGTGTTACTAGTTTTATACTTTTATTTAACCTATGGGATGGTTCACGCAGAACGATACTTGTTCCAAAAGTTTCGATTTGGATTTTTTAGAAATAGTCCTTATTTATCAGTCTCTCTGATTATTTTGCCATATAGCATTGGGCTTTTTACATTCTATTATGCTTATATTACCAAAGCAAAAACCACTTTAAAAGAAAATTTGCCGGGTGCGATTTTTGCATCTCTTTTAGTTCTTGGAATGAGTTTTGGATTTCAGTTTTACCTAAAAATGAAAAACGTAGGTGTGAACTATTCCTTAGCTTATGATTTGATATCTAAGATGGTGGTTTTGATGTTGTATACTTATATCAACTCAACATTTTTTATTTGGGGATTTTTATGGAACCAAGTCCTTGCGGATGATCGAAATAAAAAATCTCATTCTAAAAAATAATCAGGTTCTAAGATTCTCGGACAAAAGGATATAATGATCCCAAAGTAGTGGCGTGCGAGCGAAAAGAAAAGCCACTCTCCACCAGAAGAAAGGATATCATCCGCATCAAGATCGGTGTATCCTTTTTTATGAAACAATTGGTCAAGGCTCCAGTTTTCTTCTCCAGGGATGACTTGGACTTTTAGGTGGGCATAAAATTTATTTTCTAAACTATGATATCGAAATACCAAAGCTCTCCCACCTAACGGATTTCTGATGGTAAAGGTGAGCCAAGAAGGAAAATCGTTTTCTGGTTCCGAACTCAAGTGGTAAAGTTCCCAACCTACATCCTTAGCATTTCCAAAAAATTCTTGAAAGCTGGATGTAAAAGCGGATTGGTATTCGGCTGTGATCCCCATTTCTTTTTTGATAGAAATGGAACCCTGGTTTTAAGGCAAATTTTATCTCATTTTTTCTAAGAAAGATTTAAAATGTTTTTTGAAAAAGAAAAACAAATTCCGGTTTCCCTAAGAAGGAGATTCATTAGAATGGGGAGCCTGAGGTTTGCCACATGATCGAAACCATCAATATCAATTGGCCTAGTGGAGCCATCGATCCCATCATCCACTGCCCAGCTTGTGGGAGTTTAGTTTTAAGTCCGCTAGAAGAAGAGGGGCCAGGTTGCCACCACATTCAGTTCATCATCGATAGTGAATCTGGCGAATTTAACTACATCACAGAACCCTTTGATGAAATTTTAAAAGAATTTCGCAAACCTGATGTGGAAGAGTTTGATGAGTGGGATGCCACAGAAGTTTTTTTAGAAGAAGCAGAATCCAATACATTCTATGTAATGAATTTAATTTTACCAAGTAATGTTTCCATTGAAGATGATCCAGTTTGTTTACGAATTGGATTTGAATTATTTTTTTCAGAAGACCAAGAAGAATTGTACGAAGAATTAGAAAGAAGACATGATGAGGAAGGTTTACATGACCATAGCCAAAACTAAAATTTCACAGGTAGTATCGTTAATCGTTGTAATTTTTACTTTTACCAATTGTTTGATCAGTTATAAGGATCATCCGAAGATTCTTCCTCTTCCTTCCGAAGAAAAAACAATTGATGCAAATTTTGTTTATGTACTTCCAACCTTCCCGCAACTCAACTTAGGGGGAAGGGAAGCATTAAAGAATTATTTTCAGAACAAAACTCGTTTTAAAAATACAGTGGAAGGAGTGGATGTACCAAAATCTGGTTATTTAGTAAATGTGAAAGTTAACTACCGTTCGCCGTCGCCGGAAGCCACTGTATTTCTTGGAATTTCTACTTTGACTGCGACTTTACTTCCTGCTTGGTCAACCCAAGATGGATACGATATCCAATACCTACTCTATAAAGATGGAAAAAAAGTAGCAACCTATGATTACCATATTTTTAGAACCTATGCGCAGTGGCTTTTGTTTGTTCCTATCTCTTGGTACAATTTTGAAACCGCAACAGAAAGAGAGGTATTCGAAAGAACCACGCATAAATTTTTTGAGGATGCCAAGGATCACTTCTAAAATCATTGGATCTCAACTTTCAAATATACAATGAGTTTGTTTGGGGATTTTGGCCTGGGATCTTCGTTGTATTTGGAGTTGGGTTCTTTGTTGGATATTTAGCATCGTTTTTAGGACTCGGGGGTGGATTTATTTACACCCCATTTTTTCATAGTTTTTTTCATCTAACTGCGGTTCAAGCGGTTGCTGTTTCATTAGCGCAAATGCCGGTATCTTCTTTATCCGGACTTGTTGTTTATTATAAAAACAATAAAATCCGCTGGAAACAAGGATTCCTTTTACTTTGTACATCGATCCCGACTGCCCAATACACTGCCTATAAGTTTGGAAGGTTTGAAGACACAGAGCTCGGCAAACAGTTGTACTACGGAATTCCATTCTCAGAGTTTATTTATCTAATTGTTTTCACAGTTTTTTTAGGAATCCTTGCGGTTTATAATTTGGTAACAGCCCTAAAAAGAAGGAAAAAATACTACCAATCTTTGGAGGTGCAGTCTCAAAACTCTTACCCAAATCCTACGGCAGCTTCGAAAATATCTGATTCAAATTCAAATTCTGGTGCAAACGCGAATCAGGAGCATACGGAATCCTTTTCTTATTCTCGCAAATCTGTATTGATTGTTCTTTTCACTGGGATCTTTTTTGGACTGTTTTCTTCTTTTTTTGGAATTGGTGGAGGTTTCTTAGCTGTCCCTTTATTTGTGTATTACTTTCGAATGAGTCCTGTTGAGGCTGTTGCCACTTCTTTCCTCGGAATTTTTCTCACTTCCTTTGGAACGAGTATTTTGTATTTTTTCCAAGGTAAATTGCATTTGGAATTGGCACTCATTGGAAGTTTTGGTGGGATTTTTGGGGCAAGGATAGGATCATTAAAAGCAATCAATGCCAAACCTTACACCATCCTTCTTGTTACTGCCACATTCCAATTCTTAGTTGTGATTTGGTATGTGATAGGGAAACTTCCAAAATTCTAATTGTATAATTTCAAATTATTTGTAAGTTTCGTCTAAAAAGTATCACGCTTATGAAGCCTAAATTCCCCGAAGACCAACTCATCGAAGCACCCTCAGGTAAAATTCCCAAGTTGTATAGTTGTGTAGAATGTCGTAATGGGGCGGGCCTAGATTTTTCTTTTACGATGGCTTTCCAACCCATCATTGATTGGAACCAAAAAACCATTTATTCCCATGAAGCACTGGTTCGCGGAACCAGTGGGGAGTCCGCGTATTCAATTCTATCTAAGGTTAATTCATCCAACAGATACCAGTTTGACCAAGCCTGTCGTATCAAAGCCATTCAATTGGCAAGTCAAATTGGTATTCCCTCATATTTGAATATTAACTTTTTACCAAATGCAGTCTACCAACCAGAAACTTGTATTCGAACTACTTTAGAAGCCAGTCAAGAATACCAATTCCCATTGAATCGATTGGTCTTTGAATTAACGGAAGGTGAAGAAGTACAAGACCATGACCACATCATTAATATTTTTAAAAAATACAAAGAATATGGATTTTTAACTGCAATTGATGATTTTGGATCTGGTTATTCGGGACTCAATTTACTAGCAAAATTCCAACCTGATTTGATAAAATTAGATATGGAACTCATCCGAAACATTCATACCAATTCGGTGGCTCAAAAACTAACCAAAGCCATTGCGGGTGTCTGTCATGAAATTGGAATAAAGGTAATTGCTGAGGGTGTTGAAACAATAGAGGAATTGAAAGTTTTGGTGGATATGGGAATTTCTCTTTACCAAGGGTATTTGTTTTCTAAACCAGCCTTTGAATCCGCTGGTGAAGTGGTTTATCCAACCCTTTAAATCATAAAACTTTCTAATTCACGTCTAGGGGAATTGTATTCATAGGAACTCCTTCCCATCCTTGCAATCAATTGGATTTGTTCTTTTGGTTTTAATCCAAGTGTTGTTTTCAGATGTTTGGTGAACTCTCTACTTTCTGGATAATCTTCCACAGATTGGTTCATGGTATGAAAGGCAATCTTTCGAACGGCACATGCCAAACTAACACGCATAAAATCTCTTCCCACTTCGATCCATGTACGTTCCTCTTCAGAACCTTCTGTGATAAAGAAAACAAGTGCCTTGGAAGAATAAACTTGGTTTTGAAACATTTGGATTCCCGCATCCTTGGAAGATTTCGAATGCCAGGCTTCTTTCGATAGATCTACGAAGAATGTTTTGGCAAACCAGAGTTTGATTCCGGAAAGTCCATTCCCTTCCAGTGTAAGTCCATCTCGTTTTTGGTAGATATCTTCTTTGGAAACTCGAAACCATTTACGATTCAGTTCATTGGATACTATACGATTGGTTTCCATAGCGAAAGCTGCATCCAGTATGGGTAAGATGGTTTCTAATTGTTTGGGATCATTCACAAAAAGTAGTTTATGTTTGGTTGGCCCCATCAACATTTTTAAGTCATTGATTTCTTCGTTTGTAATGAATTCCCCGGAATATACGGAACGGTTCATTCGGCGGTCAGGTACTCCAGAAAATAAAAAGTCATGAACACATTTTGATTTGGGGAAAATTTCAAATTTGGCAACAGGCAAAGTAGAAAACGTTTTGGAACTTGGTTTTCCTTTTGGAAAGTATGTGATTTTGGTATCAAACATAAGTTTATCGGCTGTTAAGTGAGCTAGTTCTAAAAAACAACCTTGTGTGTGGAAAAATTGCCGGTTTAGGGAATCGATTTCCGGGAGTTGTTTTTCTCCATCACCAAAAAGTAAAAATTCGGAGTCGGAAACACGTTTGATTTTCCAAGGTTGGGAATTATGGGAGTTGGGTGCAAGAAGGGCCGTCACAAGGATCTGGTCTAGTGGTTGGGTGAACCCCAAAGACTCCGCAAACCCGAGTGGGTCTTTTCTGTGTAGGGCAGAAGTTTCCGCCCCATAGGCATATAAATTCTTTTGTAATGTGGAAAGGGAAACCAAGGCACCGGTGGCAAAACTATTAATCAGGAATCTTTTTCTTGTGAGCTTCATTATTTTCCCATTTATGGTTCTAAACCTTAATTGGATGGGAGTCTAATTTAAAATGTCAACCAACTCTGAACCTTTTTCCATTGATATCGTATCCGATGTAGCTTGCCCTTGGTGTTATGTAGGAAAAAAGAAACTGGAGTTGGCCCTCCAAACTGTAGGAACTAAAATTGATCCACAAGTTCGATGGAGGCCTTTCCAACTTTCACCAGAAATTCCAGAAGAAGGAATCAATTACAAAGAACACCTAACGCAGAAATTTGGAAGTTTGGATAGGCTCGATGGAGCTTGGCAACGTCTCACTGAAATTGGAAAATCCGTAGGAATACCTTTCCAGTTTGAAGCCATCCCAAAAGCCACGAACACTCTCATATTACACGCACTTGTAGCAGGACTTTCTACTTTAGAAGAACAAGCAAAACTTGTGGATTTGTTTTTTTCAGCCAATTTTACGGAAGGAAAGGATCTTACCGACAAAGAAACCATTTGGAAAGTGGCAGAACCATTGTACAAAGACCGTGCTAAGTTTGATGCAATTTTTGCAGATCCAGAACTCAAAGAACATATCCGACAAGAGATATCCTATTACCACCAAAATGGAATCAGCGGTGTTCCTTATTTTATCATTGGCGGAAAGTATGCTGTGAGTGGGGCGCAAGACCCATCTGTTTTTGTAGAAGTGATTGAAACTGTTTTAAAAGAACGAGAGTCAGAAAAACAAAGTCAATAAATTAACGTTTCACCTTGACCGAACATTCAAGATTTTTAGATTGATTCTAACCGAATTCTATTTATGAAAAAAATTATCCATTTCTTCGTCTACAAACCATTAGTTGCCAATTTGGTTTTTATCTTTTTGTTCCTTGCGGGAATGATCTCTGTCCTTTCCATGAAACGAGAAGCATTCCCTCGGGTGAACTTTCGCCAAGTACGAGTTCTCACTGTATATCCTGGTGCAAGTCCCGTGGACGTAGAGAAAAAAGTTACCATTCCCATTGAAGAGAAATTACGGGAAGTAGAAGGATTGGACTCAGTTCGATCCATCTCTCGTAACTCCGAATCTGATATCAGCATCAAAATTGATTTAGAACACAATAACCCTGATGGTGTTGTGAACGATATCAGACGTGCTGTGGATCGTGTGACTAATTTACCAACACAAGTGAAAGACCGACCTATTGTCACAGAACAAAAGAGTTCCAACTTTCCAGTGTTAGAGATTGCGATCCATGGTGCCATGAATGAAATGGAACTACAAGAAATGGGTCGATTCATCGAAGATGAAATGCGCAAAGTTTCTGGTGTTTCTCGTGTGGATGCTTTTGGAAAACGAAAAGAAGAATGGCGCATTCGTGTTGATCCTGATTTAAAGAAACGATACACACTCGGTTTTTCTGATATCATCAACGCAATTTCAAAAAGAAATATAAGCGTTCCTGCTGGATCATTTTTACGACCCATCACTCAAGACATTCGGGTGACTGGTGAAATTAACGAAATCAATGATATTAAAAACATTCCCATTCGTTCGAATGAAACGGGAAATACCATTCTTTTATCACAAGTTGCCAATGTAAAAGATACATACGAAAGGCCTCGTGTGATTGCCGTTGTGAATGGCGAACCTGCATACGTCTTACAAATCATCAAAAAAGACAGTGCCGACATCATACGAACTGTAGAAGCGGTCCAAGACCGTATTGATGAATTAAAGAAACAAATTCCCGCTAACATTCAATTTACGGAATTAAATAATGAAGGGGCACGTGCCATCAAACGATTGGATGTGGTGATCACCAATTCCCTTCAAGGATTGTTTTTAGTTGTTTTAGTACTAATTCTATTTTTTAGTCTTAAAGATTCACTTCTCACAAGTTTATCTTTGCCATTGACATTATTTGCAACTACGATTGCATTTCCTATCTTTGATGTATCCTTCAACTTAGTATCAATGCTCGGGATTATCATTTCCCTGGGGATGTTAGTTGATAATAGTATCATCATATCGGAAAATATCTACAAGTTCAGATCTAAAAAAATGGATTCAAGGGAAGCGGCAGTACTTGGTGCTAGCGAGTTATTTGTTCCTATCATTGGATCTTATCTCACAACAGTAGCAGCCTTTTTGCCGATGGCGTTTATGTCTGGAATTATGGGTAAATTCATTTGGCAAATTCCATTTATGGTGATTGTGGCTTTGACTTTATCTTTGTTTGAATCCTTTTTATTACTTCCCGTTCGGTATGCACAGTTCACATCACATGAGGTCAAAAAACGTTCGAAACATCGCGAAAGGTTTCGTTCTGTTTTAGAAAATGGATTTGAATCTCTAAAAGCTGGATTCACTCGTTTCATTACTCGCGTTGTCAATCGACCTTTCCTAACACTTGGTTGTATCCTCATTGTATTTTTATCTTCTTGTGGGCTTGTCGGACTCATGAACTTCAATTTGTTTCCTAAAGAAGGGATTGATTATGTGATGGTTCGAGCAGAATTCCCTCCTGACTTTTCTGCACAAGAGACCACCAAACAATTGCAATACTTCCAACCCATTTTGAATAAAATTCCTAAAAATGAAGTTCAAAGTATTATTTTGAAAATTGGAATCCAACAAACAGATCCAACCGATCCATTAACTCGGATTGGTGAGCAGTTAGGTATGGCGCAGATCATTCTTGTTCCGGAAACAGAACGAAAACGAACTGCCCAAGAAATTTTTGGAGAACTTGAACCTGATTTGAAAAAACTTCCAGGTGCGGTTTCGGTGATGGTTGATTTAGTAGTGAACGGCCCTCCCATTGGAGCCGCTGTGACCGTTGCGATTGAAGGTCGCGATTATAAAACTCTAAAACAGATCTCAACTGAGATGCAGGATTTTTTAAGAAAACAAGAAGGTGTCATCAATATCAACGATGATTACAAACCTGGTAGAGAAGAAATTCAAATTCGTATGAAAGACACTGCTTCTGCCATCACAGGAATTGATACAGAAGTCACAGCTTATTATGTGCGAACCGCCATGGAAGGTTTAGAGGCATCTAACCTACGTAAGGGTAAGGATGAAGTCAAAATTGTCATCCAAAACGATGACCAGTTCCGCGATGGATTGGAAGATTTGGATTCAATCCAAATCTCTAATAAATTTGGCCTCCTAACACCAATTACCGCAGTTACCACAAAAACAACGGTTCAGGGGATTGAAGCTTTGTATCATAATGATTATGAAAAAGCCATCACTGTACTTGCTGATGTGGATGAAGCCAAAACAAGTTCCACCATTGTGAATGGTAAAATAGTGGATGAGTTTGGAAATATTGGTAAAAAGTATCCAGGTTATAAAATTAAGTTCCGAGGGGAACAAGAAGAAACTGCCAAGTCAATGGTCTCACTTCTGACAGCTGGTGTTTTGGCATTCTTTGGAATTTTTGCCATCCTCGCGATCATCTTCAATAGCATCAAAAAACCAGTGTTGATTTTGTTATCAATTCCCTTAGGATTTGTGGGAGTGGTATTTGGGTTTTTGATTTCAGGAAAGGCTTTAAGTTTTCTTGCAATGATTGGTATCATTGGTCTTGCAGGAGTAATTGTGAACGCCTCCATCGTACTTGTAGATACCATCCAAGAATTCCAAGCCAAAGGAGAAGGGTTGTATGATTCTCTCATAACGGCTTCTGGTGAAAGATTTCGCCCCATTCTTGTGACAACTCTCACCACTATGGCTGGAATGATTCCGACTGCTTATGCGATCGGTGGTTCGGATCCGCTCCTCATTCCGATGACACTCTCCTTAGCCTGGGGACTTGGATTCGGAACCTTTGGATCACTTATTTTTATTCCTGCTAGTTTTTCAGCTTATTACAAACTAAAGAAACGAACATAAGTTATATGCTTTAGTAATGATTCAGAACATCTTCGGCAAACCCGAGGATGTTTTGGAGTTTCAACTTTTTCCCATTGTCCAAAACCATAGTTCCATTAAACATTCCAAACACTTGGTGTTGTACCGTTTTAATGATTAAAAAATTCATATAAGAATTTCTATCTACGATGGGTGTAAAATCCAAATCCAAACGATTGTTATTGGAAGTGAATTTCCATGGCGCCATATAGTTTTTGGTATCAATGATAAAATCCACTTCCTCTAGTTTATGAATTTTGCCATCGTAAAGAATGATGTTTTCAGAAGCAGGACTTCTATCTGTAAATCCATATCCTAAGTTGAGACCAAATGGTTTTCCATCCACCCAAGCAGAGACGGAACTCCAATACCATCTGTTTTTATATGTCCAAACTCCACGTCCCCAATCGAGTGCGCCAAAATCTTTTTTGGAATCGAATTGATACGTTGTATTTCCTACGAATACTTTTCCGGAAGCGGGCATACAATTGATTTTAGTATTATAATAGAATGCTTTTCTGTTTTCTTTCCAAGAGGTAGCAATATTCATCGAATCCATTTTAGGTTCGGTAAGTTCGATTTTTCCTTGGATTCCTTTTCCCCCATCTGGTGCGTCGAAAGATTTGGATTCAAATTCTAAAATTCGTTTTCCATTTATGACTTCAAATCGTAGTTTCAGTTTTTTATCTTCAAACTGAACCACCCCACCACTACTAACACGTGGAAATCCTGTTTTGCCAAGAGGTAGAACCGAAAGTGTATCGATTTGTTTAAATGTTCCTTGTTTGAAATCTAAAAAACAAATTGCAAAGAGACCCGCATAACCCAAATCAGATGCCGTTATAGTGATTCCAAATTCTTTTGTAGGTGATAAAATAGAATAATAATCCCATTCCTTGATTTTTAATGCTGATGCGGCGATATTTTCACGGTTATAAGTCCAAAAAGGGGAACGAGCCCAACCTTCTTCCGTAAGGGTTCCATCGTTTTTTAATAGGGGAATTTGTTTTTTAATCTCAGGCATGAACCGATTCAAAAAGATTGATAACTTTCGACGAGAAGTTTTTATTAGAATCACTAAGAGCGAATTGACAGGAATCGAATTCCATTGCAGACTCGGTTTCGCTCACGCACCACAAACAAGGAAAAACGAACCATGAGTCAATCCATTCCAAAAGAACAAAATTATGATTATGACTTTATTATCGTAGGGTCTGGTTTTGGAGGATCTGTTTCTGCTTATCGGTTATCACAAAAAGGTTATAAGGTTTTAGTGATTGAATCGGGAAAAAGATGGAAATCAACAGACTTTCCAAAAACAAATTGGAGCCTTCGTAAATACTTATGGATGCCAAAGTTAGGTTTTTATGGAATTCAAAGGATCAATTTACTGAATGATTTTTTACTCGTGAGTGGGGCAGGTGTGGGTGGAGGTTCATTAGTTTATGCTTGTACGTTATATGTTCCATCAGCTAAAGTTTTAAACTCTCCTTTATATTCCAAAATGGGTGGAGAAAAAGCATTATTACCATATTATGATGTTGCAAAACACATGCTTGGTGTAACAGAGAACCCACAACTTTGGGAACCAGACCAAATTTTATTAGAAACTGCCAAAACTTTTGGTAAAGAAGATACCTTCCGAAGAACTCCTGTGGGAATTTATTTTGGTAACAAAAAAGATCCAAAGGATCCTTTTTTTGGAGGCGATGGTCCCGATCGAGACCCTTGTAATTTTTGTGGTGGTTGTATGGTCGGTTGTCGTCATAACGCAAAAAACACTCTCGATAAAAACTATTTATATTTAGCCGAGAAACTCGGAGCAGAAATTCTTCCTGAAACCAAAGTCACTTCTCTTGTTCCACTGAATGAAAAAGGAATTCCTGATCCAGAAGCTAGCGGTGAGTTTGGATATGAATTAGAATCAAACAGTACAACCGGTTGGTTTGGTTATCCGAAAAGGAAATTTCGTTCCAAACAAGTAGTTCTTTCTGCTGGTGTGATGGGTACTGTTGGACTTCTACTCAAAATGCAATTTGAAAACAAATTGATCCGTTTGTCAGAAAAGTTAGGTGATACAGTTCGAACCAATAGCGAAACCGTATTACCAGTAACAGTTCCAGCGAGTAAGGGTGTTGATTATTCACGTGGGATTGCGATTACATCATCTGTCCATCCCGATGAAAATACTCATATCGAACCTGTTCGGTATTCCAAAGGATCGGATTTTTTTGCTCTCCTTGCCAGTGTGATGACTGATGGAGGTGGGAAGTTTCCAAGACCACTCAAATTTTTTTGGACTATGCTTCGCCATCCCATCTATTTTTTAAAAGCACATAATCCTGTCGGGTTTGCAAAAAACTCTATCATTTTACTTGTGATGCAAACTGTTGATAATAGCGTACGACTTGTCCGTAAAAGACGAATCATTTGGCCTTTCCAAAGAACCATCACATCGGCTCTTTCCACTGGTGAACCCACACCAACTTATATTCCGATTGCCAATGCCTTTACAAGGAAACTCGCAGAGATAGTGGGTGGGATTCCTCGCAGTTCTTTCAATGACACTCTTCTCAGTGCCCCTTTGACAGGTCATATCATGGGTGGTTGTATTGTCGCTGACTCAGCAGAACGTGGTGTGATCGACATGGAAAACAAAGTGTTTGGATACGAGAACCTACGTGTTTGCGATGCGTCCATGCTTACGGTGAACTTAGGTGTAAATCCAAGTTTGACCATCACAGCTCTCTCGGAACGAGCCATGAGTTTTGTTCCTACCAAGGGTAATAAAGCGATCCAATTTTTATCTTTCGAAACCAAAAAAGGTTTTGATAAAATCCTTGGTTCGATTCCGAAGAAACCTTCCGTTAAAAAATCGACTTCTGTGAGGAAACGTTTATCATTACCTAAATGAGTTTGATAGACATAGCCAAATCTGGCAGTATCGAAGACTGGGACGCCGAGATCAGCGCTGGTGCTGATCCAAATGAATTAGATTTTTATGGAACGAATGCTCTCTCCTGGATGTTAAAGATGGAGAGTGCGGAGCTCTTTCGTCATGCCATCCTTAAAGGAGCTGATCCCTTATCTCCTTATACCACTCCAGGCAATGTGATCTTTGATGTAGTGAATCAAAACAAAGATTCTTTCCTTCAAATCTTAGTGGATACGGTTTCTGTTTGGAAAAATTCAAAATATCTTCTCACAAGAGATAAAAATGGGAACACCATCTTTCATTTGGCAGTTCTTGAGTCCGCTGAATCTCTATGGGAGGTTTTATTTAATTCATTAACGGAAGAGATTGTTTCTTTACGAAATGAAGAGGGGCGGTCTGTATTTTTAGAAGCAATCATCGAAGACCGAATGGAAATCATCACCAAACTTCTGTCAAAGTTTCCAGATATCGTCCAACAAATTGATCGTGAAGGGAAAACTGCCCTCCATTTGGTTGCTGAGAGAAACTTACATGAGTTATGTTCGTTTCTTTTGGAAGAAGGAAATGTTTTATTAGAAACAAAAGATAATTTCGGAAATACGGCTTTGTTTTTATCGGCTTCCGCCGATGCAGTCGAATGTATGGCTGACCTTCTCCATGTCGGTGCTAATCCATTTGTTTGGGGGGAAAATGAGGAATCGATTACGAGATTACTCGACCGTGAAAAATTTGGTCATTCACTCAAAACTTGGAAAGATTTTGTGATCCAAAAAGCAATCCTCGGCGCAGGGTATGTACGCCGAGAGGAAATGATTGAATTTCTTCGAAAAGAAAAACCATTCAAACCAGAAGAACTAACCAAAGCAAAGTTAGTTGATCTGATTTAATTAAATTCGGTTGGATCGAATTACTTTTGCGGAGTGGAATCATCTCCTAAAAATTTTGGCCCATAGTTTCCTTCCCTGTCAGTATATGACCTGTCGGTTTTAGGACTTTCAAACGTATAATGTTGTTCGATATTGGTTTTGAAAGGAGCATTCTCCGGAGATTCGCCGTATTGGTGTAACTCTCGAATCCTTAAATCGGATCTGGGATGTTTTCCTAGCCTTCCTTGGAACTTAAAGAAGGAGGAGAGTTTGGGATCTACTTTATGATGACCGTCAGGATCTTTGTCTGCCGGTTGGTTCACCCATCCTGGTTCTTCCCAAGCCACAAGCCTTTCAATTTGCCCTTTGATCATCTTACGTGCATCCACATAACGAGTTGGTTCGGGCAGGTCTTTACATTCACAATCATCTAACGTAGCTGTTTTGTCAGTGATTCCTGAACCAATTTTAACATTGGTTAAATCTTTTTCCGATAAATTTTTCGGAATGATTAGGATAGAGTTTTCTGGGTCAAAACTTGGAAACACATCCCAAGGATCAGA